>NZ_JBVHXA010000004.1:401919-458598 GCF_055563935.1 Streptomyces sp. NPDC029169
TCCCCCCCCCCCCCCCCCCCCCTCCCCCTCCTCCCCCCCCCCCCCTCCACCCCCCCCCCCCCCCCCCCCCCCCCCCCCCCCCCCCCCCCCCCCCACGGCGGCTCTAACCGAGCCAGCAGCGCGTGACGGTACCGTCCGTCACCTCGAAGTTGATGCGGCCCTCCAGGTACTCCATGGTGATGATCGAGCCCGGCGGCAGGGAGCGGACCACGCTCCAGCCGTGGTCCCGGGCGAGCCGTTCGGCGTGCTCCTGGTCGAGCCCCACATAGTCTTCCGGCGGTACGGGGAACGTCGGCTTCGGTGTCATGTGCCTCACGTTAGTCCCTTATCGGTCACGCTTGTGTCACAGCTTCTCGACATATGTTTGACACGAACGCCGTCACCCGAAAGGGCAGTTTCCGGCCGATTCTCAGGTAATTCCAGGCCCACTCCGACACCTCGCACGAGGGCCCGGTGAATTCCGTTCCACGCCCTGGTCAGCGGAATTCGGGGGCGAACGGCCGCCGCCCGGTATTCACGATTTCCGCGCACGACGCGCACACGCTCGGCCGACCGGAGCAGCGCGACCGGCGCCCCTCCCGTGCCCCCGCCCCCCGGACGCGCATCATGTCCGGACGATTCGGAACCGGAGGCATCGATGGGAACCGACACCGCGGACGCGGCCGTCGAATCACCTCGGGAACGGCATGGGCGGGTCCTGATCGACTGGCTCACCACGACCGACCACAAGAAGATCGGGCACCTCTACCTGGTCACCTCGTTCCTCTTCTTCCTCGCCGCCGGGATCATGGCGATGCTGATGCGCGCCGAGCTGGCCCGCCCCGGACTGCAGCTCATCGACAACCAGCAGTTCAACCAGGCGTTCACCCTGCACGGCACGATCATGCTGCTGCTCTTCGCGACGCCGACCTTCGCCGGCTTCGCCAACGAGCTGGTGCCGCTCCAGATCGGCGCCCCCGACGTCGCCTTCCCGCGGCTGAACATGTTCTCGTACTGGCTGTTCCTCTTCGGCGGACTGATGGTGCTCAGTTCGCTGTTCGTGCCGAGCGGACCCGCCGCCTTCGGCTGGACCGCCTACGCACCGCTCAACAGCCTGGAGCGGATGCCCGGCATCGGCGCCGACCTGTGGATCATGGGGCTCGCGCTCTCCGGTTTCGGCACGATCCTCGCCTCGGTGAACTTCCTGGCGACGATCATCGGGATGCGGGCGCCCGGCATGACGATGTTCCGGATGCCGATCTTCACCTGGAACGTCCTCTTCACCACGATCCTGGTCCTGATGTCGTTCCCGGTCCTGGCCGCGGCGCTCCTCGTCCTGGAGTCGGACCGGCGGTTCGGCTCGCTGGTCTTCCAGCCGCAGAACGGCGGGGCGCTCCTGTGGCAGCACCTCTTCTGGTTCTTCGGGCACCCCGAGGTCTACATCATCGCGCTGCCGTTCTTCGGCATCATCACCGAGATCATCCCGGTCTTCTCCCGCAAGCCGATCTTCGGCTACGTGACCCTGGTCGCCGCCACCATGGCGATCACCGGCCTCTCGATGGTGGTGTGGGCGCACCACATGTTCGTCACCGGGGCGGTGCTGCTGCCCTTCTTCTCGATGCTGTCGTTCCTGATCGCCGTGCCGACCGGGGTGAAGTTCTTCAACTGGATCGGCACGATGCTGAAGGGCTCGCTCTCCTTCGAGACGCCGATGCTCTGGTCGGTCGGATTCCTGGTGTCCTTCCTCCTCGGCGGGCTGACCGGGGTCATCCTGGCCTCGCCGCCGATGGACTTCCAGGTCAACGACTCGTACTTCGTCGTCGCCCACTTCCACTACACGGTCTTCGGCACGGTCGTCTTCGCGATGTTCGCCGGCTTCTACTTCTGGTGGCCCAAGTTCACCGGCAGGATGCTCGACGAGCGCCTGGGCAAGATCCAGTTCTGGACGCTCTTCGTGGGCTTCCACATCACGTTCCTGGTGCAGCACTGGCTCGGCGCGGGGGGCATGCCGCGGCGGTACTCCGATTATCTGGACGCCGACGGCTTCACCACGCTGAACACGGTCTCGTCCATCGGCTCGTTCCTGCTCGGCGCGTCCACCCTGCCGTTCCTCTACAACGTCTGGAAGACCGCCAAGTACGGGACGAAGGTGGACGTCGACGACCCCTGGGGGTTCGGCCGCTCCCTGGAGTGGGCGACGTCCTGCCCGCCGCCCCGCCACAACTTCGACGAGATCCCGAGGATCCGCTCCGAGTCCCCCGCGTTCGATCTGCACCACCCGGAGTTCGCGACCTTCGAGCGGATCCGTCTCAGCGCTCCGCGCGCTCCACGGCGCGGGAAAGCCGGTCCCTGAGCATCCGCACCCAGTCGTCGAGCTCCCTCGGGGCGACGACCTCGAAGTCGACACCCAGCATCAGCACGTGGACGACCATGCCCGCGAGACTGTCCGCGCCCGCGCGCAGCAGGCAGGCGTCGTCCCCGTCCGGCTCCAGGACACCGTCCATCGGTCCGACGGCCGAGGCGGCCTCGGCAAGCGGGACGTGCAGCCGGATCGTCGCCTCGGCCGCGTAGGCCGCCCCGGAGATGCCCTTGGCGACATAGCCGGCCAGGTCCTCGGCGGGAGGCTCGCGGGGTGGGAAGCGGGGGCCGTGGGGCGGCATCGGGTCGATCCGGTCGGCCCGGAACGTACGCCAGTCGGCCCGGTCCACGTCCCAGGCGACCAGGTACCAGCGGCGTTCGGTGCACACGAGCCGGTGCGGTTCGACGGTGCGCCGGGTCGTGGTCCCGCCGTGGTCGCGGTATGCGAAGCGGAGCCGCTCGCTGTCCCGGCAGGCGTTCGCGAGCTCGGTCAGGACGGCCGGGTCGACCTGACCGGCCGGGGTGCGCAGCATCGGGACGGTGAAGGCGTTGAGCGTGCTCACCCGGCGCCGCAGCCGGCCGGGCAGCACCTGTTCCAGCTTGGCGAGGGCGCGTACGGAGGCCTCGCCGATGCCCTCCACGCCCTGGCCGGCGGCCGTGCGCAGGCCGACCGCGACGGCGACGGCCTCCTCGTCGTCGAGCAGCAGCGGCGGAAGCTCGGCGCCGGCGCCGAGCTGGTACCCGCCGCCCGTGCCGGGGCTGGCGTTGACGGGATAGCCGAGCTCGCGCAGCCGGTCGACGTCCCGCCGTACGGTCCGGGTGGTGACCCCGAGCCGCTCGGCGAGGTCGGCGCCGGACCACTCACGATGGGCCTGGAGCAGCGAGAGCAGACGCAGAAGCCGTGCGGAGGTCTCCAACATGAGGCCGAGTCTGCCAGCCGTCGAGGACAGGTACGGTCCTCGACGGTCGCCCGCCCGGTCAGCGGAAGCGGCGGACGAGAACTCCGATCCGGCGCTTCAGCTCGTACCCGGCGTCGATGATGCCGCCGACCGCGCGATGGCGGGTCTCGCGGAGACGGCCGTGGGTGCGGCCGCTCGCGCCCCGGGCGACGAGCTCGGTCCATATCTCCTCGTGGCGGGCCGCTATACGGACCGGGTCGAAGCGCTCCGAGGCGGTGAGCGCGGCCCGCGCGGTCTTGGCGCGCAGTTCGTCGTCCTCGATGAGTTCGAGCAGGGCGCGCGCCACCGCGGAGGCGTCGTCCACGGGCACGAGGCGGCCGTCGACACCGTCCTCGATGATCTCGCGTGGGCCCAGCGGGCAGTCGGTGGAGACGACCGGCAGACCGCACCGCATCGCCTCGACGATGGTCATGCCGAAGGACTCGCGCCGCGAGGTGACGGCGGCGATCGAGCCCTTGGCCCACTCCGGCTCCATCGGGTTGGCCGTGCCCATGAGGAAGACGTGCTCGCCGAGGCCGAGCCTCTCGATCTGCCGGGTGAGCGCCGGCTTCGTGTTGCCGCCCTGGTCGCCCGTGCCGTAGATCTTCAGCTTCCAGTCCGGGCGGGCCGCGGCCACCTCGGCGAAGGCGTCGACCAGTACGTCGTACCGCTTGATCGGGGTCAGCCGTCCCGCCGCGACGACGAGCTTCGAGGCGGGGTCGGCGGGCGGGACGTTCGGCGCGGGCACGCTGTTGGGCACCGCGTCGATCCGTACGCCGGGCAGCCGCAGGCGGGTGCGGTACGAGCGGGCGTCGGCCTCGGTGACCGTGGTGACGGCGTCCAGGAGCGCGTACCGGTGGGCGATCTCGCGACGCAGCCGGTAGGTGTGGCCGTCCAGGAACAGGTGCTCCTGGCCGACGAGGACCGGGCCGCGCCGGGTCTGCCGGGCGAGGTGGACGTTGAGTCCGGGCCGGGTCGAGACCACCACGTCGGCCTCGACGGACGCCAGATGCGCGCCGATCCGGGCGTCGGTGAGCGCGCTGTACTGCTTCCACCGGCCGTCCCCGCGCGGGAAGACCCTGGCCGGACGGGAGATGTCGGGGTGCTCGCCGTCGTAGTCGGGGCTGTCCTTGCGCAGGTCCACGAGGTGACGCAGGGTCACACCGGCGGGGACGCCCAGGATCGGCTCGTTCCGGTGCCGGAAGACGGAGACGATCTCCACCTCGTGACGCTCGGCCAGGACATGGGCCAGCGTGAACGTCGTCCGGATGGTTCCGCCGATGTGGTAGGCGTTGTGGAGCAGAAAGGAGATGCGCATCGGGCTGCCGGTTCCCCCCGGTCGTCACGTGGTCGGTAGAGGGCGACTGTACTGCCCTCCTCGCGCCCGGCTCTCGGTCGGTGGCTTCACGGTCGGTGGCTTCACGGTCGGTGCCTCACGGTCGGTATCCGAGCTGGGGGACGTCGGCGCAGTTCGTGTTCATGTCCCCCTGGGTGACCCAGCCCCGTCCGTCCTGCCAGCGTGCCACCGACAGACAGGTGTCACGGCTCTTCGGCGGTTCGGCGAGCTTCTCGAAGCGGACGGGCAGCAGCAGCCCGCGGGCGGTGTACGGCTCCGGCCGGTTCATGAACTTCTCGACGCAGGCGCGGGTGAGCCGGTCCCCGCAGGAGAGCGCCGCGTCCGTGAACCACATGGCGGCCGCCCAGCCCTCCAGCTGCCACTGGGACAGCGGCCGGTCCTCCCCCATAGCCTTCCGGAACTCCCGTACCGCGGGATGCCCGGTGTCCTCGTAGTTGCGGCTGGAGCCGGTGACGAAGAGGGAGGCGCGGCACGAGGGCGAGCCGGCGTAGTCGCGGGGCACGGTCGAGGACCAGTTCTGCACGTTGGTCACCTTGGCGGTGACCTTGACGCCCAGCGCCTCCATCGCCTCGCAGAGCCGGGCGTTGCCGTGGGTGTCCATGGCGTCGAAGACGAGGTCGGCGCCCTGGGCCCGCAGATCGGCCGCGACGGCCCGGAAGTTGGGCAGGGCGAAGTCGACCTGCTCGCCCACGACCTTGTACCCCTCGGCGCGGAGCCCCTCGGAGATCAGCCGGGCGTACGCCGTCGACGCGGCCTGGTTGTAGGCGACGACGGCGGCGGTACGGGCGCCGTGCTCGCGCTTGAACCAGCGGTAGACCTCGGTCCCGCCGTACAGCATCCCGTTCCAGCCGGGCTCCTTGCCGGTGCGCGGGGCGGAGCTGCCGTAGATCCCGTACAGATGCGGATAGGTGTCGTACGCCGGGGTGAGCGGCTGGCCCCCGATGTCGGGGACGCCGGCCCTGGAGACGAGCGGGGCGCCCGCGTAGTCGAGGGCGGTGGTGGCGACCAGCGCGAACACTTTCCGCTGGTCGAGCAGCCGCTGCACGCACTCGTTGTTGCCGACGCCGCTGCCGCCGTCGTCGCAGGTGACGACCTCGACCCGGCGTCCGTTCAGTCCCCCGCGGGCGTTGAGGGCGTCGAACCAGGCGCGGGCGCCGTCGCGCGTGCCGGTGAACGCGCCGCCGCCGACGGGGCTGGTGGCGCTGGTGATGATGCCGACCCGGAGCGGCTCACCGCCGGAGGGGAAGGTGGCG
Organism: Streptomyces sp. NPDC029169; assembly: GCF_055563935.1. Classification (NCBI taxonomy): domain Bacteria; kingdom Bacillati; phylum Actinomycetota; class Actinomycetes; order Kitasatosporales; family Streptomycetaceae; genus Streptomyces; species Streptomyces sp. NPDC029169. The sequence continues at coordinate 407,805 of NZ_JBVHXA010000004.1, forward strand.
GTGGGCCGCGTCTCGAACGCGCGCTCCGGGAGCCGGCTGCCGCACGCCGCGGTCAGCGCAAGCAGCCCGGTGAGGAGCAGCGCTCCGACGGTCTCAGCAGCCCTGAACGGTCGCACCGCTGAGCTGCACCAGACCGCAGAGTGTCTTCACGGACACCTTCCAGGTGTCCTCCTGGAGGACGGCCGTGCCCTTGGAGTCGGTCAGGGCGGGCGTCCCGCCGACCAGCAGGTCCCAGGTCACGTCCGCGTCGTTCGGCGAGGTGAACTCGATGCCCTTGACCTTCGCCGAGGACATGGCCGCGTTCTTGTCGCCCGCGAAGGCGGCGAGGACCGGCGCCATCTGCTCGCCGTTCTCGAGCAGCTTCACCTTCTCGGCCGTGGATGTCTTCGGGTCGAAGAAGGCCGTCCAGTTCTTGGTGATGTCGTTCTTGGCGCTCTCCGGATCGAGTGGCTGGTCCGTCGCGGCGGGCAGGTTGGCCGGTGGGATGTAGCCGCCGTCGCCGTCGCCACAGCCGGCGAGAACGGGCCCGAGCACCAGAGCCGACGCGGCCGCCACCGCCGCGATGCGAGAGCGTCCGCCATGTCGCTTGAGAACCATCTGGCTCACCACCGGATGTCCGTCGAGGCCGGGCGGCCTGATGATTCCAGGGTGTGCTGGTTCCGGGCATAGTGCAAGGAACGGCTCGCCGTCGCGAGGGAGGTCCCGTGCCGACATCCCGGGTACTGCTGTGGGGCGGCCTCGCCGCGGCCGCCGGGGGCGCGGTGCTCTGCGTCCTGGGGTGGTACGGGATCTCCGGCGAACGCTTCGCGGAGCGGCAGCTCCCCTATCTGGCCTCCAACACCGTGCCGGGCGCCGCGCTGATCGTGGCGGGCGCGGTCCTGGTGATCGGGGCGGTGGTCCGGATCCCGGCGCGGGACCAGGAGCCGCCGCCGTCCGACGTATCCGGGGACGACACCCCGCCGGAGGAGCCGCCCTCCTCGGACGAGCCTCCGCTGCGGGTCCCCGGCGGGACGCTCGCGCACCGGCCCGACTGCCCGCTGGTCGCGGGCCGGGCGGACGCCGAACCGGCGGGGGACGCGGAGCTCGAGCCGTGTCCGGTGTGTGAGCCGTGGCCTCGCTGACGTACGACCTCACCCTCGCCGGTCTCGCGGTCGGCAGCGCCGCCGCGCTCACCGGCATCGGTCTTATCGTCACCTACCGGGCGACCGGGGTGCTCAACCTGGCGCACGGGGCGATCGCCATGGTCTGCGCGTACGTGCTGCGGCAGTTGGTGGTCGAGTGGGGCTGGCCGCTCTCCCTGGGCGCGCTGGTGACGCTGCTCGTGGTCGCGCCCGGGATCGGTCTGGTCCTGGACCGGGCCGTGTTCCGGCCGTTGGCGCTGCTCGGCTCGAACCCGGCGCAGACGCTGGTGGCCTCCATCGGCGTCTTCGTCCTGCTGGTGGGCGGGGCGGCGTTGGTGTGGGGCACCGGGGCGCGGGCGGACTCGCCGGTGCTGCTCGGCGACGATCCGTGGACACAGCTCGCGGCGGTGGTCCTGCTGGCGGGGGCCGTGGGGGCGGTGACCCGGTGGACCCGGTTCGGCAGGGAGCTGCGGGCGGTGGTGGACAACCGGCCGCTGGCCATGCTGGGCGGGATCGACGCGGACCGGGTGTCGGCGGCGGGATGGGCGTTCGGCGCGTTCACGGCGGGTCTGACGGGGGTGCTGCTCGCCCCGTACGTACGGCTGGATCCGTACGGGATGCCTCTCCTGGTCGTGGAGGTGATCGCGGTCGCGGTGGCGGCCCGGATGCGGAGCCTGCCGGTCGCGGTCGTGACGGCCCTCGCGCTGGGCGTGGCGCAGGCGCAGCTGACCCGCCTCCATCCGGAGGGCTGGGCGGGTCCGCTGGTGCTGGCGGTGGGGGCGAACCTCTTCGTCGTGGCCCTCCTCGTGGCGGCGCTGGCCCTGCCGGGGGTCGGGGGGCGCGGCCAGGACGTGCTGCCGCCACCGACGGTCGCGCCCCGGACGCCGACGGGGGTGTGGCTCACGGTCGCCGTGCTCTTCCTGCTCCCCCTGGGTTTCGCGGGCACGGACCTGCACACCTCGATTCAAGTGCCGGCGCTCGCGATCGTGCTGCTGTCGCTGGTGGTGGTGACGGGTCGGGGCGGGCAGATCGCGCTCGGCCAGGCGGCGTACGCCGGTCTGGGGGCGCTGTTCACGGCGCTGCTCGCGGCGGGCGGCGTGCCGGAGCTGGGGGCGCTCGCGCTGGCGGTGCTGCTCGTGGCCCCGCTCGGCCTGGCGACGGGGTATCCGGCGATCCGGCGGCACGGTCTGGCCCTGGCGCTCGCGACGCTGGCGGTCGGGGTGGCGGTGAGCCGCTTCGTCTTCGCGCAGCCGTACGCGACGGCCGGCCTTGATCTCGGGCGCCCGGCGGGCTTCGCGGACGACCGCCTCTACTACGCCCTGGAGCTCGTGGTCCTGGCCGGCTGCCTCGTCCTGGTCGCGGCCCTCCGCCGGGGCCGCACGGGCCGCGCGCTCGCCGCGCTGCGCGACCACGAGGTGGGCGCGGAGGCGTCCGGAGTTCGGGTGAGCCTGCTCAAGGTCCTGGCCTTCGTCCTGGGCGCGGCCCTGGCGGCCCTGGGCGGCGGCCTCCTGGGCATGGGCCTGCGCGCCTTCGACCCGGAGGCCTACGACCCGGTCCGCGGCCTCCTCTGGTTCGCCGCGATCATCGTCCTGGGCGCCGACAGCCTCCTCTCCCCCCTGGCCGCCGCGGCCCTCCTGGTAGGCCTGGACGCGGGCACGAGGGGAGGCGTGGCAGCGGCGGCGGTAGGCATCCTGGCGACGCTGGTAGGCCGAATCCCACCCCTGACGTCCTGGCTACCGGCGAGCAGGCGCGTCGCGGCAGCCGCCGACGGCGGGAAACCACCCACGGGAAGACCCGCACCTCTGTCGACTATTGGTACGGGTGGTGCGGGTGGGAAACCCAGGCCGGGCGGAGCCCGGCCGCACCCCCACCGGCCGGCACCGGCCCCCGCACCGACCCCCGAACCCGCCCCCGCGAGGCTCCGCGCGGACGACCTCACCCTCACCTACCCCGGCGGCCTCACCGCCCTCTCCCACGTCACCCTCGCCCTCACCCCCGGCCACGTCACCGCCCTCGTCGGCCCCAACGGCGCCGGCAAGAGCACCCTCTTCGACTGCCTCGCCGGCACCCTCCGCCCCACCCACGGCCGCGTCACCCTCGACGGCACCGACATCACCCACCTCCCCGCCCACGCCCGCACCCGCCTCGGCGTCGCCCGTTCCTTCCAGCAGCTCGCCGTCTTCCCGTCCCTCACCGTCGAGGACAACGTCCGCCTCGGCGCCGAACAGACCCCGGGCCCCGTGGACAGGGCCGAACAGGCCCTCCGCCTCCTCGGCCTCGCCGGCCCCGTCCGCCGCCACGGCGCCGCCGACCTCCCCACCGGGACCCTGCGCCGCGTCGAGCTGGCCCGCGCCCTCGCCGGCGGCCCGCACACCCTCCTCCTCGACGAACCCTCCGCCGGTCTGGACGCCGCGGAGACCGACGCCCTCGCCCGGATCCTCGCCGCCCTCGCCGCCGACGGCCTCACCGTCCTCGTCGTCGAGCACGACCCGGACCTCGTCGCCGGCATCGCCCACACCGTGCTCACCATGGAGGGAGGCAGGATCGTGTCATGAGCGTCGAGATCGCCCTGCGCGCCGCCCGCGTCCGCTACGGCCCCCTGGAGGCCCTGCACGGCCTCGACCTGCCCGTCCCGCCCGCGACCGTCACCGTCCTCGTCGGCCGCAACGGCTCCGGCCGCACCACCGCCCTGCGCGCCCTCGCCGGCACCGTGCCGCTGGCCTCCGGCAGGGTCCTGTGGCGCGGCGAGGACGTGACCCGCCTGCACGCCCACGCCCGTGCGCGGCGCGGACTCTGCTTCGTACCGGATCTACGGGCCGTGTACGCGACGCTCACCGTCGCCGAGAACCTGGACCTGACCCCCGGGGACCCCGATCGGGCACTGGAGGCGTACCCCGAACTCGCCCCCCTCCTCGCCCACCCCGCCGGCATCCTCTCCGGCGGCGAGCGCCGGATGCTCGCGCTCACCCGGGCCATGCTGACCCCCGCCCGCGTGGTCCTCGTCGACGAGCCGTCCCTCGGCATGTCGCCCACGGTGTCCTCCCGTACGTACCGGCTGCTCGCCGACCTCGCCCGGCAGGGCGGCGCCGCCGTCGTACTCGCCGAGCAGCGGCCCCCGCCCGGGCTGCCGCCCGGCACGCTGCTCCACGAACTGCGCCGCGGCTCCCTCGCGTTCAGCGGGGAGGCCGCCGAGTTCACCGCAGGACGGTGAGCGGTGCGATCCGCAGCATCGTTCCGACGAGGAGCCGGTTCGGGTCCGCCCCGACGACGCTCCGGTTCGCCGCGTACAGCGCCTGCCAGCCGCCCGCGATCCCGAAGCGCCAGGCGACCGAGCTGAGCGTGTCGCCCAGCTGCACCACGTGGGCCCGCCCGCTCAGCCCGTACCGCTTCGAGCAGGCCGGCCACGCCGCCCATCCCTGCGTACGCAGGACCTCCTCCGCGATCGTGATCTGCTGCTGACGGGTCGCCAGGTCGGCCCGCTTCGCGTAGCGCAGCCCGCCGTGCTCGACCCACGTCGGCTGCCAGAACTGGAGCCCCCCGTAGAAGCCGTTGCCGGTGTTGACGTGCCAGCGGCCGCTGCTCTCGCACGCGGCGACACAGCCCCACGGCCACTGGTCCTTGGCGCAGGCGTACGCGGGCACGGCCTGCGCGGGCGCTGCCTGCACGCGCACGGCCTGCGCGGGCGCGGCCTGCGCGGGCGCGGGGGCGAGCGCCAGCAGCACGGCGGCGGACGCACCGGCTGCCCAATATCGGATCTTCGACATCGCGGCAGGCTAGGCAGTGTGCGGGCACACCACGCCCGTGCCGCGCGGGACGACGCGCATCCCCCACCCGGTCGGAGTCACGCAAGTTGCCGCACCCGGACGCGTGACCCCGGCCGAGCCTTCCCCGTTGAACTCGTCATGAGACGTGCCGGGATCCGCCCGGCGTCGCACGTACCGAGTCCAGGGAGCCCCCCGTGCCGCGCATGCTCGACGTCAGCGAGGACGTACGCGCCGAGATCGGCGACGAAGAAGCCGACCGGCTGCTCGCCGGCGACAACGCCCCGGGCAGCTACGACTGCACCTCCTGCCGCACGCCGGGCGACTCCGAGCAGGAGCGCACGAGCACGGTGCTGTTCGTCGGCGAGGAGACCGCCGTCCTGGCGTTCGCCCACGCCAGCTGCATCCCGTCCCAGGTGGTCAAGGTCGCCGAGGAACAGCTCCAGGGCGCCGTGCGCTCCATCGCGGCGACGGACGCGGCGGACGAGCTCGGCGCCGCCCACCCCGAGCAGGCGGTCCTGGGTGTCACCAGCGGTCTCGTCCTGATCGAGGGCGAGCTGCACCCGGCCCTTGTCGTCGAACCGACCGCGCCGGTCGCCCGCCCGGGCTCGGACGGGCTGAGCGACGAGTTCCTGCCGCTCCTGATCGAGCAGGGCTTCCAACCGGTCGCCGACGTGAACCAGAAGCCGGGCACCCTCCCGGGCTGGTCCGTCCTCGTCGCGATGGGCCAGCTGCACTCCGTGCTCCAGCCGGGTACGGGCGGCAGCGGCCAGGCCGCCTGGTGGCAGGCGCACCAGCCGCTCCAGGTCACCGAGGGCTGGCGCGCGGCGGCCAACAAGTCGCACACGGTCCTGGTCTTCGCCGCCCCGGTCGGCTCCATCGGCCAGCAGCCGCGCGAGGACCTGCTGCGCGACGCCCTGGAGAAGGCCGCGGCCAACGGCCGTCTGGTGGCCGCCGCGATGCCGCTGGCCGGCACGTGACGGAGCACGGGCGCACCGGCATAGGGCAGCCGGGGTTCGGCCCCTGGATCCCGACCGTGCCCCGTCCCCGGCCGGCACCTCTTTCCGAGAGCCGCCCGCATCCGACGGAGGGCGGGGTCGTTGGCACATACGTGCACACATACGACCCACCCCGCCAGCCCTATTCGAGTCAGATCCCGTCCATGCGTCCGGCGCAGGACATCACGTCAGGCGAGTCGGCGACGCCGATCTACGACGCTCTGTACTCGGAGTACCGCCGGTCGTTCCGCGCGCTGCCGGGTGACCGCAGCGGCGAGGAGGATCTGGGCTTCCGGGCCTTCGGGACGCCGGTGAGCGCGGGGCTGTACGGCAGCCACGGACACCGGCACACGGCGCATCCGGTGGCGTGGTCGGCGCAGCACCACGCTCCGACGGCGCTTCCGGCACTTCCGCCGGGGCCCCGCAGGGGTCTGTAGGGATTCGCAGGAGATACGGCTGAGGGCCGGGGCACATCGCCCCGGCCCTCAGCCGTACTCACGCACTGACGCGCTACTTCTTGCGGCCGCGCTTCTCGCGGACCCGCACCGAGATGTGGATCGGCGTGCCCTCGAAGCCGAACTCCTCACGCAGCCGGCGCTCGACGAAGCGGCGGTAGCCGGCCTCCAGGAACCCGGAGGCGAAGAGCACGAACCGGGGCGGCTTGGTGCCGGCCTGCGTGCCGAAGAGGATGCGGGGCTGCTTGCCGCCGCGGATCGGGTGCGGGTGGGAGGCGACCAGCTCGCCGAGGAAGGCGTTCAGCCGGCCGGTGGGGACGCGGGTCTCCCAGCCGGCGAGCGCGGTCTCGATCGCCGGGACGAGCCGGTCCATGTGGCGGCCGGTCTTGGCGGAGACGTTGACCCGGGGCGCCCAGGCGACCTGCTGCATCTCGGTCTCGATCTCGCGCTCCAGGTAGTAGCGCCGCTCCTCGTCGAGCTCGTCCCACTTGTTGTACGCGATGACGAGCGCGCGGCCCGACTCCACCGCCATCGTGATGATGCGCTGGTCCTGGACCGAGATGTTGTCGGTGGTGTCGATCAGGACGACGGCGACCTCGGCCTTCTCGACCGCGGCGGCGGTGCGCAGGGAGGCGTAGTAGTCCGCGCCCTCCTGGAGGTGGACCTTCTTGCGGATACCGGCGGTGTCGACGAACTTCCAGGTCTTGCCGCCGAGCTCGATCAGCTCGTCGACCGGGTCGCGGGTGGTGCCGGCCATCTCGTTGACGACGACGCGGTCCTCGTTGGCGACCTTGTTCAGGAGCGAGGACTTGCCGACGTTCGGGCGGCCGATGAGGGCGATGCGGCGAGGGCCGCCGATCGCGTTGCCGAAGGTCTGGGCGGGGGCCTCGGGCAGGGCCTCCAGGACGGCGTCGAGCATGTCGCCCGTACCGCGGCCGTGCAGCGAGGAGACGGGGTACGGCTCGCCGAGGCCGAGCGACCACAGGGCGGTGGCGTCGGCCTCGCCGGACGGGCCGTCGACCTTGTTGGCGCAGAGCACGACGGGCTTGCCGGCGCGGCGCAGCAGCTTGACGACGGCCTCGTCGGTGTCGGTGGCGCCGACGGTGGCGTCCACGACGAAGACACAGGCGTCGGCGGCCTCGATGGCGTACTCGGCCTGGGCGGCGACGGAGGCGTCGATGCCGAGGACGTCCTGCTCCCAGCCGCCGGTGTCGACGACCTTGAAGCGGCGGCCGGCCCACTCGGCCTCGTAGGTGACGCGGTCGCGGGTGACGCCGGGCTTGTCCTCGACGACGGCCTCGCGGCGGCCGATGATCCGGTTCACCAGGGTCGACTTGCCGACATTGGGGCGGCCGACGACGGCGAGGACGGGGAGCGGGCCGTGCCCGGCCGCCTCGATCGCGCCTTCGACGTCCTCGATGTCGAAGCCCTCTTCCGCGGCGAGCTCCATGAACTCCGCGTACTCGGCGTCGCCAAGTGCCCCGTGGTCGTGCTGGTCGTTCATGAAGTCCGTTCCTTGATCATTCGTGGTCGGTGGGCGCGAACCCACTACTCAGAGTCTCACTCAGCGCCCGGTGAGGCGCCTGGCGTTTTTCAGGTGGGCGGTGAGCCGCTCCTGAATACGTACGGTGGCGTCGTCCAGCGCCTTGCGGGTGCGGCGGCCGCTGCCGTCGCCGGCCTCGAAGGCATCGCCGAAGACGACGTCGACGCGGCTGCGCAGCGGGGGCAACGCCTTGACCAACCGTCCGCGTCGCTCGGAACTTCCCAGTACGGCGACGGGGACGATCGGCGCGCCGCTGCGGACGGCGAAGTAGGCGAGTCCGGCGCGCAGGGAGGCGAAGTCGCCCTCGCCGCGGGTGCCCTCGGGGAAGATCCCGAGGACGCCGCCGTGCTCGAGCACGCTCAGCGCGTTCCCTATCGCGTTCCGGTCGGTGCTGTCGCGGTCGACCTTGACCTGACCGATGCCCTCCAGGAAAGGCCCGAGGGGCCCGACGAAGGCTTCCTTCTTGATCAGGAAGTGCACCGGTCGGGGAGCCGTGCCCATGAGCATGGGGCCGTCGATGTTGTGCGCGTGGTTGACGGCGAGGATGACGGGGCCGGCGGCCGGCACCCGCCAGGCGCCGAGGACGCGCGGCTTCCAGAGGCCGTACATCAGCCCTATGCCGATGCCACGCCCGACGGCGGCGCCCTTCTCGGAGGGCTGGGTCACTTGACGGCCGCCCGCTTCTTGGTGCGCAGCTCCTCGACGAGGGTCACGACGCACTCTATGACCTGGTCCAGGGTGAGGTCGGTGGTGTCGACCTCGACGGCGTCGTCGGCCTTGGCGAGCGGGGAGTTCTTGCGGTTGGAGTCGGCCGCGTCCCGCTTGATCAGGGCCTGCTGGGTGGTGGCCACGTCGACGCCCTTGAGCTCGCCGGAGCGGCGGGCGGCGCGGGCCTCGGGGGACGCGGTGAGGAAGATCTTGAGGTCGGCGTCCGGCAGGACGGTGGTGCCGATGTCCCGGCCCTCGACGACGATGCCGCCCTCGGCCTCCTTGGCGATGGACCGCTGCAGCTCGGTGATCACGGCCCGCACCTCGGGGACGGCGCTGACGGCGCTGACCTTGGAGGTGACCTCTTCGGTACGGATGGGCCCGGAGGCGTCGGCGCCGTCGACGGTGATCGTCGGGCGGGCTGGGTCGGTCCCGGAGACGATGACGGGCTTGGCGGCGGCGTTGGCGACGGCCTCGGCGTCGTGGACGTCCACGCCGTTGCTGATCATCCACCAGGTGATCGCCCGGTACTGCGCACCGGTGTCCAGGTAGCTCAGCCCCAGCTTGGCGGCAACCGCCTTCGAGGTGCTCGACTTGCCCGTGCCGGAGGGCCCGTCGATGGCGACGATCACGGTTTCCACGGTGGGGAACACCTTCCTGGGGTACGCGGTAGGGCCTCGCGGGACGCGGGGGGCCACCCCAAGGTTACCGAGTCCCAGCCACCCATCTGGCCGAGCGGGCCTGCGGCCCCCGGAACGGGCACCGCCCCCGTGGGCACAACAGGTCCTCACCCCGCCCGCAGCGCCCAGCCCCGCTCCCGCAGCGCAGCCCCCAGCACCGGCGCCGCCGAGGGGGTCACCATCAGCTGGACCAGACCCGCCTGCTGACCCGTCGCGTGTTCGATGCGGACGTCCTCGATGTTGACGCCCGCGCGGCCCGCGTCCGCGAAGATGCGGGCCAGCTCGCCGGGCTGGTCGCTGATGAGGACGGCGACGGTCTCGTACTGCGCCGGCGCCGCGCCGTGCTTGCCCGGGACGCGGGCGCGCCCCGCGTTGCCGCGGCGCAGGACGTCCTCGACCCCGCTGGTGCCCTCGCGGCGCTTGTCCTCGTCCGTGGACTGGAGTGAGCGGAGTGCCCGGACCGTCTCGTCCAGGTCCGCCGCGACGCCGGCGAGGACGTCGGCGACCGGACCGGGGTTCGCCGAGAGGATCTCGACCCACATGCGCGGGTCGGACGCCGCGATGCGGGTCACATCACGGATCCCCTGCCCACACAGCCGTACCGCCGTCTCGTCCGCCTCCTCCAGGCGCGCGGCGACCATCGAGGACACCAGCTGCGGGGTGTGCGAGACGAGCGCGACGGCGCGGTCGTGGGCGTCCGCGTCCATGACGACCGGGACGGCGCGGCAGAGCGCGACCAGCTCCAGGGCCAGGTTCAGGACCTCGGTGTCGGTGTCGCGGGTCGGTGTGAGGACCCAGGGCCGCCCCTCGAAGAGGTCCGCGGTGGCCGCCAGCGGGCCGGAGCGCTCCTTGCCGGACATCGGGTGCGTCCCGATGTACGCGCTGAGGTCGAGCCCCAGCTCCTCCAGCTCGCGCTTCGGCCCGCCCTTGACGCTCGCCACGTCCAGGTAGCCGCGCGCGACGCCCTCCCGCATCGCGGCGGCGAGGGTGGTGGCCACGTGCGCCGGGGGTACGGCGATGACGGCGAGGTCGACGGGGCCCTCGGGCGCCTCGTCGGTGCCGGCGCCGAGCGCCGCGGCCGTACGCGCGCGGGCCGGGTCGTGGTCGCGGAGGTGGACGGCGATGCCGCGCCCGGCGAGCGCGAGCGCCGCCGAGGTGCCGATCAGGCCGGTTCCGATGACGAGCGCGGTTCTCACTGGGCGATGTCCTTGCGCAGGGCGGCCGCGGCACCGAGGTAGACGTGCGCGATCGCGGACTTGGGCAGCTCCGACTCGACGTGCGCGAGGAGTCGTACGACCCTCGGCATGGCACCCTCGATGTCCAGCTCCTGCGCGCAGATCAGCGGCACGTCGACGATGCCGATCCGGCGCGCGGCGGCGGCCGGGAAGTCGCTGTGCAGATCGGGCGTGGCGGTGAACCAGATGCTGATCAGGTCGTCGGTGGTGAGCTCGTTGCGCTCCAGGACGGCGGTGAGCAGCTCCTCGACCTGCTCGTGCATGTGTCCGGCCTCGTCCCGTTCCAGCTGGACGGCGCCTCGGACCGCTCGTACCGCCACGTCGTGCTCCTTACCCTGACCTGCGAACCTTGCGAGAGTGCTCCGATCAGCCTAGTCAGGCCCGCGGACACACCGCCGCGGCGACCGCCCTCCGAGACGGCCAATGTCACCCAGACCAGGCCATGCCGCCACTCGGGGTATGCGGCGGTCGCGGGGCGCGCGGTACAACTGTCGGCATGCTGCTGCACGTCGTACCGCTGGACGAATGGTCCGCCGATCCCGAACTCCCTTACGCCCCGCCCTCGCTGGCCTCCGAGGGCTTCGTCCACTGCTCGCCGGACGAGACGGCGGCGCTGGTCGTCGCGGACGCCCACTACCGGGGTGTGCACGGTCCGCTCCTGGTCCTGGTGATCGACGAGAGCCGGCTGAGCGCCGAGGTGCGCTGGGAGGGCTCGGAGGACGTGCTCTTCCCGCACGTCTACGGGCCGATCGAACGGGCGGCCGTCACGGCGGTCCTGGAGGTGCGCCGGGACGCCGACGGCCGTGCGAGGGAGCTGACGCCCTGGGTCTAGGCGTGTTGCGGACCGTGGGCGGGGGCGCGCGACGAAGCTGTACGGCATGACTGCTGAAGCCACGCCCCGCCGTACCGTGCTGCTGGCCGGCGCGGGTTCCGTCGCCGTCCTGGCCACCGGCTGCGGCAACGACGGCGACGACGGCGACGACGGCGGTACGACCGCCGGCCCGACGACGCCCCTGCCCACGGGCCCGACGACCCCGGGGACGGCGCCCGCCGGGACATCGCTCGGCCGCACCTCTCAGATCCCGGTCGGCGGCGGCACGGTCTTCAAGGACGAGAAGGTCGTCGTGACGCAGCCCACGGCCGGCGAGTTCAAGGCGTTCTCGGCGGTCTGCACCCACCAGGGCTGCACGGTGGGCAAGGTGGAGAACGGCACGATCGACTGTCCCTGTCACGGTTCCAAGTTCCGTATCGCGGACGGCTCGGTGGCCGCGGGGCCGGCCCGGCGCCCGCTCCCGGCCGAGCAGATCACCGTGTCGGGAGACACCATCACCCTGGCGTAGCCTGTCGCGCATGAATGCGACGGACCTGGTGCGCGACCACACGATCTATTCCTGCGTCATGGGGTCGCGCGCCTTCGGTCTGGAGACCGAGGACAGCGACACCGATCGTCGGGGCGTCTTCCTCGCCCCGACGCCGCTCTTCTGGCGCTTCGACAAGCCGCCGGCGCACGTGGAGGGGCCCACGGAGGAGCAGTTCAGCTGGGAGCTGGAACGCTTCTGCGAGCTGGCGCTGCGCGCGAACCCGAACGTACTGGAGTGTCTGCACTCCCCCGTCGTCGAGCACATCGACGACACCGGCCGCGAACTGGTCTCGCTGCGCGGGGCGTTCCTCTCCCGCCGGGCGCACCAGACCTTCGTGCGGTACGCGGGCGGGCAGCGCAGGAAGCTCGACGCGGACGTCCGCCAGTACGGCCATCCGCGCTGGAAGCACGCGATGCACCTGCTGCGGCTGCTGATGAGCTGCCGCGACCTGCTGCGCACCGGCGAACTGACCATCCACGTCGGCACCGACCGCGACCGCCTGCTGGCGGTGAAGCGCGGCGAGGTGCCGTGGGCGGAGGTCGAGTCCTGGATGAATCGTCTCACCGAGGAGGCGGACGCGGCGGCCACCACCTCCCCCCTCCCGCCGGCCCCGGACCACGCCCGCGTAGAAGACTTCCTGATCCGCGCCCGCCGCGCCTCAGCCCTCCACACCCTGTAGCCGCACCCGCACGACGAACTCGTGCAGGGCCTCCAGGGCCCCGGGAGCCTCGCCGAGCGCTGTGGCCGCCTGTGCGGTGTCCAGCACCGCGTGCAGCGCCTCCACGTCCCCGCGGACTCGCGCCAGGTCCACCTCGGCCGGTCCGTGCTCGGCCGCGGCCTTCGCCTCGACCAGCTCCGGCACGTACGCGGGTGCCTCGGCGACCTCCCCGAGGAGCGTGGGCAGATGGGCCTGGACCTCGCCGGAACGCATCAGGTGGATGCCGGTGAGCAGTGCCCGGAGGGTGTAGAGCAGCGGCTTCAGTTCCTCCGTCTTCTCGAACAACCGCCACTGCGTCGCGGCGAACCCACGGTAGTGATGCGCGTGATGGCGGGTGAGCACATGCGGCGCGAGGGATATCAGCTCGGCATGAGCCTCCGAGGTGTGGGCCACCAACGGGGAGAGCAGCTGTTCCAGTACGTAGCCGTTGCGGCGCAGCATCAGCCGGACGAACTTCCGCACGTCGTGCGTGACGAGGTCCATCTCCACGCCGTCGCGGTCCCACATGCGGCTGCGCGTCTCCTCGGGCTCGCGCAGCCCGATCAGCCCCTCCACCGACAGCACGTGCACGCCGCGCAGGTCCACGTCCGAGTCACGGGACGGGAATCCGTACAGATGCGCGCCCGAGACGGTGGCGAAGACCAGGGGATCGGGCTGTTCGGCGACCACGGCGGAGAGGTCGACTTCGGGTACGAGAGCTACGGTCATGGCCCAAGCTTCCCAGCCGGGGCTCACGCGTCCCAGAGGGCGCCCAGGGTCAGGAGTTCGCTGCGGTACTCGATGTGCTCCTCCCAGGCCTTCGGCCACGCGCCCGCGCCGAGGTGGGCCCCGGCGAAGGCGCCCGCGAGGGCGGCGATGGAGTCGGAGTCGCCGCGGGTGCAGGCGGCCCTTCGCAGGGCGGTCAGCGGCTCGTCGGGGAAGAGCAGGAAGCAGAGGAGGCCGGTGGCGAGGGCCTCCTCGGCGATCCAGCCGTCGCCGGTGTAGGTGCAGGGGTCGAGCTCCGGGTCCGCCGTGCGCTGCACCGCGTCCAGCTTCTCCAGGACCGCCAGGCACTCGTCCCAGCCGCGCTCGATGAAGTGCCGGGCCGACGGGTCCTGGGAGCGGGTCCACAGGTCGCCCAGCCAGGTCTCGCGGTACACGGAGCGGTTCTCGTACGCGTACGAGCGCAGGTGGCCCACCAGGCCCGTCGCGTCGACGCCCTGCGTCAGCAGGTACACCGCACGGGCCGTCAGATCGGAGGCCGCCAGCGCGGTCGGGTGGCCGTGCGTGAGGGCCGCCTGGAGCTGGGCGGCGCCCGAGCGCTGCTCCTCGCTCAGGCCGGGGACGAGCCCGAGGGGCGCGACGCGCATGTTGGCACCGCACCCCTTGGAGTGGATCTGGCTGGCGTCCTGCCACACACGGTCGCCGTCGAGGAGGTGGCACGCGCGCAGACAGGTGTTCCCCGGCGCCCGGTTGTTCTCCGGGGAGTGGTACCAGTCCACGAACTCCTCCCGGACCGGCCGCGCCAGCCTCAGCGGAGCGAGGACTCCCCGGTCCATGGCGGTCCGGATGCCGCGCCCCAGGGCGAGCGTCATCTGCGTGTCGTCCGTGACGTATGCCGTGCCGCGCTTCACCGGCAGTTCCATGGCCCGCCAGGGGCCGAACTTCGCCAGGATCGACGGCACGTCGTTGAACTCGGTCGGGAAGCCGAGGGCGTCCCCGAGTGCCAGTCCGACCAGCGCCCCCGTGGCAGCCTGCTTCGTCGCTTGCGTCGTCATGCGGATCGTCCTTCCGGTCGCAGCAACGGCGGGTGGAGGGCCGTGGCCTCGCCCGCCCGGTAGAGAGCGGCCGGTTTCCCCCGTCCGCCGGTGAGGCGCGGCGGTCCCTCCACGGCCTGGACGAAGCCGGGCGTGGCGAGGACCTTGCGCCGGAAGTTGGGGCGGTCGAGTTCGACGCCCCAGACCGTCTCGTACACCTGCCGCAGCTCGCCGATCGTGAACTCCGGCGGGCAGAAGGCGGTGGCGAGGCAGGTGTACTCGAGCTTGGCGCCGACCCGTTCGTGGGCGTCGGCGAGGATCCGGTCGTGGTCGAACGCGAGCTGGCCCTGCGTTCCGTACGGCATCCACCGCGCCCGCGTCGCGTCGCCGCCGCCGCGTGGCTCGGGGGCGTCCGGGAGGAGCGCGGTGAAGGCGACCGAGACGACGCGCATCCTGGGGTCGCGGTCGGGTTCGCTGTACGTCCGGAGCTGTTCGAGGTGGAGTCCGGAGACGGTGTCTTCCGACAGGCCGGTCTCCTCGGCCAGTTCGCGGCGGGCCGCCACCTCCGCGGACTCGCGGGGCAGGACGAATCCGCCGGGCAGCGCCCAGGCTCCGGCGTACGGCTCCTGGCCGCGTTCGACGAGCAGCACCTGCAGCCGCTCGTCGCGGACGGTGAAGACGGCGAGGTCGACGGTGACGGCGAACGGCTCGAAGGCGTACGGGTCGTAGCCCTCAGGGGCCTGGGAAGCGGTCATCGGTACTCCGGCAGAGGGTCGGCGAGGTCCCAGCCCTCGGCGAGCAGCGCGTCCACGGCGGCGACCGCCGCCGCGAGCCGCTCCTCGTGCGGTCCGGTCAGCACGGCCGTCCGGCGGCCGGTGTGGGTGAGCTGGGTGTGGAAGCGGGCCGTCATCCAGGACCGCAGATGCTCCCCGTCCCGCAGCCCGTCGGCCTGGAACGCGACACCCCGGTGGTCGGTCAGCAGCCACAGGTGGTGCCGGCCGCGCGCAGCGACCTCACAGGTGGCCGGGCTGGTGGTGCCCATGTACCGCTCGTGCCAGATGGTGGTGGCGAAGGCGTCGGTGTCGCAGAAGAGCACGGGCGAGCCGGCCCGCGCCGCCTCCTCCTCCAGCTCGGCCTGGCGCAGTGCGATGAGCGGGAAGTCCTCCGAGTGGAAGGTCACGTCCTCCCCCGTGGCATCGGGGCGGCGGGCGCGCAGTTCGGCGAGCTTGAGTTCGCTGAACTCGCGGCCGTACTCCGGTACCCAGCGGGTGCGCGCCCAGACGCCGCCCCTGGACCGGTAGTGCTCGGCGAGGGCGCGGGCCATGGTGGTGACGCCGGTGGACTCGGCGCCGAGCACGACCACGCGCCGGGTGAGCGCGGCCCGCACCGGCGGTTCCAGGTAGTCCCAGCAGCCCACGGGGTCCTTGCGGACGGCCGTGTCGGAGACAGGGAAGAGCGTACGGTCCGGGTCGACGCGGACGGATTCGGCGCCGAAGCGGCGGCCGAGCTCCTCTCCGTACGGCTCCGAGGTGAAGACGGCGTCGACGGGCTCGGGCACCGCGCTCCGGAAGACGGCCATGTGGGCGGCCCACACATCGGGGTCGTGGAGGTCGACGGGGATGGCGTCGACGGCACCCACGACCAGGACGTCGGGGTGGATCTCCCGCATCCAGGCGACCCGGTCCTCCAGGGGCAGTGTCTCCACGGAGGAGGCGCAGACGAGCACGGTGAGGCGCTCGCAGCGGTCGCGGGCGGTGCGGACCAGATGGTGGTGGCCGGCGTGCGGCGGACAGAACGTGCCGAGCACCAGGCCGTGTCCGTAGCGCTTCATGCGACCGCCTCCCTCTCGACCGTACGCCGCTGCTTGCACGTCCCCACCACCCCCGCCGTGAGCAGGGTGTCGGAGCCTGGTCCACCCCCGTGGGTCCAGGTCCACCAGCCGTACACGGCGAGGGCGATGAAGACGCCTCCTTAAGAGTCATGTTGACTATAAAGGGTGGCGGGCTTCGCCCACAAGTGCGAAGAAGCCCGTGACCGCCGGGCGGTCACGGGCTTCTTCTCGTACGAACGACTCGTACGAACAACGGACTACATGCCGACTTCCTTCATCAGCATGCCGACCTCGGTGTTGGTCAGGCGGCGCAGCCAGCCCGACTTCTGGTCGCCGAGACCGATCGGGCCGAAGGCGGTGCGGACCAGCTTCTCGACCGGGAAGCCCGCCTCGGCGAGCATCCGGCGCACGATGTGCTTGCGGCCCTCGTGCAGCGTGACCTCGACCAGGTAGTTCTTGCCGGTCTGCTCGACGACGCGGAAGTGGTCGGCGCGGGCGTAGCCGTCCTCCAGCTGGATGCCCTCCTTGAGCCGCTTGCCGACCTCGCGGGGCAGCGGGCCGGTGATGGCGGCCAGGTAGGTCTTCTTCACGCCGTACTTCGGGTGCGTGAGGCGGTGGGCCAGCTCACCGTGGTTGGTGAGGAGGATGATGCCCTCGGTCTCGGTGTCGAGGCGGCCGACGTGGAAGAGCCGGGTCTCGCGGTTGGTGACGTAGTCGCCGAGGCACTGGCGGCCGTCGGGGTCCTCCATCGTGGAGACGACACCGGCCGGCTTGTTCAGCGCGAAGAAGAGGTACGACTGGGTCGCGACGGTCAGGCCGTCGACCTTGATCTCGTCGTGCTCGGGGTCGACGCGCTTACCCTGCTCCAGGACGATCTCGCCGTTCACCTCGACGCGGGCCTGCTCGATCAGCTCCTCGCAGGCGCGGCGCGAGCCCATGCCGGCCCGGGCGAGCACCTTCTGCAGCCGCTCGCCCTCCTGCTCGGCGCCGGGGAAGGTCTTGGGGGTCTTGATCTCCGGCCGGTCCGCGTACCGGTCGCGGTTGCGCTGCTCGATCTTGGCGTCGAGCTCGCGCGAGCGCGCCGGGGCCTGCCGCTGTCCGTGCGGGCCACGACGGGGCGGGGTGCCGCCCTGCGGGGCCTTGGGGCCGCCCTTGGCGCCACCTCGGGCCGCGGCGCCGCGGCCCTTCTTCGGGGCCTCGGACGTGCCGCCCACGTCGTAGCGGCGCTCCTCGGGGCGCGGGTTGCGCAGCCGACCGCTGTCCTGCCTGTCGTCGCGGCCGCCGCCACCGGCTCCCCGGTAACCGCCACCGCTGCCGCCGCGGCCCCCACCGCTGCCGCCACTGCGGCCCGCGCCACCGCTGCCACCGCTACGGCCCGCGCCGCCGCTACCGCCGCGGCCGCCGCTGTTGCCACCACGGCTCCCGCCGTTGTTTCCGCTGCTGTTCCTGCCGCTGCTGCTTCGCATCAAATTTCCGTCTTGTCGTCTGCGTCCTCGAAACCCGGCGCATCTGGTGCGTCCGGGTCGAACGACGGGACCCCTTCCAGCGTCTCCGCCTCGATCGCGTCCGCCTCGGGGAGGAAGGGCGCGAGCTCCGGGAGCTCGTCCAGGCCGCGCAGGCCCATCCGCTCCAGGAAGTAGTTCGTCGTCCTGTACAGGATCGCACCTGTTTCGGGTTCCGCGCCCGCCTCCTCCACGAGACCCCGCTGGAGGAGGGTGCGCATGACACCGTCGCAGTTCACTCCGCGGACCGCGGAGACGCGGGAGCGGCTGACCGGCTGGCGGTACGCGACGACGGCGAGGGTCTCCAGGGCCGCCTGGGTGAGGCGGGCCTGCTGGCCGTCGAGGACGAAGGCCTCGACGGCGGCGGCGTGCTCGGGGCGGGAGTAGAAGCGCCAGCCGCCGGCGACGAGGCGCAGCTCGAAGCCGCGGCCCTGGACGGTGTACTCGTCGGCGAGCTCGCGCAGGGCGTCGGCGACCTCGCGGGGGGTGCGCTCCAGGACCTTGGCGAGGTGGGCTTCGGTGGCCGGCTCGTCGACGACCATCAGGACGGCTTCGAGGGCGGGCTTGAGGTCGCTCATGCCTTCTCCTCCACGGGTTGATCGAACTCGTCGGTGACCTGGGTCTCGTCGTCCCCGCCGACCCAGGTGACGGTGAGCTCGCCGAGGGCGTCGTCCTGGTCGAGGGCCACGGCCTTCTCGCGGTAGAGCTCCAGGAGGGCGAGGAAGCGGGCGACGACGGTGAGGGTGTCGCCGGCGTCCTGCGCGAGTTCCCGGAAGCTGACGCTCCCGCGCTCGCGCAGCAGGGCGACGACGAAGCCGGCCTGTTCGCGGACGCTGACGAGGGGGGCGTGGATGTGGTCGACGTACACCTGCGGCTTGGCCTTGGGCTGCATGGCCTTGACGGCGAGCCTGGCGAAGCCCTCGGCGCCGATGGAGATGACGACCTCGGGGAGCAGCTCGGCGTGGTGGGCTTCGAGGCCGACGGTACGGGGGTGACGCCGCCCCTCGGTCTCCCACCGCTCGCTGAAGATCTCGGCGATCTGTTTGTACGCGCGGTACTGCAGGAGCCGCGCGAAGAGCAGGTCCCGCGCCTCCAGGAGCGCGAGATCGGCCTCGTCCTCCACCTCGGCGGCGGGCAGCAGCCGGGCGGCCTTGAGGTCGAGCAGGGTCGCGGCGACGACGAGGAACTCGGTGGTCTGATCAAGATCCCAGTCGGGCCCCATGGCGCGGATGTGCGCCATGAACTCGTCGGTGACCTTGGAGAGGGCGACCTCGGTGACGTCGAGCTTGTGCTTGGAGATGAGCTGGAGGAGCAGATCGAAGGGCCCCTCGAAGTTGACGAGCCGCACGGTGAACCGCCCATCGCCGCCGGGGGCGGCCACCTCCCCGGTGCGTGCCGACTCGGACGCCAGCCCCACCGGACCGGAACCGCCCGACGACTCGGGCGCCCACCGCGCCGACCCCACCGCGCCGGTACCCGCCGACGGCTCGGGCGCCGACCCCGCTGGGGCGGCGTCGTCGAGCGTCGTGGGGAGTGCCGACGCGGAAGGGGCGGCCGGAACGCTCGCGGCGCCGCGCGTCTCGGACGGCCCGGGCCGTCCGTCCTGCGGGCGGCTCTCGGCGGACGCCCCGGCAGTCGCCGGTGGCTCTCCGTCCCCGCCGGGCGGGGAGTCGCGGACCGCTCCCGCGGGCTCCCCCACCGTGGCTTCCCCGGTCACGCCGGAGGGTGCGCCCGCAGCCGGGTACACAGCGTCGTCCACCGACAAGGGCTCGGGGGCCGCCGGCAGGGACTCGAGGGCCGATCGAGGCTCGGAGGCGGAGGCCTCCTCGTCCGACCGACGGGGCTCGGGGGCCTCCCCCGTGCCCCCGGCGTTCGCCGACTGGGCCTCCGCAGGGGCCTCGGGCGAGGGCCCTGGGGGCGTGGGCGTCGTGCCCGGGCCTCGGCCCAGGGGGCGGCGGGGACGGGACGTTTCGGCAGGGGGTGGGGGCATCGGGGTCCAGGGAGGAGCAGGGGGCGTTGCAGCCCGCAGGCTACCCTCAGCGGCCGCGCAGGCGGCGTACGAGGATGCTCGCGTCGCCGCGGGACTCCAGGTCCGCCAGGACCACCGCCACCGCCTCGCGGACGATCCGGCCGCGGTCCACGGCCAGGCCGTGCTCGCCCCGCAGCACCAGGCGCGCGTGCTCCAGGTCCATCAGCTCCTCGGCGGAGACGTAGACCGTGATCTTCTCGTCGTGCCGCTCCCGCCCGCTGGGCCGCCGGTTCGGCGACCGGCCGCGCCTGCGCGCCTGGGCGGGCGCCGGGGCCGGGGCCGGAGCGGCCGCGGGCTCCGCCGCGCGGGCCCGGGGCTCCGCCTGTTCGGCGGGCTGCGCCGCCGCGTGCTCCGGGGAGCCGGTACCCGCGCCCTCCGCCCCCGCCTCCGTGTCGCTCTCGCCCGCCGGAGCCGGCACCCGGCCACGGGGCGAGGAGGACTGCAGCGCCATCCCCCCGGTCGTACGGAACAGTTCGTCGGCGCCGGGCAGACTCACTCGGCGTGACACCGGGCGAGCACCTCCCTGGCGAGCTGGCGATAGGCGGCGGCACCCACCGAGTTCGACGCGTACGTCGTGATCGGCTCACCGGCGACCGTGGTCTCCGGGAAGCGCACGGTCCGGCCGATCACCGTGTGGTACACGTGGTCGTCGAAGGCCTCGACCACACGCGCCAGGACCTCACGGCTGTGCACGGTCCGGGAGTCGTACATCGTGGCGAGGATGCCGTCGAGCTCCAGGTCCGGGTTGAGCCGCTCCTGGACCTTCTCGATCGTCTCGGTCAGCAGGGCCACACCGCGCAGCGCGAAGAACTCGCATTCCAGCGGCACGATGACCTTGTGAGCCGCCGTCAGCGCGTTCACGGTCAGCAGACCGAGCGAGGGCTGACAGTCGATCACGATGTAGTCGTAGTCGTTCATCAGCGGCTTCAGGGCGCGCTGCAGCGTCGACTCGCGCGCGACCTCGCTGACCAACTGCACCTCGGCCGCCGAGAGGTCGATATTGCTCGGCAGCAGGTCCATGTTGGGCACGGCGGTCTTGAGCAGCACCTCGTCCGCCGACATGCCCCGCTCCATGAGCAGGTTGTAGACGGTGAGGTCGAGCTCCATCGGGTTCACACCGAGACCGACCGACAGGGCTCCCTGCGGGTCGAAGTCGACGAGCAGCACCCGCCGTCCGTACTCCGCGAGCGCGGCACCCAGGTTGATGGTCGACGTGGTCTTGCCGACGCCGCCCTTCTGGTTGCACATCGCGATGATCTTCGCGGGTCCGTGATCGGTCAGCGGACCCGGGATCGGGAAGTACGGCAGGGGCCGTCCGGTGGGGCCGATCCTCTCGCGGCGCTGACGGGCAGCGTCGGGTGCGAGGGTGGCCGCGTACTCCGGGTCGGGCTCGTACTCGGCGTCGGGGTCGTAGAAGTGCCCCTCGGGCACCTCGTCGTAGGCGGCGAAGTGGGTGGACTCTCGGCCACTCTCGTTGCCGGCCGTGGCGTTCACGTGTAGGCCGTCCATCATCTTCATCGTGTGGGCTGTCGTCACGGGCTGATGCGTCGCGTGCGTCGCGTGGTTCGCGTTGGTCGCGAAGGTCCGGACGGCGACGGAGCCGACAGGGATTCCTGGCTGTCCGCCCCCGGGAGTAAATGTCGACTCATTCACAAGTCGTCTTACCTCCTTGGATGTGACCAGGAACATTTATCGATAGGTCAGCGTGGCACCATGCCGACGGTTGGCGACTCTATGGCGTGTCACCGCTCCGCAGCAACACAATCCGCCGGACCCGGCCCGATGTGTCGGCAACCGAACACCTCTCTGTCAAGGGTGCGCAGCCATGCATCCGCACGTTTCGGGGGTGTGCGAAACGGTTAAAGGGTTACGTTCGAGGCGAGTTGCGCGGCGGCCCGGAAGTGGCCGGATGCACATCCGGCCGGACCTTGGTGCACAAGGTCCGGCCGGATGCGTGAGGTTGACGGCGCGCGTTGACGCGACGTCCAAGAGGGTCAGCCCAGGAGGCTGGTCAGCTCGACGTGCTCGAGGCCGTGCGCCTGAGCGACCTCCTTGTAAACCACCTTGCCGTCATGGGTGTTGAGGCCCAGGGCGAGCGCGGCGTCCCGGCGCAGGGCCTCGGCCCAGCCGTTGTTCGCCAGCGACACGATGTAGGGCAGCGTGGCGTTGGTGAGGGCGTACGTGGAGGTGTTCGGCACCGCGCCCGGCATGTTGGCGACGCAGTAGAAGACCGAGTTGTGGACCTGGAAGGTCGGCTCGGCGTGCGTGGTCGGGTGCGAGTCCTCGAAGCAGCCGCCCTGGTCGATCGCAATGTCGACAAGGACACTTCCGGGCTTCATCTTGGCGACGAGCTCGTTGGTGACCAGCTTCGGGGCCTTGGCGCCCGGGATGAGGACGGCGCCGATGACGAGGTCGGCCTCGACGACGGCCTTCTCCAGCTCGAAGGCGTTGGAGACGATCGTCTTCACCTTGGTGCCGAAGATCTTGTCGGCCTCGCGGAGCTTGTTGATGTCACGGTCGAGCAGGGTCACGTGGAAGCCCATGCCGACGGCGATCTGGGTGGCGTTCCAGCCGGAGACGCCGCCGCCGATGACGACGCACTCGCCGGCGTGGGTGCCGGGGACGCCGCCGGGGAGCACGCCACGGCCGCCGACCGAGCGCATCAGGTGGTAGGCGCCGACCTGCGGGGCCAGGCGGCCCGCGACCTCGGACATCGGGGCGAGCAGCGGCAGGGCGCGGTTCGCGGTCTCGACGGTCTCGTAGGCGATGGCGGTGGTGCCGGACTCCAGCAGCGCGTCCGTGCACTCGCGGGAGGCGGCGAGGTGCAGGTACGTGAAGAGGGTCTGGTCCTTGCGGAGGCGGTGGTACTCCTCCGCGATGGGCTCCTTGACCTTGAGGAGCAGGTCGGCCGTGGCCCAGACCTCGTCCGCGGTGGCGAGGATCTGGGCGCCGGCGGAGACGTACTCCTCGTCCGTGATCGAGGAGCCCACACCGGCGTTCTGCTCGATGAAGACCTGGTGGCCGTTGCGGACGAGCTCGTGGACACCGGCAGGGGTGATGGCCACGCGGAACTCGTTGTTCTTGACCTCGCGGGGGATGCCGACCTTCATCGTCGATCACGGTCCTTGAATCAGGGGATAACGGGGGGTGCACTGCGATACATACCCGGATGCATCATGGCGCACCGGGACAGACCGCGGTCGATCGCGGCGCACCCAGTCTAATGAAGGAGTTCCCTGTGTCTAGCCTTGCAAAGCATTAATCTTCGACGGAAGCACTACGGATTTCGTAGGCGGAAGCCTCGCCTCCGAGGAGTCTTTCGGCCGCGGACCGATGCAATCGGGCCGCAGCGGGGTCGCCGAGCCGGTCGAGAGTGTCCGCAAGCCGGAGCTGGAGCGCCGCCTGGAGCCGTACGTCCTGGGCGCGCCGGGCCCACTCCACCGCCTCCTCGCAGGTCCGCAGGCATTCCTCGGGCCGTCCGGCGTACTCCTGGACCCGGGCCGCCTCGCTCAACGCCCGTGCGTAGCCCGGGAGATCGGCGAGCCGGCGGTAGCCCGCGGCGGCGGCGCGCCAGTTCCGCAGGGCCTCGCCGTAGCGGCCCGCGTACGTCTGCACGGTGCCGAGCCGTGCGTACAGCCGGGCCTGGTCGGCCCGCTCGTCGCGGGCGAGGCGCTGGGCGAGGGCCCGGCCGTACCAGTCGCCGGCCCGCTGCCAGTCCCCCAGTTCCTGGTAGGAACCGCCTACGGATTCCATCGCGCGGCCGATCGCGTACGGGTCGTTCGCGGCCCGTCCGGCGTCCAAAGCTGTCCGGTAGCGGGCCAGGGCGTCCTGGGTGCGGCCGGTCCTGGCGTCGAGATCGGCCAGGTTGAGCAGGGCCGCAGCGCGCTCCCGGTGCAGTCCGCGCCGTTCGGCCACGTCCAGGACCAGCCGGTGCAGGCCGTAGAGCTCGGGCGCCGCGGCCTCGGCGCCCCGGTGCGCGGTCTCGGCCCTGACCAGGGCGGCGACGAGCCGGCGTGCCAGGGTGTCGAGCTCGCCGTCGGCGACGGCGAGGCGGGCGGAGGCGAGCAGCACGGGCCGGCGGCTCTCCAGCCAGTCGGCGGCGGCGCGCACGTTCGGGAAGCGCAGGGCGCGGGGCAGTCCGGCGAGCTTCTTGCGGGCCGAGGACCCCTCGGGCTCGGTGACCGCGCGGCAGGACTGGAGGAGCCGTACGCTCCGCTCCAGCATCCGGGCGCGGGCGAGCTGCACCTCGGCGGGCCGGTCGCGCTCCTCCAGCTGTTCGCGGAGCAGGGGTACGAGATGTCCGGGCACCTCGTACTGGCCGTCCTCGCCCTCGGTGACCAGGCCGAGCGCGATGAAGCCGGCCAGGGTGGTCGCGGCCGCCGAGACGGAGCAGCCGGCCAGGGCGGAGGCGGTGTGGGCGTCGGCCCGGCCGAGCGGGGCGAGGGAGAGGTATCGCAGTATCCGGGCGGCCGGCTGGGCCAGGGACTCGTGGACGAGCTGGAACGCGCGGGAGAGCGGGTCGCCGGAGAGGGCGCGCAGCCGTTTGGCGAGGTCGGCGACGGAGGCCTTGGGGCGGGCGGCGAGCCAGCCGCCGGCGAGGACGACGGCGGCGGGCTGGCCGCCGCATTCCTCGGCGAGGGTCTCGGCGGCCTGCGGGTCGACGGTGACGCGGACGGAGCCGGTGAAGGCGGTGAGCAGTTCGATCGCCGACTTGGGGTCGAGGCCGCCGAGGGTGCAGGGCCGCACGTCGGGGATCCCGGTGAGCGGTCCCCTGGCGACGGCGACGACGAGGGCGTCGGGGTTGTCCGGGATCAGCGGGTCGACCTGTTCGGCGTCGACGGAGTCATCGAGGACGAGGACGGTACGGCGTACAGCGAGGGCCTTGCGGACCAGCTCGGTCAGCTCGTCCTCGCCGGCGCCGGGCGGTTCGGCGACGCCGAGGTCCCGGAGGAGCCCCTGGGCCACGCGCGCGGTGGGGACCGGGTCGCCGCCGGGTTCGGTGAGCCGGGCGCGGAACACCCCGTCGGGGTAGGCGGTTCCGAGTCCGGCGACGAGCTCCTCGGCCAGCGCGGTCCGCCCGGACCCCGGGCGTCCGGCGATCAGCAGGACGCGGGCGCGGGGGGCCTTGTGGCCGGCGAGCGTGTCGAGTCCGGTCCGTTCGATGTCGGCGCGCAGCGCCTTCAACTCCCGCTGCCGACCGTAGAAGTGCCGCACCCCGCCCGCTACCACCGCCTGATCCGCCACGGGCCACGCTCCCGTCCACCTGCACACGAACCGATCCCGCGGGTGTCTCCGACGGGCATCCCGAGCGTAGTTCAGCGCGTGTGCCGGACCTGGCGGAGCGCGGCGGACACATCCCCCAATCGGATCAGCCGATGTTCACACCACCCGCCGTTCGCTCCGTTGTGGGCCGGGGCTACGCCTCGAACGGGCGGGCCGGCCATTCCGCGGTCGCGGGGCGCAGCGCGTTCAGGCCATCGCTCGCGCGGGCTGCCGTCAGGGAGAGGACGCCCACCACCAGGCAGTTGTTGTGGAGGTCGCCCGCGAGCACGCCACGGACGACATCCGCGAGCGGGACCCGGGCCAGTTCCATGTCGGCCTCCTCCTCGGAGACCTCGAAGCGTTCGCCGTGCGCCTCCGACAGGTCCCGCGCCAGGAAGATCCGTACCGCCTCGTCGCAGCCACCGGGCGTCGTATAGACGTCGGTCAGGACCCGCCAGTCCTCGGCCTTGACGTGCGCCTCCTCGTACAGCTCCCGCTGCGCGGCGTGCAGCGGGTTCTCCCCGGGTACGTCGAGCAGGCCGGCCGGGATCTCCCAGAGCTTCTGCCGCACGGGGTGCCGGTACTGCTTCAGCAGCAGCACCCGGTCCTGGTCGTCGAGGGCGAGGACCGCCACCGAGCCGGGGTGGACCTGGTAGTCGCGGCGCGCGACCGTGCCGTCGGGCATGACCACGTCGTCCGTGCGGACACTCGTCTTGTTTCCCTGGAACGGGGTCGTCGTCGCGACGACCCGCCACTCCTCCGGGGTGTCCTGCAACTCCATGTTCGTCCTCCCACACACGAAAGCCGGGGTACCGGCCCTGGCAAGGACCTGTACCCCGGCAACGTTAACTCCTCGTACTACTTGCCCGTCTTGCGCTCGACAGCCGCCTTGACCAGGCCCGCGAAGAGCGGGTGCGGACGCGTCGGACGCGAGCGCAGCTCCGGGTGGGCCTGGGTCGCGACCAGGTACGGGTGCACCTCGCGCGGGTACTCGACGTACTCGACGAGCTTGTTGTCCGGGGAGGTGCCCGAGAAGACGAGGCCCGCCTTCTTCTCCAGCTCCGCACGGTAGGCGTTGTTCACCTCGTAGCGGTGGCGGTGGCGCTCCTCGACGTACGGCTGGTCGTCGTAGACCTCGCGCACGATCGAGCCCTCGGCGAGCTTCGCCGGGTAGAGGCCGAGGCGCATCGTTCCGCCCAGGTCGCCGGCGCCCTCGACGTACGCGAGCTGCTCCTCCATGGTCGAGATGACCGGGTGGGCGGTCGCCGCGTCGAACTCGGTGGAGTTGGCGTCGGGGATGTCGGCCAGGTTGCGGGCGGCCTCGATCACGATGCACTGCAGGCCCAGGCAGATGCCGAGCAGCGGCACCTTGTTCTCGCGGGCGTACTGGATCGCGCCGATCTTGCCGTTGACACCGCGGTCGCCGAAGCCGCCGGGGATCAGGATCGCGTCGACGTCGCCGAGCTGCTTCGCCGCGCCGGCCGGGGTCTTGCAGTCGTCGGAGGTGACCCACTTGACCTTGACCCGCGCCTTGTTGGCGAAGCCGCCGGCCCGCATGGCCTCGGTGATCGAGAGGTACGCGTCGGGCAGGTCGATGTACTTGCCGACGAGCGCGACGTTGACCTCGTGCTCGGGGTTGTGGACGCGGTCGAGCAGGTCGTCCCAGGTGGTCCAGTCCACGTCGCGGAACGGCAGGTCGAGCTTGCGCACGACGTAGGCGTCCAGGCCCTCGGTGTGCAGCACCTTGGGGATGTCGTAGATCGACTTGGCGTCGATGGCGGCGACGACGGCGGCCTCGTCCACGTCGCACATCAGCGAGATCTTGCGCTTGATGGCGGTGGGGACCTCGCGGTCGGCGCGCAGCACGATGGCGTCCGGCTGGATACCGATGTTGCGCAGGGCGGCGACGGAGTGCTGGGTCGGCTTGGTCTTCAGCTCGCCGGAGGGGCCGATGTAGGGCAGCAGCGAGATGTGCACGACGAAGACGTTGTCGCGGCCGACCTCGTGGCGGACCTGGCGGACGGTCTCCAGGAACGGCAGCGACTCGATGTCGCCGACCGTGCCGCCGACCTCGGTGATGACCACGTCGACGTCGTCGGTCGCCATGCGGCGGATCCGGGACTTGATCTCGTTGGTGATGTGCGGGATGACCTGGACGGTGTCGCCGAGGTACTCGCCGCGCCGCTCCTTGGCGATGACCTGGGAGTAGACCTGGCCGGTGGTGACGTTGGCCGAGCCGTCGAGGTCGACGTCGAGGAAGCGCTCGTAGTGGCCGATGTCCAGGTCGGTCTCGGCGCCGTCGTTGGTGACGAAGACCTCGCCGTGCTGGAACGGGTTCATCGTTCCGGGGTCGACGTTCAGGTACGGGTCGAGCTTCTGCATCGTGACCCGCAGGCCCCGCGCCTTGAGGAGCGCACCCAGGCTGGAGGCGGTCAGGCCCTTGCCGAGGGAGGAGGCGACACCCCCGGTGACGAAGATGTGCTTGGTCGTCGTGGTTTTGGGCGGCATCGCCAAGAGGGGGCTCCCGTGGTCGCGTTCTGGAGGTGCGTTCCGGCGTGCCCTCCGGAAGAATCGGGGGGTGCCGTCGCTGCGGTTGCGGGGTCCTCGGCTGTCGCCGTTTCCCACCGGTCCACGGGGTACCAGGGTATCAGCGACAACGGGAGACTGCTTCCGGCCACACGGGGCAGTCGAGTGCACACGGACGGCGATACGCCGCCGGTGCGCGGGCCGCGCCGGGGGGCGGCGTCAAGCCCTGCTCACCCGATCGGAGCAACGACGTGACGAGACCGCAACGAGATGCGTCGTATCCTGCTCGGACACTCGCCGCCGAGCGTCAACGATCAGTTGACCGCCGACCTGACCGTTGACCTGTAGCAAGCGCCCTGCGGGGCGGACGTGGCCGTTCGATCTGGAGAGAGCACGTGGCCGGGCGCATCGAGGATTACGCACTCATCGGAGACATGCAGACCGCCGCCCTCGTCTGCCGGGACGGCAGCGTCGACTGGCTCTGCCTGCCCCGCTTCGACTCGCATGCCGTCTTCGCCGGGCTGCTCGGCACGGAGGAGCACGGATTCTGGCGGGTCGGTCCCGCCGGCCCCGACGGCGCTCTCCCCGCGCCCGCCGACCGCCGCCGATACCGCGGCGACTCGCTCATCCTGGAGTCCGAGTGGGACACCCCGCGCGGCACGGTCCGGGTGACCGATTTCATGCCCCCGCGTGACGGCGCGCCGCAGCTGATCCGAATCGTGGAGGGCGTCTCCGGCCGCGTGCCGGTGCGCTCCGCGCTGCGGATGCGGTTCAGCTACGGACGGGTCGTGCCGTGGGTGCACAAGGTCGGGGACCGCACGGTCGCCGTCGCGGGCCCCGACTCGGTATGGCTGGACACCGAGGTCGAGACGCACGGCGAGCACCTCACCACGTACTCCGACTTCACCGTCACCCCCGGCGACCGGGTCACGTTCACCATCAGCTGGCAGCCCTCGCACAAGGAGCCGCCCGCCCTGCCGGACCCGGAGGGTGCGCTGGAGGCGACGGTCGACTTCTGGCGGGAGTGGGTGGAGCACTGCACGTACCACGGCCCGTACCGGGAGGCCGTGGTCCGCTCGCTGATCACGCTCAAGGCGCTGACGTACGCGCCGACCGGCGGGATCGTCGCCGCGCCGACCACCTCCCTGCCGGAGGAGATCGGCGGCGTACGGAACTGGGACTACCGCTACACCTGGCTGCGCGACGCGGCGATCACCCTGTCGTCGATGCTGCGCACCGGCTACCGCGAGGAGGCCCGCGCCTGGCGGGACTGGCTGCTCAGGGCGGTCGCGGGCGACCCGGAGAACCTGCAGATCATGTACGGCATCGCCGGCGAGCGGGAGCTCGGCGAGGCCGAGCTGGACTGGCTGCCGGGGTACGAGAACTCCAGCCCGGTGCGGGTCGGCAACGGGGCGGCCAACCAGCTCCAGCTGGACGTGTACGGCGAGGTCACCGAGGCCCTGCACCTGGCGCACATGACGGGCCTGTCCCGCAACGACTACGCGTCCCTGCTCCAGCTCAAGCTGATCCGCTACCTGGAGGAGCACTGGGACCAGCCCGACGAGGGCATCTGGGAGGTCCGCGGGCCGCGCCGGCACTTCGTGCACTCGAAGGTGATGGCCTGGGTGGCGGTCGACCGCACGATCAAGCTCATCGAGTCCGGGGACGCCGACGGCCCGCTGGAGCGCTGGCGCGAGCTGCGCGACGACATCCACCGGGACGTCTGCGAGAAGGGCTACGACAAGGAGCGGAACACCTTCACGCAGTCGTACGGCTCCACGGAGCTGGACGCCTCGCTGCTGCTCATCCCGCAGATGGGCTTCCTGCCGCCGGACGACAAGCGGGTCATCGGCACGATCGAGGCGATCCAGCGGGAGCTGTCCACCGAGGACGGCTTCGTGCTGCGCTACCCGACCACGGGCGCGGAGGCCGGTGTGGACGGCCTGGAGGGCGACGAGGGCGCCTTCCTGGCGTGCTCGTTCTGGCTCGCCGACGACCTGGCCATGATCGGGCGGGTGGACGAGGCCCGCAAGCTCTTCGAGCGGCTGCTCGCGCTCCGCAACGACCTGGGGCTGCTTGCCGAGGAGTGGGACCCGCGGCTTCAGCGGCAGGTGGGGAACTTCCCGCAGGCGTTCAGCCACGTTCCGCTGATCGACACGGCGCTGCGGCTGACGGCGAGCGGGGCGTACGGCGGCTGACGGCGAGCGGGGGCTGAGCGGGGCGTACGGCGGCTGAGGCGACGGGCGCCGCCACCCGGAATACGCTGAAAGGGTCCTGTCCCCCCGCAGAAAGGGGGGCACTCCCATGGCTCCCCACGTGTCGAAGAACGCCCTGGCCGGACTCGTCGAGGATCTGGCCGGTGAGGTGTTCGTCCCAGGCGATCCGGGTTACGACGAGGCCCGCGCCATCCACAACGGCATGATCGACCGGCGTCCGGCCGTGATCGCCCAGTGCGCGACCCAGGAGGACGTGTCCAACGCGATCCTCTTCGGCCGCGAGGCGGAACTGCCCATCGCGGTGCGCGGTGGCGGTCACAGCGTCGCCGGGACCTCCGTGATCGACGGCGCGCTCGTCGTCGATCTGCGCCGGATGCACGCCGTCGTCGCCGACCCGGAGAACATGACGGTACGGGTCGAGGGCGGCGCGACCATGAGCCACCTGGACCACGCCTGCCAGCCGTTCCATGTCGCGACGACGGGCGGGCGGGTGTCCACCACCGGGGTCGGCGGCTTCACGCTTGGCGGCGGATCGGGCTGGCTGGAGCGGAAGTTCGGGCTCGCGTGCGACAACCTCCTCGCCGCGGAGCTGATCACCGCCGAGGGCAAGCACGTGCACACGGACGCGGAGACGCATCCGGGGCTGTTCTGGGCGCTCCACGGCGGGGGCGGCAACTTCGGGGTCGCGACCTCGCTCACGCTGCGGCTGCACAAGCTGCCGGAGATGAGCATGGCGATGCTGTTCTTCCTGCCGGAAAGGGCCCCCGAGGTGGTGCGCACCTTCCGCGATCTGGCCGCGTCGGTCCCGGACGAGGCGGGCGGCGGGGTCGTCTACTTCCCCGCGCCGCCCGAGCCGTTCGTCCCCGAGCACCTCGTCGGCAAGCTGGTCTGCGCCACGCTCTTCACGTACGCCGGGCCGGTCGCCGAGGTCCGCGAGCTCTCGACGCCGCTGTTCGAGCTGGAGCCCGTGATGGAGATGGTGATGAACGTCCCGTACACGGAGCTCCAGTGCATGCTCGACGACCCGCCGGGGCTGCGGAACTACTGGTCGGCGGAGTATCTGCGGGAGCTCCCCGACGCGGCGGTGGACGTCTACTGCGAGCGCGCCGCGCGGATCCCGCTCCCCACCGCCACCCAGCACGTGCTGTTCATGATGGGCGGCGCGGTGGCGGACGGTCCCGCCGACTACCCGGTCCCGTGGCGCTCGGCTCCCTGGGCCGTCCACCCGTTCGCGACCTGGGAGGACCCGGCGGACGACGAGCGGGCGAGGCAGTGGGTACGGGACGTGCGGGCCGATGTGAGGCCGTGGTCGACCGGAGCCGTGTATCTCAACTTCATCGGCTCCGAGGGCGAGGACCGGGTCGTCGCCGGCTTCGGTGCCGACAACTACCGCAGGCTCGCCGCCGTCAAGGCCGCGTACGACCCCGACAACGTCTTCCGCTTCAACCACAACATCACACCGGCCGCCTGACACACACTCAGCTCAGAGCGGTGATCACCTCCCGCGCGGCCCGCTCGCCCTCCGTGGCGCCGCCCTCCATGAAGCCCTGGAAGTCGTAGCTGCAGTGCTCGCCACCGATGTGGATGTTGCCCTGGGCGGTGCCCTCGTAGCCGGCGTACCGGTGCAGATAGCCGACGGGCCAGCAGGAGTAGGCGCCGAGCGTGTACGGGTTGCGGTGCCAGGCGGAGAGCTGGGCGCGGCCGGTGTACGCCGTGGACGTGCCGGGGAAGAAGGCGTCGATGCCGCCGAGGTACCGGGTCACCAGGCTCCGTACGTACGGGTCGGACTCGGTGGAGAACGGCCCGGCGGGCGTCAGGGACTTGGCGAGGCTGCCGCCGCCGTACTGGATGAGGATGCCTCCCGTGCCGCCCTGGATCTTGGTGGTGTCCCAGGTCTGCTGGACCTCGGTGTCGGTGAAGCAGTCACCGGCGGAGACCCCGGGCCAGGCGCCGGTGCCGCGCCACGGGCGGGTGCCGAACTGCATGTTGAGCTTGGTGCAGTACCCCATCCTCGCGTCCCGCAGCAGGTTGGTCATCAGCGGGTCGAACCCGGCCTGGGTGAGGTCGAGTTGCTTCAGGATCGGCAGGGGCACGGTGAGGATGGTGTGGTCGGCGGTGACGGTGCGGGTGGCGCCGGCCTCGGTGAAGGTCAGCGTCTGGGTGCCGTCCGCGTTGGCCCGTACGGCGGTCAGGGACCAGCCCTGGCGCAGGGTGCCGGGGGCGAGGGCGCCCGCGATGGCGTTCGGGAGCCGGTCGTTGCCGCCGGTGATGTGGTAGCGCTCGTTGGACAGTCCCCAGATGTTGAAGTTGCCCGGATTGGTCTGGTAGCCCATGAGCAGGACGAGGGCGAGCGAGGACTGTTCGGTGGTGTCGGCGCCGTACTCGACGTTGTAGGCGACGTCGATGAAGCGGCCGAGCGGAGAGGAGTGGCCGCCGGGGACGCGGGACTCGATCCATTCGTATATCGACATGTTGTCGAGTGCGGTGCCGGTGGCGGTGGTCTGGTTCCACTTCACCTCCCCCGCTTCCAGCAGATCGCGGTGGAGGGCCTGGTAGACGCCGTTGAAGTCCTCGTCGGCCTGGTGGCGGGGGTAGTACGCGCCGTTGAACCAGAGGACTTCCTCGGCGCCGTTGGGTCCGCCGCCGAGGAAGTCCTCCGTGGGCAGATTGAAGCGGCGGCAGAGCTCCAGGATCTTCTTGTGGCTGGTGTCGATGAGCTCGCCGCCGATCTCGGAGGTCTGCCCGTACGCCCAGTGGTTCCGCTGGGTCCACATGCGGCCGCCGACCCGGGAGGGGTTGGCCTCGTAGAGCGTCGGGCTCAGGCCCGCGTCCTGGAGGGTGAGGGCGGCGGTGAGGCCGGAGATGCCGGCGCCGACCACCGCGACCCTGGCCGGGGTCACGGCCCGGGCCACGGCCGGCCGGGAGACGGCCGTGCCCGCGGAGACGGCGATCCCGGCCGCGGCGGCGTACTTCAGGAGGGAGCGGCGGCCGACCGGATCGGACCGCATCCCCCTCAGCTCGTCGACGGGGAGGTTCAGCCGTCGGGCGTCGGCGTGCTCGGCGGCGAGGCGGTTCAGGAGGTGCATCGGGTTGGTGCGTGCCATGGGGCGCTCCTGGAGGAGGTGAGGGTCAGCTCTGCGGTACGGGGGCGGGTGCGGTTTCGTCGACGTCGTCGTCGCGCTCGGTGGCGTCCTCCAGGACGATCCGGCCGATGATCGCGTAGCGCTCGGGCTGCCGGGCCTTGAGGTAGAAGCCGAGGCCGAGGCCGCCGAAGAAGACCGCTCCGACGATCCAGGGGATCGCCTTGAAGAAGAGCGAGTCGGCGGCGAGTCCCGCCGCGGTCTCCATGTTGACGACGAGCAGCACGACCACGGCGGTCATCCCGATGCCGCCGAGCAGCGGCGCGGTGAGCGTCCTGAACCAGTGCCGGTCCTCGGGGTGGTTCTTGCGGAAGTAGCCGATGACGGCGAAGGAGCAGAGGGTCTGGACGATGAGGATGGCCATCGTGCCGAGGATCGCGAGCAGTGTGTAGAGGTGGATGTACGGGTCCTGGCCGCTGAGCCAGAAGGCGCCGACGAGCACGACCGCGATGGCGCTCTGGACGTAGGAGGCGATGTACGGCGAGCCGTGCCGGGGGTGCGTACGGCCGAGGGCCGGGTGGAGGAAGCCCTCGCGGCCGATGGCGTACAGGTAGCGGGAGGCGCACTGGTGGAAGGCCATGCCGCAGGCGAAGGAGCCGGTGAGCAGCAGCCACTGGAAGGCGTCGACGGCCCAGGCGCCGATGAAGGACTGGGTGGGGGCGAAGAACAGGTCGAGGGGGCTCGCGGACGAGGAGAGCTTCACGGAGCCAGCGAGTCCGTTCCCGGCGATGGTCATCCAGGAGACGTAGATGTAGAAGAGGCCGACGCCGACGACGGAGATGAGGGTGGCGCGGGGGATGACGCGCTTGGGGTCGCGGGACTCCTCGCCGTACATCGCGGTCGACTCGAAGCCGACCCAGGACCAGAAGGCGAAGAAGAGGCCGAGGCCGGCGGAGGCGCCGGTGAAGGCGTTCTTGGGGTTGATCGGCTCGACCGGGATGCCGTCGGGGCCGCCGCCGGCGATCAGGACGGCGGTGGCCACGGCGAACAGGACCGCGATCTCGGCGATGAGCATCACGCCGAGTGCCTTGGCGGTGAGGTTGATGTCGAAGTACGCGAGGACGGCGGTCACGGCGAGCATCGCCGCCGCGTACACGACCCACGGCAGGTCCACACCGAGCTGGTCGGCGACCGTCGTCTTGGTGAAGTACGCGAAGACGCCGACGATCGAGGCCTCGAAGACGACGTACGCGAGGACGGCGAGCATGCCGGAGGCCATGCCGGCGATCCGGCCGAGGCCGTGCGAGATGTAGCCGTAGAAGGCGCCGGCGGCGGTGATCCGCTTGGCCATGGCGACGTAGCCGACCGAGAAGACGGTCAGGACGAGGGTCGCGAAGAGATAGCCGGCGGGGGCGCCGGTGCCGTTGCCGAAACCGACGGCGATGGGGAGGTTGCCGGTCATCGCGGTGATGGGGGCGGCGGTGGCGACGGCCATGAAGACGACGCCGACGATGCCGACCGAGTTCGCTTTGAGGCGCTGCACCTCGGGAGTGGGGTTCTCTGCCATGGCCGGAGAGGATCCTCCTGCGTGACGTACGCCACAATCGACATGCGGTCGCACAAATGGCCGCACGGGGCGACGAGTTGTCGACGGTACGGACGAACTGTCGGGTGCCGTAACTGTCGGGTGATGTTGCCGGAACATGTACGGAGGTAGCGTCCGGCTCCATGGACAATCAGGGCGGGATCACCGTGCAGCGGGCGCTGGAGCTGCCCGGACTCCGCAGCGGGCTCCCGGAGGTGGTCGCCGGCGCGGACCGGCTGAACCGCACGGTGCGCTGGGTGCACGCGGGCGAGGTCCCGAACATCGCGTCGCTGCTCAAGGGCGGCGAGCTGTTGCTGACGACGGGGCTTGGCCTCGGGACGCGCCCGGCGGAGCAGCGCGCTTTTGTACGCCGGCTGGCGGACCGGGGCATCGCGGCGCTGGTCGTGGAGCTGGGCCCCCGCTTCTCCCGTCTGCCGGCGACGATCGTGGACACGGCGCGCTCGGCGGGCCTGCCCCTGGTGCAGCTGCACCGCGAGGTCCCTTTCGTGGCCGTCACGGAGGAGATCCACACCGAGATCGTGAACGGCCACTACGCGCTGCTGCGGCAGGCGGAGGAGGTCCACCGGCAGTGCACGGAGGCGCTGCTGGGCGGGGGCGGGGTGCCGCAGGTGCTGCGGATCCTGGCCGACTTCACGGCGAACCCGGTGTTCCTGGAGACGGCGGACGGGCAGCTGCTGTACGCGGCGGGTACGGAGTCGGGTCCGGCGGACCCGCTCCAGGTGTGGGACGGGCTGCGGGGCCAGCGGGCGGCCCGGGAGTCGGGCCCGCCGGTGGGGTCGGTCCTGGTGGACGTGCCGGGCGGCGGCCCGGGAACGGGCTCGGTTCGCGCGCGCCTGGTACTGCTGTCGGTCGCGGCCCCGCTCTCCCTGGTGCACCGGATGGCGGCGGAACGGGCGGCGGGGATCCTGGCGGTCGTGCTGATGCAGGCGAGGCAGGAGGAGGAGCTGGCGGCGCGGGGCAGGGGCGACTTCCTGACGGACCTGGCGGAGGGCCGGATCACGGCGGAGGACGCGCCGGCGCAGGCGCGGGTGCTTGGCTTCCGCCCGGGGGACGGCCCGCTGCTGCCGGTGGTGATGCGCCTGGCGTCGGAGCTGTCCCCGTCGGGCAACTGGGCGCTGCTGGCGAGGGCGGTCCTGGAGGAACTCTCGTCCGTGGGAGTCCCGGTCCTGCTGGGCGTCCGCCCGGTGGAAGGCCGTGTCCCTCTCTTGCTGGGCCTGCGCTCGGAGTCGGAGCGTACGGCGGTGGCGGACCGGGTCGCGGCGGCGCTGCGGGCGGGCGTGGAGCGGGCGGGCCTGGAACGCGCGGGCGGCCAGGCGCCGGTGGTCGTGGTGGGCGTCGCGGGCGGCTGGGCGGCGGCGTCGGCGGCGCTGCGGCACGCGGGTGAGACGGCGACGGCGGCGCAGGGGCTCTCCGACCGGCCGTGGTACGACGCGCGCCGCCTGGACATCGACCTGCTGCTGTGGCGCCTGCGGGACCACCCGGACCTCGCGGCCTTCGTGGACCGCGCGATCGGCCCCCTGCGCGACCACGACCGCGCGTCACGCCCTCCGTTGCTCCCCACCCTGGAGACGTACCTGGCCCACGCGGGCCGCAAGGCGGAAACGGCGAGGGAACTCCACTTGAACCGCCAGACGCTCTACAACCGCCTGGCCCGCATCTCCGAACTCCTCGGCACGGACTTGGACGACCCCCAAACGGTCCTGGCCCTCTCCCTGGCCCTCAGGGCGAGGCGCCACACGGCGTAGGACCCGGCCACGGCCCGCCAACGCCCTCGCGGCCACCACCCGCTCGAAGCGCACCCTCCCACCGGGGAAGCCCACGTGGGCACCGCCCGATCGGAGCGGACGCGCCCGCCAGGGCGCCGTCCGTTGTGCCCACCCGTCCCGCCCTGCGGGACGATTGCCCACAACGCGGCGGGCGCTGCGGCGCGAAGCTGCCGCGCCCGGGGGGGTACGGGGGCGGAGGCCCCGGTCTCGTCAGGGTTTCGGGGAGGGGCGGGGTGGGGGGATCCGCCCCCGCGCGCACGATCAGCGGCGCCCCGACAGCTCGTCGTACACGCTCAAGACGTGCGCGATCGTCTCGTCCTCCGTCGGCCACGTCCTCGCCTGCACCCGCCCCGCCGCCGCCAGATCCATCCGCCGGTCCACGTCCTCCAGCAACCCCCGCACCGCCGCCGCCAGCGCCCCCGCGTCCCCCCACGGCACCAACTCCGCCGCGTCCCCGACCAGTTCCGGCACCCCGCCCACCGCCGTCGCGACCAGCGGCACACCAAGCCGCAGCGCCTCCTGCGCCAGCAGGGCACGTGCCTCCCACCGCGAGGGGAGGACCGCCACGTCCGCCGCCGCCAGCAGCTCCGCCACGTCGTCCCGGCGGCCGATCAGCCGCACCGCGAGCCCCTCCGCCTCGATCCGCCGCTGCAGCGCCGCCCGTTCGCGCCCCTCCCCCGCGATCACAAGCAGCGGCTGCGGGTCCATGTCCCGCCACTCACGCGCCGCATCGAGCAGCAACCCGTACCCCCGCTCGGGCACCAGCGACCCGACCGCCATCAGCAACGGCCGGTCCACCGCCCCCAGTTCCGCCCGCGCCTTCCCGTCGTGCAGACAGACCGGCGCCCGCGACGCGGGCACCGTCACCGGCGCGAGCCGAGCGTCCCGCGCCCCGCGCCGCCGCGCCCGGTCCACCAGCTCCGAGGACGTCCCGAGGACGACGGTCGCCGCCCGCGCCGTCCTGCGTTCGAGCAGCCGCAACAGCCCGCCCCGCGCCCCGTCCACGTGGTTGCGGGTGTGCCAGGTCGTCACCAGCGACGGCCCCCGCACCGCCCCCGACAGCGCGAGCGTCGCCCGCACCGAGGCGTGGAGCCCGTGCGCGTGCACCACGTCCGCGCCGATGCACGCGTTACGGAGCTGCGCGACCGTCGCGGGGTCGTTGCGGCGCGCAACGGGCACGAAGTGTGCGCCGACGCCGATGAAGTCGTAGGCGCGGTCGAGTTCGGCCGGGGCGCACACGGTCACCCGCACGCCCCTCGCCACGAGCCCCGAGGCCAGTGATCGGACGTGAGCGCTGCTGCCCGCGCTGCCGCCGCCCAGCACTTGGACCGTACGGAGCTGTGTCACGCGCCCAAGGATGCCAGCCCGTACGCACGTTCCGGCACCGAAGCCGCGTCATGGCCGTGTCGTGGCCGTGTCCAAGGCTTCAACTCGTCACGCGCTATCACTCACATGGGTGAGCGCGCGAGCTCGCTGACCTTCTCTCCGTACGCCGCTGCCGCGATGAGCCCGGCCGCGTGGACGGCGAGTCCGAGCCGCCCGTTCCCGGCGGCGATCGCACTGCCGA
This sequence comes from Streptomyces sp. NPDC029169, assembly GCF_055563935.1. Taxonomy (NCBI): domain Bacteria; kingdom Bacillati; phylum Actinomycetota; class Actinomycetes; order Kitasatosporales; family Streptomycetaceae; genus Streptomyces; species Streptomyces sp. NPDC029169. The sequence goes on from NZ_JBVHXA010000004.1 coordinate 445,506, forward strand.
CGGCCGCGCCGAGCGCGTGCGCGCCCATGTCGCCGAGCATCGTTCGCTCTCCGAGGTCGTCGGCGAGGACGGCGGCCGCGGCGCCCATCGGCGCGGCGGCGAGCGTCCCGCGCAGCAGTCCGGGCGCGCCGAGCCCGAGCACGGTCAACAGGGCACGCCCCGGCGCCACGTCCACGAGGTTGACGAAGTGCGCGGTCCCCGCGATCACGACGCCCGCGAGGACCTTGTCGACGGGCCGCTCCTTGAGCAGCGCCCCGGCCACGAGCCCGGCCGCGCCGATCCCGATGAGCTTCACGGCCCCACTGGTGACCTCGCCGTCGCGCAGGGCCCCGAGGTGCGCCCGGAAGCCCCGTCGATGGTCACCCTTCCAGTCGTCGTACGCCCCACAGGCCCCGGCGGCGAGCACGGCGAGCGCCGCGGGGCCGCTGCCCGCCCCCACGGCCGCGCCGACAGCGGTGGCGGGACCGGCGTACAGATCGACGCTCCGTCCGGCGTGGTTCTCGCGCCGCCAGCGCGCGTCGTCCCCACGGCGCAACGCCCCGTACATCGCCCGGCTGACGCCCGCGGCCACCGCGAACGCCCCGACCCTGCCCAGCTTCCCGATCATGCGACCACCCTAGGCGGGCGAACCTCACGGGACAGCGGCGGGTCGGCACGAGCCGACACCCGCCGCCGGGTCGGCCGCGCCATGGCCGGACGGGACATCGGTCGGCCGACGCGGGTCCGCACGCGCCGCCGGCCGGCACGCACCGTCGGCCGAGCAGCCGGCGGACCGGCCACGCCGGTCGAGCCGTCTCAGATCATCGCGCCGGCCGCCGCGCGGCCGAGGTCGGACGACCGCCGTCAGACGCCCGACGGCTGTCTCGACGCGTCGCCCGCCGTCAGGCTTCGCCGCCGCCGGGCCATGGCCCCGTTCGGTCCGCCGCCGTCCGCCGGCAGGGCCGCCGTCGCCGGGCGCGGGCCCGCAGACGGCGCTGCCCCCACGGACCGTCACGCCGCCCCGGCGACCGTCAGCCGTCCGCCCGCGCCGTCGCCAACAGCTCCTCCGCGTGGGCCCGGGCCGTCTCCGAGTCCTCCTGGCCGGCCAGCATGCGCGACAGCTCGCGGACCCGGTCCTCGCCCTCGAGGACGGTGACGCCGGAGCGGGTCACCGAGCCGTCGTTGGTCTTCTCGACCAGCAGCTGCCGGTCGGCGAACGCCGCGACCTGCGGAAGGTGCGTGACCACGACGACCTGCGCCGTCTTGGCGAGCTTCGCCAGCCGGCGGCCGATCTCCACCGCCGCCTTGCCGCCGACACCCGCGTCGACCTCGTCGAAGAGATACGTCGGCACCGGGTCCGTACCCGCGAAGACGACCTCGACCGCCAGCATCACCCGGGACAGCTCACCCCCGGACGCGCCCTTCGCGATCGGCCGCGGCGGCGCGCCCGGGTGCGGGGCGAGCAGCAGCTCGACCTCGTCGGCCCCGGACGGCGAGTACGCGACCCGCCGCCCGCCGACCTCGACCCCCTCCGGGTCCTCGGTCTGGCTGATCGCGAACGACACGCGCGCGTGGGGCATGGCGAGCGAGGCCAGTTCGGCGGTCACGGCCTCGGCGAACCGTGCCGCCGCCTCCGTACGGGCGTCGGTGAGCGCCTGCGCCAGGACGGACAGTTCGGCCCGCAGCGCGTCCCGCTCGGCGGTCAGTTCGCCCACGCGGTCGTCGTCGCCCTCCAGCTCCGTGAGCCGGGCCGCGCTCTCCTGCGCCCACGCCAGGACGGCCGCGACGTCCGCGCCGTACTTCCGCGTGAGCTGGGTCAGTGCCGCGCGCCGCTCCTCGACGGCCGCGAGGCGGCGCGGGTCGGCGTCCAGGTTGTCGGCGTATCCGGCGAGCTCTCCGGCCACGTCGGCGAGCAGGATGGAGATCTCGCCCATCCGGTCGGCGAGCGCGGCGAGCGCGGGATCGTGCGACCGTACGGCTTCCAGGGCGCGGCCCGCCCCCGCGACCAGGGTCGTCGCGTCGACGGCCTCCGGGTCCTCGGGCTGTCCGGCCAGCGCCGCGTGGGCGAGCGCGGCGGCCGAGGCGAGGGCCTCGGCGTGACCGAGCCGTTCCGCCTCCGCGGCCAGCTCGACGTCCTCCCCGGCCCGCGGCTCGACGGCCTCGATCTCGCCGAGCCCGAAGCGCAGCAGATCGGCCTCCTGGGCCCGCTCCCGCGCCCGGGTGGTGATCTCGTCCAGCTCGGCGACGACGGCCCGCAGCCGCCGGTACGCCTCTCCGTACGCGGCCAGCGGTACGGCGACGGCCTCACCGGCGTACCGGTCGAGCGCGCCGCGCTGCCGGGCCGGCTTGAGCAGTCCCTGCTGGTCGGTCTGGCCGTGCACGGCGACGAGTTCGTCCGCGAGCTCGGCGAGCAGGCCGACGGGCACGGAGCGCCCGCCGAGGTGGGCGCGCGAGCGGCCCTCGGCCGAGATCGTCCGGCTGACGAGCAGCGCGCCGTCGTCCAGTTCGGCGCCCGCCTCCTCGGCGCGTACGGCGACGCCCGAGTCGCGGGGCAGCGTGATCCGCCCCTCGACCACGGCCGAACCCGCGCCGATCCGCACCAGGGCAGGGTCGGCGCGCCCGCCGAGCAGCAGCCCGAGGCTGGTCACGACCATCGTCTTGCCCGCACCGGTCTCGCCCGTCACCGCGGTGAAACCGGGCGACAGCTCGACAACCGCGTCGTCGATGACCCCGAGCGACCGTATCCGCATCTCCTCCAACACGGGGAAGACCTTACGAGGTCCGGCCCCGCCTGTGCGACGGGCCCTGCCGGAACGGGGCGAACCCGCAGGTCGGGAGTGCGCCTGTCACCCGTGGGGGTGGGGAGACCGGGACCGGGCCCTGGCCTAGTGCGGCGCGCCCCGCCACCCCGACACCGGCAGGGCGAACTTCGCCACCAGCCGGTCCGTGAACGAGGCGTGGTGCAGCCGGGCGAGCCGTACCGGCACCTCGCCACGCCGGACCTCCACCCGTGCCCCCGCCGGGAGTTCCACCGTCCGGCGCCCGTCGCACCACAGCACGCCGTTCGGCGTGTGCGGCTCGACCTCCACCGCGAGCACGGACTCCGGCGTCGTCACGAGCGGCTTGGCGAACAGCGCGTGTGCCCCGATCGGGACCATGAGCAGCGCCTCGACCTCGGGCCAGATGACCGGCCCGCCGGCCGAGAACGCGTACGCCGTCGAACCCGTCGGGGTCGCGCAGATCACTCCGTCGCAGCCGAACCCGGTGACCGGCCGGCCGTCGATCGCGAGCACGACCTCCAGCATCCGCTCCGGGGACACCTTCTGCACGGCCGCCTCGTTCAGCGCCCAGTCCCGGTGCAGCACGTCACCGTTCTCGTACACGACGACGTCGAGGGTCATCCGCTCCTCGACCTCGTACGCGCGCGTGACGACCCGGTCGACGACCTTGTCGAGGTCGTCGCGCTCGGCCTCCGCGAGGAAGCCGACCCGCCCCAGGTTGACCCCCAGCATCGGCACGCCGGAGGCACGCGAGAACTCCGAGCCGCGCAGCAGCGTCCCGTCACCGCCGAGGACGACCAGCAGCTCACAGTCCTCGATCGCCTCGGAGCAGGCCTCCGGCACCGTCTCCACGGACGGCGGCAGCGGCAGGTCGGCCGCCTCCGCCTCCAGGACACGAACGCCGATCCCGCTGCGCAGCAGCCCGAGGACGACGAGTTCGGCGCTGCGCACGGCGGCCGGCCGGCCGGTGTGCGCGAGCAGGAAAACGGTGCGCTGTGCTGCTGTCGTTGAGCTCAACGAGGTCCCTCCGCCACGGCGCGGTCGACATCCGCCGGATCCAGCGCGGGCGCCCCTGCCCGCAGCCAAAGAAAGTACTCGACGTTGCCGGAGGGCCCGGGCAGCGGGCTCGCCGTGACGCCGAGGACCCCGAGCCCGAGCTCGCCGGCCTGCCGGGCCACGTTCTTCACCGCGTCGGCCCGCAGCTCCATGCTGCGCACCACACCGCCCGCGCCGAGGCGTTCCTTGCCGACCTCGAACTGCGGCTTGACCATGAGCACGAGGTCCGCGTCGGGGGCGGTGCAGCGCACGAGGGCGGGCAGCACGAGGCCGAGCGGGATGAAGGAGAGGTCGCCGACGACGAGGTCGACGGGGGTTCCGTCGATGGCGTCGAGCGTCAACTCGCGTACGTTCGTCCGGTCCTTCACGGTGACCCGGTCGTCGCTCTGCAGCGACCAGGCGAGCTGTCCGTAGCCGACGTCGACGGCGACGACGTGCGCGGCGCCGGCCCGCAGCAGTACGTCCGTGAACCCGCCGGTCGACGCGCCCGCGTCCAGCGCCCGGCGGCCCTCGACCTTCAGCCCCTGCGGTACGAAGGCGGCGAAGGCCCCGGCCAGCTTGTGGCCGCCGCGCGAGACGTAGTCGGGGTCGGTGGCGTCCTGTGCGACGACGATGGCCGCGGCCGTCTCGACCTGGGTGGCGGGCTTGGTCGCGACCGTCTTGCCGACGGTCACCCGCCCGGCGGCGATCAGCTGGCCGGCGTGCTCGCGCGAGCGGGCGAGCTTGCGGCGTACCAGCTCGGCGTCCAGTCGGCGGCGTGCCACTCCTGCCACGTTCGGTTCAGCTCCTGAGGTTGTACGACTCGTTGTACGACGATGTCGGCGGCGTCGGTCCGGAGCCGGGGGTCGGTCCGGGGCGGACCGCGTCGAGCGAGGTCAGCTCGTCGCGCAGTCCACGGTGTACATCCTCGTACACCTCCAGGTGTCCGTCCGCCGGAAGGTGGTCGGCGTCGGCCAGCCGCTCCAGGAGCGCGTCTACGACAGCCCGGCCGGTGGGGACGCGCTCCACGCCGAGGGGCGAGGGCGCGACGGGCTCGAAGGCCGCTTCCTCGTCGGGGTCCGGCGTTGCATCCGTCACGTCGCTCATGCCCCGACGCTATCGCGAAGCCCTGGGGTACGGTCGACGGCGATGGCCACGATCACGGAGTGCCGCAGCGCACTCGACAGACTTTCGGACAATCTCACCCGCGCGGACGGCGAGGTGCGCAGCGCCGCCGCGCTCGACCGCAGCCTGAGCTGCCACATCACGGACCTGGACACGACGTTCACCGGCCGCCTCGCGGGCGGCCGGATCGAGGTCCAGGACACGGTGCCGGGCCCGCCGGCCGCCAAGGCGCAGATCCGCCTGGCGATGACGGGCGACGACCTCGTGGCGATGGTGGACGGCGAGCTGAACTTCGCGAAGGCGTGGGCCTCCGGCCGGGTCAGACTGGAGGCCGGCTTCCGTGACCTGCTGAAGCTGCGCTCACTTCTGTAGCGGGGGCCGCGCGCGGCCTTCCGGTCGGCCTGCTCGGTCTACGCGGTCTGCACGGCTTGCGCAGCCTGCGCCGACTGCCGTCCACCGGCCCGCGCCTTCCGTCCCGCCGGTACGACCAGCGGCGTGCCCGTCTCCGGGTCCTCGATGACCTGGCAGCGCAGCCCGAAGACCCGCTCGACGAGCTCGGCCGTCACGACCTCCGCCGGCGGCCCCTCCGCGACGACCTCGCCGCCGCGGCAGGCGATGAGGTGGGTGGCGTAGCGGGCCGCGTGGTTGAGGTCGTGGAGGACGGCGACGAGCGTCCGGCCCTGGTTCTCGTGCAGCTCGGCGCACAGGTCGAGGACGTCGATCTGGTGCTGGATGTCGAGGAAGGTCGTTGGTTCGTCGAGGAGCAGCAGCGGGGTCTGCTGGGCGAGTGCCATCGCGATCCACACCCGCTGGCGCTGGCCGCCGGACAGCTCGTCGACGTACCGCCCCGCCAGCTCGGCGATCCCGGTCGCGGTCATCGACTCCTGGACGATCCGCTCGTCCTCGGGCGACCACTGCCGCAGCAGCCCCTGGTGCGGGTAGCGCCCGCGGGCCACCAGGTCGGCGACCGTGATGCCGTCGGGGGCGAGGGAGGACTGGGGCAGCAGACCGAGGGTCCTGGCGACCTTCTTGGCGGGCATGGAGTGGATGCTCTGCCCGTCGAGGAGCACCCGGCCCTCCGAGGGCTTGAGCATCCGGGAAAGGGCGCGCAGGAGGGTCGACTTGCCGCAGGCGTTGGGCCCGACGATGACCGTGAACGAGTTGTCGGGGATCTCGACGGACAGATCGCGGGCGATGACCCGCTGGTCGTAGGCGAGGGTGACGGACTCCGCGCTGAGCCGCTGGGTCTGACGGTCCATGGAGGTGCTCCTGAGGTTCTTCTCGTTCATATCCGTCACATCCGTCACATCACTCATATCCGTCCCGCCTTGCGTTCGGTGACGAGCAGCCACAGCAGATAGCAGCCGCCGAGCACCCCGGTGATGACACCGACCGGCAGCTGCCGCTCACCGAAGGCGTTGGTCGCGGTCCAGTCGGCGACCAGCAGCAGCGCGGAGCCCATGAGGGCCGAGGCGCCGAGGTTGGGGCCGGGCGAGCGGGTCAGACGGCGGGCCAGCTGCGGGGCGCTGAGGGAGACGAAGACGATGGGTCCGGCGGCGGCGGTGGCCACGGCGACGAGCAGGACGGCGGAGCCCATCAGCACGATGCGGGTCCGCTCGACCCGCACACCGAGGGCGTACGCGGCGTCGTCGCCCATCTCGAGCATCCGCAGCGCCCGCCCGTGCCCCAGGACCAGCGGGATCAGGACGCAGCAGACGGCGAACAACGGCCAGAACTGCTCCCAGTCCCGCCCGTCGAGCGAGCCGGTCATCCAGACCGTGGCGCGGGTGGCGTCGACCAGGTTGGCCTTGGTGATGAGGTAGTGGATGACGGCCGTGAGCATGGCGGCCGCGCCGATGCCGACGAGGACGAGGCGGTAGCCGTGGATCCCGCGCTTCCAGGCGAGCAGGTAGATCGCGGCGCCGGTGACCAGGGCCCCGACGACGGCGCCGCCCGCGGCGGCCATGGCGCTGCCCTGGACGAGCACGATGACGGCCAGCGCGCCGACGGTGGCGCCCTGGCCGAAGCCGATGACGTCGGGGCTGCCGAGCGGGTTGCGGGAGATGGACTGGAAGACGGCGCCGCCGATGCCGAGCGCGGCGCCGACGAAGACGGCGACGAGGACGCGCGGCAGCCGCAGGTCCATGACGGCGAACTCCTGCACGGGGGTGCCGTCGCCGAGGAGGGTGGCGACGACGTCGCCGGGGGCTATGGGGAAGTCCCCGCTGCCGATGAGGACGACGCCGGCGGCGAGGGTGACCACGAGCAGCGCGAGCACGGAGAGCACGGCGCGCGGCTCGTAGCGTACGGAAAGCCCGCCACCGGTCCGTATCGACTTGGTGGTCACAGCTGGGCCATCCTCTTGCGGCGTACGAGACGGATGAAGACGGGTCCGCCGACGAGCGCGGTGACGATCCCGACCTGGAGCTCGGCGGGGCGGGCGACGAGCCGGCCGATCACATCGGAGCCGAGGAGCAGCACGGGCGAGAGGACGGCAGCGTACGGAAGGATCCAGCGCATGTCGGGCCCGGTGATGGCGCGGACGAGGTACGGGACCATAAGGCCGAGGAACACGATCGGCCCGCAGGCGGCGGTCGCGGCGCCGCACATCAGCGTGACGGCGGCCATGGCCACGACCCGGGTGCGGTTGAGGTTCGCGCCGAGGGCGCGGGCGGTGTCGTCGCCCATCTCCATGGCGTTGAGGGGCCGGGCGATCAGCAGGGCGAGGACGACGCCGACGAGGATGAAGGGCGCGACGCGACGCACGGTGTCCATGTCGGCGGAGGCGAGCGAGCCGACCGTCCAGAACCGCAGCCGGTCGAGGGCCGCGGAGTTCAGGAGCTGCACGGCGTTGACGTAGCCGTACAGCGCGGCGGTGGCGGCGGTTCCGGCGAGCGCGAGGCGCACGGGTGTGGAGCTGCGGCTGCCGCCGAGTACGTACACGACGACGGAGACGACGGCGGCGCCGACGAAGGCGAACCAGACGTAGTCGTCGACATCGCTGACCCCGAGGAACGCGATCGCGGAGACGGTGGCGGCGGCGGCCCCGGCGTTCACGCCGAGGAGTCCCGGCTCGGCGAGCGGGTTGCGGGTGAGGCCCTGCATGACGGCGCCGGAGAGGCCGAGGGCGACGCCGACGAGCAGCCCGAGGAGGGTGCGGGGGACGCGGACGTCATGGATGATGACGTCGTTTCCGGCACCGGTGTTCTGGAACAGGCCGTGCCACACGTCGTCGAGCGGCACGGGTTTGGCGCCGACCACGATGCTGAGGACACAGACCAGCAGCAGGACCGCGACCCCCACGACCAGCCCGACGGCCCGCACGGAATGCCTGCGGGCCGTGGCCTGGGGAGGGTTCGTCGTCTCCGCGCTCGCTCGGGAGGAACTCTCGACCAACACGAAGTTAGGTTAGCCTACCCTCCCCACCACCCCGGCACCCCGCCCACGTCCCGCCCGGCGTCACGTCCCCGGGCACTCCCGGCACCCCGGCCGGCGTCGCCCCGGCACCCTCGGCACCCGCCCCGCCTCACATCCCCAACCGCCCGAGCGCCTTCCCCGCGTCCAGTCCGCACGCCCCCGCGCCCGCCTCCGACCACGCCGCGCCGCACAGGGCCCGCACTCCGTCCATGACGTCGAGCCCGTCACCGTCGCCGCTGCCATCGGCCTCAAGCACGAGCGCTCCCCCGCTCACGGACGCCCGCCACCCCCCGCACAGGAACTCCCCGCCGGCCTCCACCACCTCCGGCTGACCCACCAGCAGCCCGCGCAGGTCGGCGTCCACATACGTCGGCCGGTGCTCCGGCACCGCCGCAAGGAGTTGCGCCACATCCGTCACCCCGGTGAACACCAACAGCGAGTCCACGCCCCCGTTGAACGCCCCCTCGATGTCCGTGTCCAGCCGGTCCCCGACCACCAGCGGCCGCCGGGCCCCGGTCCGCAGCACCGTCTCCCGGTGCATCGGCGGCAACGGCTTCCCCGCCACCTTCGGCTCCGCGACACCGCCCGTGGCGATCCGCACGACCTCCACCGCCGCCCCGTTCCCCGGCCCGATCCCCCGCGCCCCCGGAATCGTCAGGTCCGTGTTCGAGGCGTACCACGGCACCCCGCGCGCCACGGCGTAGCTCGCCTCCGCGAACCTCCCCCACGGCAGCTCCGGCCCGCCGTACCCCTGCACCACCGCCGCAAGACCGGCCTCGTCGGCCGATTCCACCGGCACCAGGCCGCGCTCCCGCAGCGCCACCCGCAGCCCCTCCCCGCCGATCACCAACACCCGTGATCCGGCGGGCACTTCGTCGGCGATCAGCCGCGCCACCGCCTGCGCCGAGGTGATGACGTCCCCCGCCTCCGCCGGCACCCCGAGCTCGGTCAGATGCGCGGCCACCGCATCCGGAGTCCGCAGCGCGTTGTTGGTGACGTACGCGAGATGCATCCCACCGGCCCGGGCCGCCCCCAGCGCCTCCACGGCGTGCGGAATCGCCTCCCCGCCCGCGTACACCACGCCGTCCAGATCGAGCAGCGCCGTGTCGTACGCCTCGCTCAGCGCCCGCGCACTGCCACCGGGCCTACTCCTGCCCAACCGCACGCCCTGACCGCGCTGACCGCCCTGACCGCTCCGGCCGCCGTCACCCATGACCTCGTACTCCTCACGTCTCAGCCACCCCGCTCCCCCGATCATCGCTCATTGCCACCGCGCACTTACGATTGCTCAATGAACAGCAGAGGTCCCGCGGCCAACGACGGTCTGCACCTGGTCCCGTTCCGGGGACTGCGCTACGTCCCCGAACGGGTCGGCAGCCTGGCCGCCGTGACCTCACCTCCGTACGACGTCGTCGTACGCCCCGACGGACTGCACCACCTCGAGTCCGCCGACCCGCACAACATCGTGCGGCTGATCCTTCCGCAGGCCATCACGGCGGGCACCCGCCACCGCAAGGCCGCCGTCACCCTCGACCGCTGGCTCGCGGACGGCGTCCTCGCACCCGACCCCGAGCCCGCGCTGTACGTATACGAGCAGAGCAGCGGCGACATCCTCCAGCGCGGCATCATCGGCGCCCTGGAACTCTCCACCCCGGCCGAGGGCATCGTGCTCCCCCACGAAGACGTCATGCCGCACGTCGTCGAGGACCGCGCCGCGCTGATGCGGACCACCGCGGCCAACCTGGAGCCGCTCCTCCTCACCTACCGCGGCAACGGCAACGGCACCGCCGACGTCATCGAACGCACCGTCCGACGCGAGCCGCTGCTCGCCACGACCACGGAGGACGGCTTCAGCCACCGCCTCTGGGCGATCACGGACCCCACCGAACTCGCGGTCGTCTCCGCCGGCCTCGCCGAGCACCAGGCGCTGATCGCCGACGGCCACCACCGCTGGGCCACGTACCTCCGTCTCCGCGAGGAACACGCCCAGCCCGGCCCGTGGAACTACGGCCTGGTGCTCCTCATCGACACCGCCCGCTACCCCCTCCGGGTCCGCGCCATCCACCGCCTCCTCAACCGCCTCCCGGTCCCTGACGCTCTCGCCGCGCTCGGCGACGGCTTCCGCGTCCGCCGTGTCGAGGGCTCCCTGCCGGCGGCCATGGAGTCCCTGGCGTCGGCCGCCTCCGACGGCAACGCCTTCCTCCTCGCCGGCGACGGCGCCTTCCACCTCGTGGACCGGCCCGCCCCGGATCTCCTCACCCGCACGATCCCCGCGGACCGCCCGGAGGCCTGGCGCACCCTGGACGCCACGGTCCTGCACGCCACGCTCCTGGACCACCTGTGGCACATCCCGGACACCCCGGAGGAGATCAGCTACATCCACGACACCGAGGCCGCCGTCGCCCAGGCCGAACGCCGCGGCGGTACGGCGGTGTTGATGCATCCGGTACGGGAGGAGGTCGTACGGGAGCTTGCCCGACAGGGCGTCACGATGCCCCGAAAGTCGACCTCCTTCGGACCGAAGCCGGCGACGGGTCTGGTGCTCAGAAGCCTGGCGCTGGACTGACCGGACATGACGAAGGGCGGCACCCCGGCAGGGGTGCCGCCCTTCGCGTTCCGCAGGACGCGTCAGCCTTACTGCTTGTCGTCCAGGTCCTCGTCGAAGTCCTCGTCCTCGTCGCCGGACTCATCGGACTCGTCGGACTCCTCCGACTCATCGGCCTCGTCCAGCTCGTCGATGGCGTCCACGAACTCGACACCGTCCAGCTCGGCGAGCCGGTCGGAGGCGTCCGTGGCCCCGTCCTTGTCCGACTCCAGCGCCTTGGCGAACCACTCACGGGCCTCGGCCTCGCGCCCGGCCGCGAGCAGCGCGTCGGCGTAGGCGTACCGCAGGCGCGCGGTCCACGGGTGGATGGCGGTGGACGCGAGCTCGGGGCTCTGGAGGGTCACGATGGCGGCGTCGAGCTGCCCCATGTCCCGACGGGCACCGGCGGCGACGAGCCGCATCTCGACCTGCCCGGCCTTGTCCAGCTTCTGCACCTCGGGCTCACCGGCCATGGCGAGCGCCCGCTCGGGCCGGCCCATGCCGCGCTCGCAGTCGGCCATCACGGGCCACAGCTCGACACCACCGTTCATCCGCCGCGCGGCCCGGAACTCGGCCAGCGCCTCGGAGTACTTCTGGGTGGCGTACGCGGCGAAGCCGGCGGCCTCGCGGACGGCGGCGACACGGGAGGCGAGCCGCAGGGCGATACGGGAGTACGCGTACGCCTGCTCCGGGTCCTCGTCGATCAGGTTGGCGACCATGACGAGGTTGCGCGCGACGTCCTCGGCGAGCCCCTTGGGCAGGCTCATGAGCTCCTGGCGCACGTCTGCGTCGATCTCGTCACCGGTGACGTCGTCCGGGATCGGCAGCCGCTTGATCGGCGCGCGGTCCGGCCGGTCCCGGTCACGGTCGTCACGACGGCCGTAGCCACCCCGGTCGTCCCGCCCGCGGTACCCGCCCCGGCTGTCGTCCCGCCGGTCGTCACGGCGGAAGCCTCCACCGCGGCTATCGTCACGACGGGGCCCACGGGGACGGTCGTCACGGCGGTCATCACGGCGGTCGTCGCGCGGACGGTCGTCGCGACGGAAACCGCCACCACGGCTGTCATCGCGGCGATCGTCACGCCGGTCGTCCCGGCGGTCGTCACGACGGTCGTCACGACGGAAGGCCGGCCGCTCGTCACGACGGTCGTCCCGACGGAACGACGGACGATCGTCACGCCGGTCATCGCGACGGAAGCCACCACCACGGCTATCGTCACGACGGTCATCGCGACGGTCGTCACGCCGATCGTCACGACGGAACGAGGGACGGTCATCACGGCGGTCATCACGCGGACGGTCGTCACGACGGAAACCGCCACCACGGCTGTCATCGCGGCGATCGTCACGACGGTCATCCCGACGGTCGTCACGACGGAAGGCCGGCCGCTCGTCACGACGGTCGTCCCGACGGAACGACGGACGATCGTCACGCCGGTCATCGCGACGGAAGCCACCACCACGGCTGTCGTCACGACGGTCATCACGTCGGTCATCGCGACGGTCGTCACGACGGAAGGAAGGACGGTCATCCCGGCGGTCGTCACGCGGACGGTAACCACCGCCACGGTTGTCGTCACGACGCGGCCCACGGTCGTCGTCACGACGGAACGAGGGACGGTCATCACGGCGATCGTCGCGGGGACGGTAACCGCCGCCGCCACCACCGCGGTTGTCGTCACGACGCGGCCCACGGTCGTCGGCACGCCGGAAGGAGGGACGGTCGTCACGACGGTCGTCACGCGGACGGTCGTCACGACGGTCGTCACGCGGACGGTCGTCACGACGGAAACCGCCACCGCCGCCGCGGTTGTCGTCACGACGGTCATCGCGACGGAAGCCCCCACCACGGTTGTCATCACGACGCGGCCCACGGAAGCCGCCCCGCTCGCCACCGTCCCTGCGGCGCGGCTCGCGCTCCGGACGGTCGTCGGGAGAGTTGGTGGACATCGACGTGACTCCTGTCTTCGGGTACTGCAGTCATTCTCGCGCATTCGGCACCCCGACGCGCTTCGGAAAATACAAGGAAAAACAAAAGGACCCCTGGTCCCAGCGTGAACGCTGGGACCAGGGGTCCTGAAAGATTGTTCGGCGGCGTCCTACTCTCCCACAGGGTCCCCCCTGCAGTACCATCGGCGCTGAAAGGCTTAGCTTCCGGGTTCGGAATGTAACCG
>NZ_JBVHXA010000005.1:0-376915 GCF_055563935.1 Streptomyces sp. NPDC029169
CCCCCCCCCCCCCCCCCCCCCCCCCCCCCCCCCCCCCCCCCCCCCCCCCCCCCCCCCCCCCCCCCCCCCCCCCCCCCCCCCCCCCCCCCCCCACCACCCTCACCCTCGCCCTCCCCGCCGCGCTGCTGGTCCTCGCTCTGCTCTCCGCCGGCGTCGGGGCGTACGAGATCCCGCTCGGGGACGTGTTCGCCTCGGTCCAGCACCGCCTCGACCTCGGCGGCCACGCCCTGGAGCGCTCGGCCGAGAGCGTCCTGTGGAACATCCGGCTGCCCCGGGTCGTCCTCGCGGTACTCGTCGGCGCCTCGCTCGGCTGCGCGGGCGCCCTGATGCAGGGCGTGTTCGGCAATCCGCTCGCCGAACCCGGGGTCATCGGCATCTCGGCCGGCGCGGCCGTGGGCGCGGTCGGGGCGATCGCGCTCGGCCTCAGCTTCTTCGGCACCTGGACGGTGACGGTCTGCGCCTTCGCCGCCGGGCTCGCGACCGTGTTCCTCGTGTACGCGATGTCCCGGGCGGGCGGCCGTACGGAGGTGGTGACGCTGATCCTGACCGGTATCGCGGTGAACGCCTTCGCAGGCGCCCTGATCGGCCTGTTCATCTTCTTCGCCGACAACGCGCAGATCACCCAGATCACCTTCTGGCAGCTCGGCTCGCTCGCTCAGGCCACCTGGCCCAAGGTGCTCGCCGTTCTGCCCTGCGCGCTGGCCGGGCTGGCCGTCGCCCCCTTCTACGCCCGCAAGCTGGACCTGCTCGCGCTCGGCGAGCGGCCCGCGCGGCACCTGGGCGTGGACGTCGAGCGGCTGCGGATCGTCCTGATCCTGGTCGTGGCGCTGCTGACGGCCGCGGCGGTCGCGGTGGCGGGGATCATCACGTTCGTGGGCCTGCTCGTCCCGCACCTGCTGCGGATGGCGAACGGTCCGGGCCACCGCTTCCTGGTCCCGGGCAGTGCGCTCGGCGGCGCGGTGGTCCTCGCGGCCGGCGACCTGGCGGCCCGTACGGTCGCGGCTCCGGCCGAACTCCCCCTGGGCGTCCTGACCGCCCTCTTCGGCAGCCCGTTCTTCTTCTGGCTGCTGCGCAGGACCCGTCGCAGGCAAGGTGGTTGGGCATGATGCCGGAGCTGTTCCGTGGCCGCGTCAGTGGTCTGCTCGGCCGTCGTACGCGTGAGCTTCCCGCTCCTCCCGCCCCGGGCGAGGCCGTCGCCGAGGCGCGGGGGCTTCGGGCCGGGCTCGGCGGGCGGGAGGTGCTCGGCGGGGTGGACGTCGCTGTACGGGCCGGTGAGGTGCTGGCGCTGGTCGGGCCCAACGGGACTGGGAAGTCGACCCTGTTGGCCGCGCTGGCCGCCGATCTCGCGCCCACCGCAGGCGAGGTACGGATCTGCGGCCGGCCCGCCGCCGGCTGGTCGGCGCCCGAACTGGCCCTGCGCCGGGCCGTGCTGCCGCAGGCGGCCGCGCTCGCCTTCCCGTTTCCGGTCGCCGAGGTCGTCCGGATGGGCCGGGCGCCCTGGGCGGGGACCGGGCGCGAGGAGGAGGACGAGGCCGCCGTCGCCGAGGCGATGGCCGCCACCGAGGTCGAGGCCTTCGCGGCCCGCCCGTTCTCCGCGCTCTCCGGCGGCGAGCGGGCCCGGGTCGCCCTGGCCCGCGTCCTCGCCCAGCGCACCCCGCTGCTGCTGCTCGACGAGCCGACGGCCGCGCTCGACCTGCGCCACCAGGAACTGGTGCTGCGCGTCTGCCGGGAGCGCGCCGCCGCCGGGGTCGCGGTCGTGGTCGTCCTGCACGACCTCGGGCTCGCGGCCGCGCACGCGGACCGGGTCGGGGTGCTGCACGACGGCCGGATCGCCGCCGGGGGGCCGCCGGCCGAGGTCTTCGACGAGGAGCTGCTGAGCCGGGTGTACCGGCAGCCGGTGGAGGTGCTCGCGCACCCGAGGACCGGTGTACCGCTCGTCGTCCCGCGCCGCACGGCCCGCGACGCCGAACCCGGCGACGCCCAGCCCGGCGACGCCCAGCCCCGCAACGAGCCTGACACCGAACCCGGCGCCGAGCCCGGCACCACCGAACCCGGCACCAAAACCGACAAAACCGGCGCCTTGACCCGCACTTGACCCTGCCATGGTGCGCCGATGAGCGCGCTGTGACCTTGCCGTGCCCGGGCCGGGAAACGTGAGATCCGCATCACTGGACGCCCCCCTTTGGGTGAGGTAAGCCTCGGTTAAGTTAGGTCCGCCTCACCCCGTCCCCATCCCTCTCTGGAGCCCTTATGCGAGCCGTCCGTCTCTCCGTCGTCACCGCCGCCGCCACCGCGGCGGCTCTGACCGCCGTCACGGGCTGCGCCGAGAAAAGCGACGCCAAGGGCGACGACGGCGCCGTCCAGGTCGTCGCCAAGGACGACTCCTGCGAGGTCTCGAAGAAGGAGTTCGCGGCCGGGCACGTGAAGCTCGCCGTCGAGAACCGGGGCACGAAGGTCACCGAGGTCTACGTCCTCTTCCCGGACGACCGGATCGTCACCGAGCGCGAGAACATCGGCCCCGGCACCAAGGCCACCATCACCGCCGAGATCAAGGCCGGTGACTACGTCATCGCCTGCAAGCCCGGCATGAAGGGCGACGGCATCCGCCAGAAGGTCACCGTCACCGGTGGCGCCGCGGCCGCCAAGCGCTCGCCCGAGATGGACGCCGCCGTCGCCGCCTACCGCCAGTACGTGCAGGCGCAGGCCGACGAGACCCTCCCGAAGGTGAAGGTCTTCACCGACGCCGTCCGCGCCGGGGACATCGAGGCCGCGAAGAAGGCGTACGCCGACTCCCGTATCGGCTGGGAGCGCACCGAGCCGGTCGCCGAGTCCTTCGGCGACATCGACCCGAAGGTCGACGTCCGCGAGGACGGCCTGGAGGCCGGCCAGGACCCGGCGAAGGACTGGACCGGCTGGCACCGCCTGGAGAAGGCGCTCTGGCAGGACAAGAAGATCGGCGACCGCGAGAAGCAGCTCGCCGACATCCTCGACAAGGACCTGGCGGACTGGGTGAAGCGGGTCGGCAAGGCCGACATCACCCCGACCTCGATGGCCAACGGCGCCAAGGAGCTCCTGGACGAGGTCGCCACCGGCAAGGTCACGGGCGAGGAGGAGCGTTACTCCCACACCGACCTCGTCGACTTCAAGGCGAACGTCGAGGGCGCGCAGAAGTCCTTCGAGCTGCTCAAGCCGGTCGCCTCGAAGAACGACGCCGCGCTCGTCGCCGAGCTCGACAAGCAGTTCGCAGCGCTGAACACGCTCCTCGACAAGTACCGCACGGACAAGAGCGGCTACGTCTTCACCTCGTACGAGAAGGTCGGCAAGGCCGAGCGCAAGGAGCTGTCGGACGGCGTCAACGCGCTGGCCGAGCCGCTCTCCAAGCTCGCCGCCGCGGTCGTGAAGTAGGAGATCCGGACATGTCCGACGCGAACGAGACGACCACGCCCGCGGAGAACAGCGCGACCGCCGCGACCGCCGCGGCCTCGCGGCGGAGGGTCCTCGGCTGGGGCGGCGCCGGGCTCGCGCTCGGCGCGGCCGCGGCCGGCGGCGCCGTCGCCATCGGCCGGGGCGGGGACACCCCCGTGCCCGCCGCCGACAGCGGCTCGGCCGTCTCCTTCCACGGCGCCCACCAGGCCGGTATCGCCACCGCCGTCCAGGACCGGCTGCACTTCGCCGCGTTCGACGTGAGGACGACGGACCGCGCCGAGCTGATCCAGCTCCTGAAGGACTGGACCCGCGCCGCCGAGCGGATGACGGCCGGTCACGAGGTCGGCGAGGGCGCCTACGGCGGTCTGCCGGAGGCCCCGCCGGACGACACCGGCGAGGCCCTCGGCCTCAAGCCGTCCCGGCTCACCCTCACCATCGGCTTCGGGCCCTCCCTCTTCGACGGACGGTTCGGGCTGAAGGACAGGCGGCCCGGGGCCCTGATCGACCTGCCCAGGTTCCCCGGCGACAACCTGGACCCGGCCCGCAGCGGCGGCGACCTGTGCGTCCAGGCCTGCGCGGACGACCCGCAGGTCGCGGTGCACGCGATCCGCAACCTGGCCAGGATCGGCTTCGGCAAGGTCGCGGTCCGCTGGTCGCAGCTCGGCTTCGGCAAGACGTCCTCCACCACCCCGGACGCGCAGACCCCGCGCAACCTGTTCGGCTTCAAGGACGGCACCCGCAACATCGCGGGCACCGACACCGAGCGCCTGGACAAGCACGTCTGGGTGTCCGGCAAGGCCGCGACCGGGCCGACGGCCTGGATGGACGGCGGCTCGTACCTGGTCGCCCGCCGGATCCGGATGAACGTCGAGACCTGGGACCGCACTCCGCTCCAGGAGCAGGAGGACATCTTCGGCCGCGACAAGAAGGAGGGCGCGCCCGTCGGCAAGGCCAAGGAACACGACGAGCCGTTCCTGAAGGCAATGAAGCCGGAGGCCCACGTGCGCCTGGCGCACCCGGACACCAACAACGGGGCGACGATCCTGCGCCGCGGCTACTCCTTCACGGACGGCACCGACGGCCTGGGCCGCCTGGAGGCGGGCCTGTTCTTCCTCGTGTACCAGCGGGACGTCCGTACCGGCTTCATCCCGGTGCAGACCTCGCTGGCCCGCGCGGACGTCCTCAACGAGTACATCCAGCACGTGGGTTCGGCGGTCTTCGCCGTCCCGCCGGGCGTCCGCGACACGGACGACTGGTGGGGCCGGGCGCTGTTCTCCCGGACGGCCTAGACGGGAACGGGAACGGGAAGGGACCGACGTGTTCGGCAACTATCTGATCGGGCTGCGCGAAGGCCTGGAGGCCAGTCTGGTCGTCTGCATCCTCATCGCGTACCTGGTGAAGACCGACCGCCGCGACGCCCTGAAGCCGATCTGGATCGGCATCGGGGTGGCGGTCGGGATCGCGCTCGCCTTCGGCGCCGCATTGGAATTCGGCTCGCAGGAGCTGACGTTCGAGGCGCAGGAGCTGCTCGGCGGCTCGCTCTCCATCCTCGCCGTCTGTCTGGTGACGTGGATGGTCTTCTGGATGCGGCGCACCGCCCGGCGTCTGAGGGCGGAACTGCACGGAAAGCTCGACGAGGCACTCCGGATGGGCACCGGCGCCCTGGTCGCCACCGCCTTCCTGGCGGTGGGCCGCGAGGGCCTGGAGACCGCGCTCTTCGTCTGGGCGTCGGTGCGGGCCTCCTCCGACGGCACGTCCGCGCCGCTGATCGGGGTGCTGCTCGGCATCGCGACGGCGGTGCTGCTCGGCTGGCTGTTCTACCGGGGCGCGCTGCAGATCAACCTGGCGAAGTTCTTCACCTGGACGGGCGGGATGCTGGTCGTGGTGGCGGCCGGCGTCCTCGCATACGGCGTGCACGACCTCCAGGAGGCCCGCTTCCTGGACGGTCTCGCGGATAAGGCCTTCGACGTCTCGGCGACGATCCCGCCGGACAGCTGGTACGGGACGCTCCTCAAGGGTGTCTTCAACTTCCAGCCGGACCCGACGGTCCTCCAGGTCACGGTGTGGGCGCTCTATCTGATCCCGACGCTCGCGCTGTTCCTGGCCCCGGTAGGGTCAGGTCCGTCCGTGCCGGTGAAGGAGCAGAAGGCGACCGATGAGAAGGCTGAGGCGACCGTCGAGGGCACTCCCTGAGCTGGGGCGACCGCTGGGGCGACCGCTGAGGGGTTCCGCCGGGCCGGTACGACCGTCGAGGGCGTTCGTCGCGGCGACGGCGGCGACGGTCCTCGCGCTGACGGCGAGCGGCTGCGTGACGGTGCACGGCGAGCGGGAGTTGGTACCGGCGGCGACGAAGGCCGAGGCCGCGCAGGCCCTCAAGGACTTCACCGACGCCTACAACAAGGCCGACAAGGCGCACGATCCGACACTCGTCGCGGCGCGGGTCACCGGGCCGCTCGGGGCGATCAACCAGGCCGGTCTGAAGTCCCGTTCGATCACCGAACCCGGGGGCAACCCGAAGCACCAGCCCCTGCAACTCGACGACACGACGTTCGTCCTGCCCAAGAAGGCGGGCTGGCCGCGCTGGTTCGTCGCAGACACGGACTCCAACCGGGACGACGACCAGGGCCGCGGCGACAACCGCTGGCTCCTGGTCTTCGTGCGCAACGGCGCCGACCAGCTGTGGGAGGTCGCCTATCTGGCGATCCTGACCCCGGACGAGATCCCCGCGTTCAGGACGGACGGCGGGTTCGCGGTCCCGGTCACGGCGGACTCCACGCAGCTCGCGGTCGCGCCCAAGGACCTGGGCCGGAGTTACGTCTCGTTCCTCGGCGGCGGGGAGCGGGGCCAGTTCGCCGCGGGCCCGCACACGACCCTGTGGCGGGAGGAGCGGGAAAAGGGCGCGAAGCGGGCGGGCATGGCGACGCAGTACGTCGACCAGCCCACGGACACCGGTGACTTCGCGCCGCTGGCCCTCGCGACCGAGGACGGCGGGGCGCTGGTCTTCTTCGCGACGCGGTACTTCGAGCAGCAGACGGCGGCGAAGGGCTACCGGCCGAAGGTCAGTGCCGATGTGAAGGCGCTGATGACGGGTGAGGTGCAGAACACCGTCACCAAGGAGTGGGTGTCGAGCCAGACGGTCCTGGTGAAGCCGGCGGGCACGGCACAGGACGGGGTCACGGTCACGGGCCGGCTCCAGGGCGTGACGGGCGCGAAGGGGTCGTAGCCCGCGCGTTTCCGTCCACTTGGCGGCTCGCCCGCGAAGGGTTCGTAACCCCCGCGTTTCCGTCCGCGCGGCGGGCTGCTTCGGGTCACGGACAGGCGCCCGCGGCTCGGCGGGCTTCCGTCGCTCAGCGGCTCGCTCAGCGGCGGCCGAGGGGCCAGGCGGGCTCGTGGCCGGCGTGGTCCTCGCCCCGCTCGGCCGCGTGACGGGCGCAGGCGTCCGTGAGGGTCTCCAGCAGGTTCAGCGGGTCGGGCAGGGCGTGTTCGGGACCGCGGACCCAGGTGACGGCCGGCTGCTCGTCCTCGTCACCGATGAGCCGCGCCGGCGGTACGAGGACGTAGCTGCCGCGGCAGTGCCAGCGCAGCCCCGGGTGCTCGTCCATCGTCTCCGGATGGCAGTCCAGCTCGCAGGGCCACCACTCGTCCTCGTCCTCGGGAGTGCCGCGGGTGGCCGTAAAAAAGAGCATCCGGCCGCCGTCGCCCGCGCTCTCCGCGGACTCGGCGACCGGTCCGACCTCCACGCCCTGGTCGAGGAGCCGCTCCAGGGCGGCCCGGCCGGCGTCCAGCGGGACGTCGAGGACGTCGTGGACCATGCCGGTGGCCGTGACGAAGTTCGCCTCGGGCTCGTTGCGGGCCCAGCGCTCGATCTGGGCGCGGTCGGTGGTCGACTGGGTCTGCCAGGCGAAGGAGACGGGGTGCCGGGCGGGGGTGGGACAGCCGATGCGCTCGCAGGAACAGCGGAACCCGACGGGGTACGCGGCGGGGGCGAGGGGCAGTCCGGCGGCGGCGACGTCCAGGAGCAGCTTCTCGCGGCGGTTCTCGTCGTCGGCCGCGGTGCGTTTGGGGCGCCTGCGCAGCCACTGCGCGAGTCTGCTCTCCGTGCCGCGGTAGCGGCCGATACCGTCGCCCATCTATCCCCTCACACCTGTCCTCGCCCGTTCGGCTCTGCCCATCGTCCCATCTTCCGGTGGCCCAGGTGACCGGAGTCCCCAACCGGGGTACGTAACGGGGTCACGCCCTGGGCGCGAGCCCGCGCAGCGCGTAGTCGACGAGGGTGTCGGCGTAGGCGTGGGTGAGCGGCAGGGTGCGGTGGAGCCAGCGGTGGTTCAAGGGGCCGACGAGGAGTTCGAGGGCGATGCGGGGGTCGACGTCGGGGTCGATATCGCCGGTGGCCTGAGCGGCCTCGATGCGGCGTACGTAGTACTGGAGCTGGGGTTCCAGGAGCTTCTCGACGAACTGGGCGCCGAGCTCGGGGTTGACGATGCCCTCGGCGGCGAGGGCGCGGGAGGGGGCGTCGTAGGTGGGGTTGTTCAGCTCGTCGACGGTGGCGCGGAGGACGTACTTGAGGTCGGCGGCGAGGTCGCCGGTGTCGGGGATCTCACTGCTGGCGTCCCCGCCGAGGGCCTCGTTGGCCTGGGCGGCGAGGTCGAGGAAGGCTTCGAGGAGGACGGCAGCCTTGGAGGGCCACCAGCGGTAGATGGTCTGCTTGCCGACGCCGGCGCGGGCGGCGATGCCCTCGATGGTCGTCCTGGCGTAGCCGGTCTCGGAGACGAGGGCGAGGGCGGCGTCGTAGATGGCGCGGCGGGAGCGCTCGCTGCGGCGGGTGGCGTCGGGGGCCTTGGGGTCGGGGGCCTTGGGGTCGGGGGCCTTGGGGTCGGGCATGGCTCCCAATCTAGCAGCGAGCGAGACGGCGCGTCTCGCCACTCGTTCCCCTTCTGATGGTCGGTGGAACCACCCGAACGGTTCACTGCGCGGAGCCGTCGGAGGGCGGACCATGGGCTCCGTCCGACGACTGTTCTTCCGTCCGTGAGGAGCCCTCATTGCGCCAGACTCCGCGCGAAGCCTCGCCCCGCCGTTATCTGATGTGCCCACCCACGCACTTCGAGGTGACGTACTCCATCAACCCCTGGATGGACCCCACGAAACCGGTCGACCTGCCGCTCGCCCTCGCCCAGTGGGAGGACCTGACGGCGCGCTACCGCGCACTCGGCCACACCGTCGAGCTTCTCGAACCGCACCCGGGCCTGCCCGACATGGTCTTCACCGCCAACGGCGCGACCGTGGTCGACGGCCGGGTGCTGGGTGCGCGGTTCGCCTATCCGGAGCGTACGGAGGAGGCGGCGGCGCACCTGGACTGGTTCCGCGGAAACGGTTACGCGGAGGTGCGCGTGCCGGAGCACGTGAACGAGGGCGAGGGCGACTTCGCGGTGACCTCGTCGTGGATCCTGGCCGGCCGGGGCTTCCGCTCGAGCCCGCTCTCGCATCTGGAGGCGCAGGAGTTCTTCGGGCGTCCGGTGATCGGCCTGGACCTGGTGGACCCGCGCTACTACCACCTGGACACGGCGCTGTGCGTGCTGGACGCGGCGGGCGACGAGATCATGTACTACCCCGGCGCCTTCTCCCCCGGCAGCCGCGAGGTCCTGTCCCGGCTCTACCCCGACGCCCTGCTCGCGACGGAGCGGGACGCGGCGACGCTGGGCATGAACGCGGTGAGCGACGGCCGCCACGTGCTGCTGCCGCAGGCCGCGGTGGGCCTCTTCGAACCGCTCCGTGAGCGTGGCTTCGAGCCGCTGGGCATGGACCTGTCGGAGCTCCTCAAGGGCGGCGGCAGCGTGAAGTGCTGCACGCAGGAGCTCCGCTCCTGACACCTCGTGGGGCCTGGGGGTACGGCGTACCCCCAGCCCCCTGCGGGGCGCGGCAGCTTCGCGACGGGGCGCTCCGGGGCCGGGTTGGATCCCCAGCCCCTGCGGACCCGCGGCAGCTGCGCGCCGGGAGGGCTATGCCTCTGGGGGCCAGGCGTCGCCCCACTCTGCGTCGCGCGCAGCCTTGTACAGGGGCCCGTGGCGCTTCGTGATCGTTTCGCGGGTCAGGCCGGTCTCCTCCGGGCCGCAGAGCTCCAGCAGGACCTGGCCCTTGCGGATCTGGGGCTTCCGGGTCACCCGGGCGGCCGCCGGCACGACGGGGAACCGGGTCGCCGCCACGTAGCTGAACTTCTCGTCCTCGTACGGCAGCGAACCGCCCTTTACCTGCCGGTGCAGCGAGGACCTGCTGACCCGGGCCGCGAAGTGGCACCAGTCCCTGCCGGGCTCTATCGGGCACGTGCCGCTGTGCGGGCACGGCGCGGCCACGGTGAAGCCCGCCTCGACGAGGAGGGAGCGCGCCGCGATGATCCGCTCGTAGCCGTCGGGCGTGCCCGGCTCGACGATCACGACCGCCTGCGCCACCCGCGCCGCCTCGCTCACGAGCGCCGTCCGGTCGGCCTCGGTCAGCTCGTTCAGTACGTACGAGACGGTCACGAGGTCCGTCGCGTCGAGCCGTAGCGCCCCGCTGATCCGGGCCCGCCGCCACTCCGCGTCGAAGACGCCGGCCGCCAGCTCCTTCCCGAGGGCGAGCGCGGGCTCCGCCCAGTCGAGCACGGTCGTGTGCGCGGCGGCGTCCCACGCCTCCGCGACCGCCCAGCTGGCCGCGCCGGTGCCGCCGCCGATGTCGGTGTGCGTGGCCGGCTCCCACGCGGGGGCCGCGTCCCGCAGGGCGTCGAGTGCCGCCCGTACCGCCTCGAACGTCGCCGGCATCCGGTACGCGGCGTACGCGGCGACGTCGGAACGGTCGCGCAGCACCGGGGCGTGGGTCGGGGTGGTCCCCCGGTAGTTGGCGATCAGCCGGTCGACGGCCTGGGTCGCCTGGCGCGGCGGCAGCCCGGCGAGGAGCCCGGCGAGCGCGGCACGCAGCGCGTCACCGGAGGGGAGGTAGGGGGAGGCGTTCACCTCCACATTTTAGGCGCTCGCCGGGGCCCGTCGGCCGGTCGCCCGGGAGCGCAAGGGGGGCGCCCCGGAACGTCAGGCGAACGCCCAAGAACGACGGCCGATCGCCAAGGGCGTCGGCCGGTCGCCCGAGAGCGTAAGGCGGACGCCCCCGAGCGCCAGGCGGGCGCCCAAGAACATCGGCCCGGGCGCCGAGGAGCGTCAATGGGGCGCCCAAGAAACGACGGCCGGTCGCCCGGGTGCGTCAGGCGGACGCCCAAGAACGACGGCCGGTCACTAAAGGCGTCGGCCGGTCGCCCGGGGGCGTCAGGCGCGCGCCCCTGAACGTCAGGCGGACGCCCAAGAACGACGGCCGATCGCCAAGGGCGTCGGCCGGTCGCCCGAGAGCGTAAGGCGGGCGCCCCGGAGCGTAAGGCCGGCGCTCCGTAGCGCCAGGCGTTCGCCCGGAAGCGTCAGGCGGCGCCCCGGAACGTCAGGCGGGCGCCCTAGAACTTGGCCGATCGCCAAGGAGCATCAGGCGGCAGCCCGGGACCGTCAGGCGGCGCCCTGGACCGTCAAGCCTGCGCCCCCGAGCGTCAGGCCGTCGCCCGGGCGTGCCAGGGGCGGCACAGGGTCAGGAAGCAGGTGAGTGAGGCGGTTGCGCAGGTCAGTTGGACCACGGACATCGGGACGGCAGTGGTCTCGCCGGCGATGCCTACCAGCGGCGAGGCGATCGCTCCGATCAGGAAGGACGACGTGCCGAGCAGCGCGGACGCGGAGCCCGCCGCGTGCGGGGTGCGCATGAGGGCCTGCGCGTTGGTGTTGGGGAGCGCCAGACCCATCGCCGACATCAGGACGAACAGACCGGCGGCGACGGGCGCGAGACCCACCCTCCCGAACAGCCCGCTCGTCATGAGCAGCAGCGCCACCGAAGCGAGCAGGATCACGCCGAGACCCCAGCCCAGCGCCTTGTCCAGGCTGACCCGCCCGACGAGCAGCTTGCCGTTGATCTGGCCGACGGCGACGAGGCCGA
Organism: Streptomyces sp. NPDC029169; assembly: GCF_055563935.1. Taxonomy (NCBI): domain Bacteria; kingdom Bacillati; phylum Actinomycetota; class Actinomycetes; order Kitasatosporales; family Streptomycetaceae; genus Streptomyces; species Streptomyces sp. NPDC029169. Next base: position 11,419 of record NZ_JBVHXA010000005.1, read on the forward strand.
CGGAGTTGAGGCCGAAGAGGAGGCTGAAGGTCTGCGGCGAGGCGCCGTAGATCTCCTGCACGACGAACGGGGAGGCCGAGATGTACGCGAAGAGCGCGGCGAACGCGAGCCCGCCGGCGAGCACGTAGCCGGTGAAGACCCGGTCCGCGAGCAGTCCGCGCATCGTGCGCAGCGCCTCGCCGACCCCGCCCTCGTGGCGCCGCTCGGGCGGCAGCGTCTCGCCCAGCCACTTCCAGACCACCAGGGTCAGGAGCACGCCGATCACGGCGAGGACGTGGAAGACGCCCCGCCAGTCGGTGATCCGCAGGATCTGCCCGCCGATGAGCGGGGCGATGATCGGGGCGACGCCGGAGATCAGCATCAGGGTGGAGAAGAACCGGGCCATCGCGACGCCGTCGTACAGGTCGCGGACGACGGCCCGGGCGATCACGATGCCCGCCGCGCCCGCCAGGCCCTGGAGCAGCCGGAACGCGATGAGCAGGTCGATCGTGGGCGCGAACGCGCAGACCGCGGTGGCGGCGACGTAGACGAGCATGCCGATGAGCAGCGGGCGGCGGCGTCCCCACCTGTCGCTCATGGGGCCGACGACGAGCTGGCCGAGCGCCATGCCGGCGAGGCAGGCGGTCAGCGTCAGCTGGACGGTCGCGGCGGGCGAGAGGAACGCCTCGGTGACCTCCGGCAGCGCGGGCAGGTACATGTCCATGGACAGCGGCGGGAGCGCGGTGAGACCGCCGAGGACGAGCGTGACGAGCAGGCTCGCGCGCCGTGCGGAGGCGGCGGGGCCGACGGCCCCGCCGGGTATGTGTCCTTGTGATTCCTGCTTCGTGGGCTGGCCGCTCTCCGGCATCGACTGCTCCATTTCGTTGAAACTTTCCCTATGCTCTCAGCTCGACGCGACAGGTCGAGACCTTTCTTGGGGTGGGGCATGGAGAAGACCGTGCGGTGGGGCGTGCTGGCCACGGGCGGCATCGCGGCGAGGTTCGCCGGCGAGCTGCGCGCGATGGACGGCGCCGAGGTGGTGGCCGTGGCCTCCCGTACGGAGGCGTCGGCGCGGGCCTTCGCCGACCGGTTCGGGATACCGAAGGCGTACGGGGAGTGGGCCGCGCTCGCCGCCGACCCGGACGTCGACGTGGTGTACGTGGCGACCCCGCACCACGCGCACCGGGCGGCCGCCGGGCTCGCCCTGGAGGCGGGAAAGGCCGTCCTGTGCGAGAAGGCTCTCACCCTGAACGCGCGCGAGGCGGAGGAGTTGGTCGCCCTCGCCCGGGACCGGGGCCTCTTCCTGATGGAGGCCATGTGGATGTACTGCAACCCGCTCGTCCGGCGGCTGGCGGAGCTGGTCGGGGACGGGGCGATCGGCGAGGTCAGGACCGTACAGGCGGACTTCGGGCTCGCGGGTCCGTTCGCGGCCGAACACCGGCTGCGCGACCCGGCGGTCGGCGGCGGGGCGCTCCTGGACCTCGGGGTGTACCCGGTCTCCTTCGCGCAGCTGCTGCTCGGCGAGCCCGACTCGGTCCAGGCGCACGCGCTCCTCTCGCCCGAGGGCGTCGACCTGAACACGGGGATGCTCCTCGGCTGGGCCTCCGGCGCCTCGGCGCTGCTGTCCTGCTCGGTCGTCGCGGACACCCCGATGACCGCCTCCGTGACGGGATCGGCGGGCCGGATCGACCTCCCGCACGGCTTCTTCTTCCCGGACCGCTTCACGCTGCGGCGGCACGGCCGGGAGCCGGAGGAGTTCGTCCTCGACGGCGACCGGCAGTCCCTGCGGCCGGAGGCGGACGAGGTGATGCGGTGTCTCCGGGCGGGCCTGACCGAGTCCCCGCTCGTGCCGCTGGAGGGTTCGCTGGCGGTGATGCGGACGCTCGACGCGGTACGGGACCGCATCGGCGTCCGCTATCCGTCCGAAGATCCGTCCGAAGATCCGTCCGAACTGGCGGTCACGCCGGCCTGAGACCGGGGCGCCCGGGGTGCAGAACATCCGCGTGTCGGACAGATGAGTTCCCTGTGCACGGATCTCACGTACGCTGCGCGCCCATGAGCACTGAGTCGCGCATCGCAGTGGTGACGGGAGCGGGTTCGGGGATCGGCCGGAGTGTGGCCCTGGCCCTGGCCGACGCGGGCTGGTCGGTGGCGCTGGCAGGCCGCAGGCGCGAGCCCCTGGAGGAGACGGCCGCGTCGCGGGACGGCCTCCTCGTCGTCCCGACGGACGTGACGTCACCGGAGGCGGTGGCGTCCCTCTTCGAGGCCGTACGGGACCGGTGGGGCCGGGTCGACCTGCTCTTCAACAACGCGGGCACGTTCGCGGGCGGCGGGACCCCGGTCGAGGAGCTGTCCTACGAGACCTGGCGCTCGGTCGTCGACGTGAACCTGACGGGCGCGTTCCTGTGCGCCCAGGCGGCCTTCCGGGCGATGAAGGAGCAGTCCCCGCAGGGCGGCCGGATCATCAACAACGGCTCGATCTCGGCCCACGTGCCGCGCCCGCACTCGATCGCGTACACGGCGACGAAGCACGCGATGACGGGGATGACGAAGTCGCTGTCGCTGGACGGGCGCCCGTACCGGATCGCCTGCGGTCAGATCGACATCGGGAACGCGGCGACGGAGATGACGGCGCGGATGCAGACCGGGATCCTGCAGGCCAACGGGGAGCTGGCGGTGGAGCCGGTGATGGACGCGGCGGACGTGGCGGCGACGGTGGTGCACATGGCGGGGCTGCCGCTGGAGGCGAACGTGCAGTTCGCGACGGTGATGGCGACGGCGATGCCGTACATCGGGCGGGGGTAGGGGCGCGCCCTCTGCCAGCACACACCCCCTACCCCCTGAGGAGCTACGCCTGGCCCGTCTCGAAGCGGGCGATCTTCCCGTCCCGCACGTCGAACCGCCAGGCGGTCCGCATCTCGCCCCAGGTGTCGTTGCGGTAGCGGGCGACGAGGGCGCGGCCGCCGTCCTTCTCGGACTCGATCTCCATGTGGCCGCGCGAGGAGAAGATCTCCTTGTCGGTCCACTCGGCGATGTTCCGGTCGGTGCCGTCGTCGGACATGGTGGCGTCGGGGGTGAGGGCCGCGAAGAAGGCGTCGCGGTCATTGGCGTTGAGGGCCGTGACGAAGGCGCGCACGGCCGGGTCGCTGAGTCTGTCCACGGGGATCATGGCCTACCCGTACACCGCCCCGCCCCGATCCCCGCGGACCCGGGCCGGGCGTATGCCGCGCGCCGGTGTCCGTACTCGGCCACCTGGACGAACTGGCACGCTTCTGCCCCATGACCGACTCGTGGAACACCGTCGACCGCCTCGCCTCCTGGATCTCCGCCCACCACACGCTCCCGCCGCAGCAGGACGTCCTGCTGCGCGTCCTGAAGCTCTCGGAGGAGGTCGGCGAGGTGGCGGAGGCCGTCATCGGCGCGACCGGCCAGAACCCGCGCAAGGGCGTCTCGCACACCTGGCAGGACGTCGAGTCCGAGCTGTGCGACGTGATCATCACGGCGATGGTGGCGCTGCGGACGCTGAACCCGGACGCGGCAGAGGTTTTCACCGGCCACCTGCGCCGGGTGGCGGAACGGTCGTTGGGCGCATGACCGTCCAGGGCGCCCCGACCTGTTCGTCGGGGCGCCCCGGACTCTAGACCTCCTCGCCCGCCTCGATCGCGGCGCCCGTGAACCCCGGGAGCCACCGGGCCGCCTCCGCGCGGAACGGGACCTCGCACTCGAGCTGGCACAGGACGGCCGTGGCGGCGCCGACCACGCGGTTGACCAGGACGTACGAGGGCGGCAGGTTGACCCGGCGCATCAGGCTGTTCTCGCGTGGGTCGACGGCCCGGACGACCTCCTCGCGGAGCCATTCACGGGTGAACCGGTACGTGTCGACCGCCGAGGGCGCGGCGAGGGGGAGCAGGAAGGACTCGAGCGCGACGGGATCGAGCGGGGCGCCCCGGGTGAGGAAGCCCTCCGACACGAGGACTTCCTGCGCGGCCCTCCAGTCGCCCTGCTGGGCCAGCCGGATCAGGGTGCCGAGCGCCGCCGGGAAGCCGTCCGGCAGCTCCTTGACGGCGCCGAAGTCGATGACGCCGAGCCGTCCGTCGTCGAGGCACCGGAAGTTGCCGGGGTGTGGATCGGCGTGCAGGCGTCCGGCGCGCTCCGGTCCTGAGAGGAGGAAGCGGGCGTAGCGGAATCCGGCCTCGTCCCGTTCTTCCTGCGAGCCTTCGCGGATCACGGTGGCGAGCGGGGTGCCGTCCAGCCACTCCGTGATGAGCACCCGCTCGGTGAACTCCACCACGTCGGGGACGTGGATCAGCTTGTCGCCGCGGTACGCGTCGGCGAACGCCCGCTGGGCCGCGGCCTCCAGGCGGTAGTCGAGTTCGTCGGCGACCCTCTCGCGCAGCTCGACGAGCATGGGCTCCACGTCGAGGGCCGGTGCGATCACGGAGAACAGCCGTATCATCCGGCCGAGTTGGGCGTAGTCGCCGAGCAGCGCCTCGCCCGCGCCGGGGTACTGGATCTTCACGGCGACCGTACGGCCGTCCTCCCACACGGCCCGGTGCACCTGGCCGATGGACGCGGCGGCGGTCGGTGTGGAGTCGAAAGACGAGAAGCGCTCCCGCCACGCGGGGCCGAGCTCCCGCGCGAGCACCGCGTGCACGCGCTCGGCCGGCAGTGCGGGCGCGGACTCCTGGAGGAGGGTCAGCGCGGCCCGGTAGGGGCCGATGACCTCGGGGGGCAGTGCCGCCTCGAAGACGGACAGCATCTGCCCGAACTTCATGGCCCCGCCCTTGAGTTCGCCCAGAACCCTGAAGAGGTGCAGGCTCGTACGGCGCTGCAGTTCGCTGGTCAGCAGGTCGCCGGGCTGCCCGAGCAGCCGCCGCCCGAACCGGGCCGCCGAACGGCCCGCGAACCCCAGCGGCAGGGAGGCGAGGCGCGCGCCGCGCGTGAACGGGGAGCGCGGGATGTCCCGGGCGGCTCGCCTGCCCCGCCACCCCCCGTACCCGGACCCGGACCCGTACTCGTCCTCGTACTCGTACTCCTCGGGCGTCCGCCCGGCCCCCGTCATCGGGTTCCGCCCACGGTGACGGCGGCCGGTGCCGCGGAGGTGAGTCCGGCGACGGCGTTGGCGATCAGGGTGTGGCCCGCGCCATGGTCAAGGGTCATGATCGACTCCGGGTGGAACTGGACGGCGGCGACGGGCAGGCTGCGGTGCTCGACGCCCATCACCGTGCCGTCGGCGGTACGGGCTGTCACCCGGAGCTCCTCGGGAAGCGTCTCGGGGTCGGCGTACAGGGAGTGGTAGCGCCCGGCGCGGAAGCGGGCGGGCAGGTCGCGGAAGAGCGTGCCGCCCCCGTCGACCACCTCGATGGGCGAGGGTTTGCCGTGCACAGGTCTCGGCAGCGTGGCGAGGCTCCCGGCGAAGTACTCCACGATGCCCTGCAGCCCCAGGCAGACGCCGAACACCGGAAGTTCGCGCTCCAGTGCCGCGTCCAGGAGGGCGGACATCCCGAAGTCCGCCGGGCGGCCGGGCCCGGGCGAGAGCAGCAGCAGGTCGGGCGCCACGGTGTCGAGCAGGTCCGGGGAGAAGCCGGCGCGGTAGGTGACGACTTCGGCACCCGTCTGGCGGACGTAGTCGGCGAGCGTGTGCACGAACGAGTCCTGGTGGTCGACGAGCAGCACGCGGCGGCGACGGCCGGCGGAGGTGGCCCCGGCGAGGGGCGCGCGGGCCCGTACGGGAGCGTCCTTGCGCCCGGCCGGACCGGGGACGTCGGGGCGCCCGGCCGACGCGGGGACGTCGGCGTTCTCCACCGCGTCGAGCAGCGCGAGCGCCTTCAGCAGGGTCTCGTTCTCCTCCGCCTGCGGGTCGGAGTCGTAGAGCAGCGTCGCGCCGGCCCGTACGGTGGCGATGCCGTGGCGCATCTGGATGGTGCGCAGGGTGAGCGCGGTCTCCATGCCCCCGTCGAAGCCGATGCGGCCGACCGCCCCGCCGTACCAGCGGCGCGGGCTGCGCTCGTGCTCCTCGACGAAGGCGATGGCGGCGCGCTTGGGCGCCCCGGTGACGGTGACCGCCCACATGTGGGTCAGGAAGGCGTCGAGCGCGTCCCGGTCGGGGCGCAGCCGGCCGCGGACGTGGTCGACGGTGTGGATCAGCCGGGAGTACAGCTCGATCTGGCGGCGGGCCAGCACCTCGACGCTGCCGGGCAGGCAGACCCGGGCCTTGTCGTTGCGGTCCACGTCCGTGCACATCGTCAGTTCCGACTCCTCCTTGGCGGAGCCGAGCAGGGCGCGGATCTGCTCGGCGTCCTCCAGGGGGCCGCGGCCGCGGCCGATGGTGCCGCTGATCGGGCAGGACTCGACGGTGCGGCCGGCCGGGTCGACGCGTACGAACATCTCGGGCGAGGCCCCGACGAGGTGCTCGCCGCCGGCGAGGTTCATGAGCAGCCCGTACGGGGCGGGGTTGCGGTCGCGCAGTCTGCGGAAGACCTCCGACGGCGGGGCGTCGGCGGGGCGGTGGAAGCTCTGGCCCGGCACGACCTCGAAGAGGTCCCCGGCGCGGAACCGCTCCTTGGCGCGGCGGACCAGGTCCGCGTACTCGCCGGGCCCGTGGTCGCGGTAGGCGGGCGGCGCGGCAGCGGGCGCGAAGGGCGCGGCGGGCGTGGCACGGTCGAGGCCCGCCGTGCCGGCTCCGGCGTAGGAGAACTCGTAGCTGTGGAGGACGGCGGTGCCGCGCCGCCGGTCGATGCGCAGGATCCGGTCGGGCAGGTGCAGCGCCAGGGTCCGGTCGCGCGGGTCGCGGTCCTGGTGCAGCGGGACCGGGTCGAAGCCGAGGACGAGGTCGTAGCCGAACGCCCCGTAAAGGCCCCACAGTTCGTCGTCCGGGGAGGCGAGCGCGGCGATCAGCGCGCGCAGCGGGGTGAACGCCGAGGGCAGGCGGGTGCGGTCCTCCTCGGCGACCGGGCCGGGGCCGAAGGCGTGGGCGTGGTCCGCGCCGCCGGCGCAGGTGCGGATGTCGGTGCGGGTGCGGGTGTCGGCGATGACCGCACCCTCGGCCTCGTCCCAGCGCGCGCCGTGCGGTGCCAGGGCCGCGGCGAGCGCCGGCAGCAGCACCCGGCCGCGCTCGTTCAGCGCGCGCAGCCGTACGCCTCCGGTGTCGGCGGTCACCTCGACGGGCGGGTCGGTGTGGCCCAGGTCGTAGGGCTGGTAGCGGCCGGGCTGTTCGCAACGGCCCGACAGCAGCATCCCCCGCCTGGTGTCCAGAGCGGTTTCCAGGGCGGCCAGTTCGGCCTCGGCCCGTACGGGGTCCAGGGGTTCGGACCGGCGGGTCACGTCCACCCCGATCGGGGTCGTCCACCGGTGGGTCGTTGCCGTCATCGTGAGGTCCTTGCCGTCATCGTGAAGTCCTTCCGCGGTGCCGCGTGAGAACCCGGTCCACGAGCACGCCCGCGGCGCCGGTGTAGTGCTCGGGGGCGCACAGGGCGTGCAGGGAACGGGAGTCGTGCCGGCCGGTGAGCTCGGGGGCCTCGGCCAGGACGTCCGCGAGGTGGCGTCCGCTGCCCGCCGCGCGTGCGGAGGCCGCGGAGACCAGGGCCTTGGCGGGGGCCCTGCCGAGGTCCGGCGAGAGCGCGGCGGCCAGCCGCTCGGAGACCACCAGGCCGGCGGTCAGGTCGAGGTTGGCGCGCATCCGGTCGGGGTGGACGATCAGCCCCTCGGCCAGTTCGGCGGCGGTGTGGGCGGCGCCCCCGGTGAGCCGCAGGGCGGAGCGCAGCGGCTCCCACTCGGCGTGCCAGGCGCCCGCGGGCCGCTCGTCCTCGCTGACCGCCGCGTGGGCGAGGGTGGCCGCGAGACCGGGCAACTGGTAGGCGGCGGACCGGATCAGGGCCGCCAGGGCCGGGTTGCGCTTGTGCGGCATCGCGGACGACGCGCCCCGGCCCTCGGCGCCCGGCTCGGAGACCTCCGCGGTCTCGGTGCGCGACAGGAGCTGGACGTCCGCGGCGAGGGTGCCGAGGGCGCAGGTGGTCAGGGTGAGCGCCGCCGCCAGGTCGGCGAGGGGCGTGCGTACGGTGTGCCAGGGGGCGACGGGGTCGGCGAGCCGCAGTTCGGCGGCGAGGGCGGCCGGAAGCGTACGGGCGTACTCCGCCACGGCCTCCGGTCCGAGCCCGGCCTGCACCCGCGCGTACTCGAGATAGCCCGCCAACGTGCCTGCGGCCCCGCCGAGTTGGGCCGGGAGCGCGTGCTCGCGGACGCGGCGCAGCCGTTCGCCCGCGTCCAGGACGCCCTGCAGCCAGCCGGCCGCCTTCAGACCGAAGGTCGTCGGTACGGCGTGCTGGCCGAGTGTGCGGGCGGCCATGGGGGTGTCGCGGTGCCGCTCGGCGAGCGCGGCGAGCGCGGCGGCGACGCGGTCCAGGTCGGCCAGGATCAGGTCCGTGGTGCGCGCGGCGACGAGCATGAGCCCGGTGTCCAGGACGTCCTGGCTGGTGGAGCCCTGGTGCACGTAGTGGGCGGCGTCGGGGTCCTCGCGGGCCACGGCCGCGCCGAGCGCCCGGACAAGGGCGACGACCGGGTTCGCCGCGGCCCGCCCCGCCACCGCGAGCTCGCGCACGTCGAAGTGCCCCGCGCGCGCGACGGAGGTGATGACCCGGGCCGCCGACTCGGGCACGGTCCCGAGCCGCGCCTGCACCCGGGCGAGCGCCGCCTCCGCGTCCAGCATGGCCTGAAGACAGGCCACGTCGCTGGTGGCCGCCTCGGCCGGACTGCCGGCCCGCACCGGCGAGAGCAGCCCGGTGTCGGCGAGGTCCGGGGTCATGTCGTCTCCTGGAGGGCGGGGGTTTCGGGGGCGGCGGTGGTCGGCAGGGTGAGTACGGCGAGGGCGATCGCGTCAGAGTCGCCGAGCGTCACGGAGTTGACGCCGGGCCGGATGCCGGCGGCGGTGACCCAGTGGACGGACTCCGTCGGCACTCCGTACGCGAAGCGGCGCGGCTCGACCCGGCCGTCCGCCGTGACGAGGCGGTAGGGGCGCTCGGTGACGGACAGGCCGCCGGTCTCGTACTCCGCCACGACGTGCGTACGGCAGGCCCCGGCGGCGACGAGGCCGCGCAACAGGGGGTCGGTGGTGCGGCGCAGGTCCGGCGTGGGCAGCCGGGCCTCGATGAGGCAGGTCGTCTCGACGCGCGAGCCGGGCACCTCGGCCGCGTCGACGACGAACCGGCCGGCCCGCTCGTCGGTGGCGATCCGCATGCCCGGGCCGACGACGTGCAGGACGCCCGCCTCCATCAGCGCGATCATCTCCTCGATGCGGCTCGGAGGCGGCCCGATGGACAGGAACGCGTTGAGCGGGGTGTACCAGCGGTCAAGGTCGTCGCGGTGCGAGCGGCCGGTGAGCCCGCCGTGGTCGACGAGCAGCCTGATCTCGTTGCGCAGGTCCCGCAGGACGTCCAGGGCCGCCTTGAGCGGGCCGTCCACGTTGCCGAGCGCCGACTCCTCCACGTCCTCGCGGAGGTTGGCGAGCAGCCAGGACCGCCATGCGTCCGGGCCGGAGAACCGCCGGTCGTGGTAGGGGCGGGCGATCCGCCCCCAGTCCCAGCGCTCGGCGGGCCCGATCCCGAACTCCTGGAGCACACGCGCCTCTTCGGGGCCGCCCCAGTCGGTCGCGAGGGTGAGCTTCGTCAGCCGACGCCCCTGGCGGGCGCCGGAGCGCCGGGCGACCAGGGCCGCGTAGTAGACGGTCTCGACCTCCTTGGCGATCAGCGGCCACAGATCGCGGGTGAAGTCGAGACCCTCCCGGTCCGCGGTGCGCCGCAGCTCGGCGACCTTGTCGGGGGTGAGCAGGAAGGGGTGGTGGCGGCCGTGCGCGCCCTTCTGGTTGCGGCCGCGGGAGTGGTACGGAACCCCGCGGCGCGAGCCCGCGTACAGCACCGGTTCACGGCCCGAGGGCTGGTAGACGAGCCGGCCGTCCCCGGCGCGCTCGAAGGTGCCGCCGCGGCCGAGCGTGAACAGCGCCATGTGGTCGAAGAAGTTGAGGCCGAGCCCGCGCAGCGCGACGGGTTCGCCGGGCGCCACGTGGGACAGGTCGGCGTCCGCCGGGTTCATCGGGCGCAGATACGTCAGGGAGTGCGTCCGGGCGAACGTGGCGAGGCGCTCCTCCGCCGCGTCCGCGCGTTCCGGCAGGTGGCCCTGCGCCAGGACGACGGCGTCCAGATCGTCGATGCGGGTGCCGTTGGCCAGCGTGACGCACTGGCGCCCGTCCGGCCGCTCCTGGAGCCGTACGGCGCGCAGCGGGTGGAAGACGACGGTGACGTGCGCGGGGGCGGTGCGGACCACCCGGGCGAAGACCCAGCGCAGGTAGTGACCGTAGAAGGCGCGCGTCGGGTACGAGTCGGGGGTCAGGTCGCGGGCCTCGGCGAGCACCTGGTCGCTCAGGGCGCCGTCCGTCGGCGCGAGTTCGCCGGGTGCCGTGGGGTCGTCCTTGAGCGCGATGTTCCGGGCCCACTCGTAGAGGCTGGGGCCGGGGGCGAGTGCGCCGGCCATCTCGACGCTGGGGTCGGTGAACAGGGTCACCTGGGAGGCGACGGTGTTCATCAGCAGGTGGCGCGACTGGTCGGTGCGCCAGACCTGGCCGGCGCCGGGACGGCAGGGGTCCACCACGTGCACCACGACGTCGGTGTCCAGGGCGCGTTCGCGGGCGTTGGCGCACAGCCGCTCCAGGACCGAGAGGCCGCGGGGGCCGGCGCCGATGACGCAGACTTCGAGCTGTCTGTCGTTCACGTGACGTATCCGTTTCGCAGAGGTGGGAGCGCGCGAAGGCGCGTGGAGATGGCCGAGGACGGCGAGAAGGCCGAGGACCGGCAGGAAGGGGGGCGGCGGGAGGGGGCTAGACGCCCAGGTCGCGGCCGACGATCTCCTTCATGATCTCGTTGGTGCCGCCGTAGATGGGGTGCACCCGGTTGTCGACGAACGCCTTGGCGACCGGGGTCTCCCGCATGAAGCCGTAGCCGCCGTGCAGTTGGACGCAGCGGTCGAGCACCCGGCGCTGGACGTCGGTGGCCCACCACTTGGCCTTGGCCGCGGCCACGGCGTCGAGCCTGCCCGCGTTGTGCTCGGCGACCGCCCGGTCGACATAGGTGCGGGCCACGTCCAACTCGGTGGCCATCTCGGCCAGTTCGAAGCGCACATGCTGGAACGCGCCGATGTGCTGCCCGAAGGCCGTGCGGCTCTTGCAGTACGCCAGGGTCTGGGCGAAGGCGGTCTCGGCGGCGGCGACGGCGTACGCGGCGATGCTGAGCCGCTCCTGCGGCAGGTTGGCCGCCAGGTGGAGGAAGGCGAGACCGGGACGGCCGAGCAGGTTGGCGGCCGGTATCCGGACGTCGTCGAAGAACAGCTCGGCGGTGTCCTGGGCGGCCATGCCGATCTTCTCCAGCTTGCGGCCGCGGGTGAAGCCGGGCATGCCGCGCTCGACGACGAGCAGGCTCAGGCCGCGCGAGCCCTGACCGGGCTGGGTGCGGGCGACCACGACGACCAGGTCGGCGTGGATGCCGTTGGTGATGAAGGTCTTGGCGCCGTTGAGGACGTAGGAGTCGCCGTCGCGGACCGCGGTGGTGCGGATCGCCTTCAGGTCGCTGCCGGCCTCCGGCTCGGTCATCGCGATGGCCGTGATCAGCTCGCCCGAGCAGAAGCCCGGCAGCCAGCGCCGCTTCTGCTCCTCGGTGGCGAGTTCGAGGAGGTAGGGCGCGACGACGTCGTTGTGGAGCGCGAAGCCGATGCCGGTCGCGCCGACCCGCATGATCTCCTCGCTGACGATGACCTGGTAGCGGAAGTCGCGTACGCCACCGCCGCCGTACTCCTCGGGTACGTCGGTGCCGAGCAGGCCGAGCTTGCCGGCGCGGCTCCACACGTCGCGGTCGACGAGCCCGGCGCGCTCCCACTCGTCGTGGTGCGGCACGATCTCCCGCTCGACGAATTCGCGCACCATGGCCTGGAAGTCCCGGTGTTCCTGGGTGAGTTCACTGTCCCGCACGGTAGTCACCCCGCCTTCCGGTGGATGATCTGCTCCACGGTGGCGGTGCAGGCGCGTACGCCGTCCTGCACGAAGCGGACCTCGGCGATGGCCCGCCGGGTGGAGCAACTGGTCAGCTCCGTCTCGATGTCGACCGGTCCCGGTACGAGCGGGGCGTGGTACTCGACCGAGAGTCCGGCGGTGAGGAAGCCTGATCCGTCCGGCAGGGCCGACAGCATCACCAGTCCCGCGAAGTGGTCCACCAGACAGGCGATCCAGCCGCCGAAGACGACACCGGGGGTGAGCGTCAGCTCCTCCTCGAACACCGTCTCGCAGCGGACGAGCCCCGGCAGCCAGGAGGTGGCGGGCGGCAGCGCGAGCGTACGGGCCGCCGGCGGAGGGGTCCGCGACCCGTCGGCGAGACCGGTCAGCACAGTGCGGCCGGTGGTCTCCACGCCGTCCGGCGTCACACCGCGCAGCCGGGTGGGGCGGGCGGGTGGGGAGGTGGTTTCGAGCATGGTGGCAACTCCGCGATTCCGGTGGGTGGTTCGGGTCGGGTCTCCGGGAGGGGAGGGATCTCCGAGGGGAGGGTCTCCGAGGGGGAGGAGGGGCGGGGGCGCGTTCCCTGCCGGAAGCCCCCGCCCCCGTAGGGCCGCCGCCGCCCGGAGCCGGGGGAGGTACTCCGGGTGGCGGCGGCCCGGTTCAGGAGGCGGCGGCGCTGCCGAGGTCGGCGACCTGGTGGATGTCCCGGCGGCGGAGTTCCATCTCGCGCTGGGTGAGGGCGTCGACGGCCGCCTGGTCGTCGAGGGCGCGCAGGGCCTCCTCGTCCACCTCCTGGAAGCCGAGGACGCCCATCTTGGCCAGCGCCTCCTGGACGCGCGGGCCGAACATCCCGATCTCCTTCAGACCCGGCACGATCCGCATGAACACCAGGCGGCGGAACTCGCGTTTGGCGGGCGAGCGGCGGGATGCCTCGATGGCCTCGTCGCCGTAGCCGAGGGTGTTCCAGATGTCGTCGTCGACGTACCGGTCGCGCAGCGCCCAGCAGCCCTCGACGACGAAGTCCTCGCGCTCCTTGAGCTCCGCGGCGGACAGCTGCGGGTAGTAGCCGCGCAGCAGCAGCCGTCCGAAGGCGACGTGCCGGGCCTCGTCCCGGGCGACGTAGGCGCTGAACGCGCGCGCCAGCGGGTCGCGCAGCCGCTCGCGGTGCACGCCGAAGGTGGCGAGCCCCATGTTCTCGACCAGGATGTGCGCGGCCAGGACCCCGAAGTCCCAGCGCGGTTCGCGCATCGCCTGCTCGAACATGGCGGCGATGGACGGCGAGAGCCCGTACCGCATCCCGATCTTGGTGTGCAGGAAGCGGTGGAAGCCCTCGACGTGCCGGGCCTCGTCCACGATCTGCGAGGCCGCGTACATCTTGGAGTCCAGGTCCTCCACGGTGAGCAGGATCTTCCCGACCGCGATCAGGGCGGCCTGCTCGGAGTGCAGGAACTGCGAGTACAGCCAGCCGCTGCTGTGCCGGCGCACGATGCGCCGCTCGCTCTCGGGCAGGCGGTCCCACAGCTTTGACCCGGCGATGGAGATGAAGTCGTCGGGCAGGCCCAGCGGGTCGTCCGGGTCCACCTGGTGGTCCCAGTCGAGCCGCTCGTCCATGTCCCACTGGCGCTGCTTGCCCTGCTGGTAGAGCCGGATGAGCTTGTCGTTGCGCTGGTCGTAGTCCCAGCTGATGACGGCCTTGCCGTGGATGGGGACGGCCCACTCGCCTGCGAGGTCCGTCAGTACCTCGGGACGGGTGTAGTCGGTGGTGCCCCCCTTGCTCGTGCCGGTGCCTCCCTCGCTCGTGCCGGTGGCGCTGTCGGTGGTGTCGGTGCTCATGCGGTGTGCTCCCTGTCGGCGATGAGCGTGTCGTGGGCGATCTCCCGCAGCCGGGTGCGCAGGGCCTTGCCGGCGGGGTTGCGCGGGATGCGCTCCACGGGCAGGAAGTGGGTGGGCCGCTTGTACGGGGCGAGTCCGTCGACGCACAGGCCGAGCAGCTCCGCCTCGTCGAACCGGTCGTCGGACACGGGCTGTACGAACGCCACGGGCGTCTGGCCCCAGTCGTCCGACGGCAGGGGTACGACGACCACGTCGGCGACGTTCGGGGACTGCCGCAGCACGTGCTCGATCTCGGCCGGGTACACGTTCTGGCCGCCGCGCAGGATGAGGTCGTTGCGCCGGTCCACGACCCAGACCCGGCCGTCCGTGTCGACGCAGCCGAGGTCGTGGGTGTTGAGCCAGCCGTCGCGCAGGACGTCGGCGGTGGCCTCGGCGTTCTTCCAGTACGCCTGCATCAGGCCGTCGCCGGTCACCTGGATCTCGCCGACGACGCCGGCGGGCACCTCGCGTCCCTCGTCGTCGGTGATCCGCATCCCGGCGCCGAGCATGGGCGTGCCCACGCAGACGGCTCCGGGGACGGGCGGCTCGCCGACCGGGATCTCCGGGCGGAGGGTGAGGACCGGGCCGCCGCCCTCGGTGATGCCGAAGATGGTCTGGAGTTCGACGCCGAGCCTGTCCTGGGCCTCGCGCGCCAGTTCGGCGGGCATGGGTGCGGCGCCGTGCAGCAGCAGCCGCAGCCGGGACAGGTCGGTGCCGGGCAGGCTCTTGGTCCGCAGCAGCAGCCGGACCATGGACGGGACGAGGAAGGCGTGCTCGACCTGCCAGCGCTCCAGGGCGGCCAGGCAGCCCTGGGGGGTGAAGCGGTCCAGGACGCAGACGGTGCCGCCCGCGGCCAGGTGGTCCAGGGCGATCACGACGCTGCCGTGGAAGAGCGGACCGGCGTTGAGGAACACGGTGCCGGGCCGCGGGCCGACGTCGGCGAGCCAGGACAGGGCGTTGATCTGGAGCGAGCGCTGGTCGACCACGACGCCCTTGGCCCGTCCGGTGGTCGCCGAGGTGTGCAGGATCAGCACCGGGTCGGCCATACCGCTGCCCGGCTCGTCCGCCGACTCGGCGCCGGGGTCCGGCAGTTCGCCGACCGTCGCGATGTCGGTGACGGGCAGTCCGGGGTACAGGTGGGCGAGGCGGGCCGCGTAGCCCTCCTCGGCGACCGCGGCGGACGGCTCGACCGACTCCATGATCGCGCCGATCTCCGGGTCGGTCAGCGCCGGGTTGACCGGTACGGCGACGAGTCCCGCGGCCGCACAGGCGAGGTAGGTCTCCAGGACCTCGACGCGGTTTCCGCTGAGGACCAGGACGCGGCTGCCGGGCAGCGTGTCGTGGCGCAGCCGGGCGGCCAGGGCCCGTACGTCGCGGTGCAGGGTCCGCCAGGTGATGTCACGCCGGTGGTCCCGCAGCGCGAGGGCGTCGGGGTTCCGGTCGAGTCCGCGGCGCACCAGGTGGTTGAGCCACATGTCAGGCCGCCTCTCCGCCGATGAGCTCATCCACGGCGCGGACCGAGGTGAGGCCGAGCAGCTCCTCGTCCTCGAGCGGCCTGCCGAGCTCCTCCTCCAGGCTCAGCGCGAGCCTGATGAGCTCGCCCGAGCCGATGCCGGCCTGGGCGAAGTCGTCCTCGTCGCCGAGGCGCTCCAGCAGGGCCGGGTGGTCCAGGCTGCCCCTTATGAGGGTGCGTGCGGCGGTCATGCGGTCCTCCTCGGACGGGCGCCGACGCCGACCATGGCCCAGTACGGGGCCGGTTCGCCGTCGAAGTACACGAGAGGTTCGGCGCTCTCCGTGCGGCAGGGCAGCAGCCGGTTGAACCGGCCGCCGAAGCAGGCGGCGGCGAACTCGGGCGACTCGGCGACGCCGCGCTCGTCGCCGACGGTGGCGACGAAGGCGAACACCGGGTCGAGCGCCTTGGGCACGCCGTCCTCGACGACCTCGCACCAGGCGTGGTCGCTGCCGAAGAGGCCGAGCAGATAGCCGCGCCGTGCGGTGGCCTCCAGGCCGGCCGCGCGCAGCCGGTCGGCGAGGAGCCGCGAGGCGACCACGCAGTCGGCGATGCCGAGCTCCCAGGCCCGGTGGTGGTCGTGGCGCAGCGGCTCGGGGACCGTCTGGTAGACGACGCGGCGGGCGGCCAGGGCGTCGACGACCTCGGCCCAGGCCTCCTTGACGCGCGGGTCGCGTACGGTCTGCTCGGCGCCGGTGAGGCGGATGACCGCCTCGTAACCGGACACCCGCAGCGGGTCGTCGAAGGGCCCGCCGGAGAGCAGTTCCACGCCGGGCGCGGACAGGTCGGGGACGCGGACGGTCACCTCGCGCCGGTCGTCTCCGGCCCCCGCCGCGGCGTCCTCTCCCCCGGCCGAACGGGACGGGTGGACGCCGATCTCCCAGTCGCGGGGCTCGTACCAGGCGGCCCGCGGCGAGGCGGCGAACCGCATCAGGAAGCGCAGGCCGAGTTCGGGCACCGTCTGTCCGGTGCCGCAGAACATGCCGACGTTCATCACGTCGTCGTAGTCGAACAGCGGGCCGCGCTCGGGGTCGGCGACGTGCGGCAGGCCCTCGTCGGCGAGCCGGGCCACCTGCTCGGGGGTCGCGCGCAGGGCCCGTGCGGCGGTGACGGCGTCGGTGTCGTAGCGTGCGACGTCCGCCGGCGCGACCGTGAACCGGTCGAGCGCGCCCAGGAGGGCGTGTGAGTCGGCGGTCTCCACCGTCATATGGAGCTGCCCTCCCGGACCAGCTTGGCGACGAAGTCGCCGAGTTCACGGACGGTGGCGGTCTCGAAGAGGAAGTCGTCCGGGATGACGACCCGGCACTCGTCCTCGATCGCGGTGATGGCGCGCAGCGCCTTGACGGACTCGATGCCGGGCACGGCGGCCAGCGACTTGTCGGGGTCGATGGAGGACGCGGCCACGCCGGCCTGCGCGGCCAGGGCCCGTACGACGATGTCCAGGGTCGCGGTGTCGCTCACGAGTGCTGTCCTTCCGGTGCGGTGGAGAGTGCCGAGGTGTGCTCGCGGTAGAGGTCGGCCGCGCCGGAGCGCTTGACCTTGCCGGAGCTGGTGAAGGGGAGGGTCTGCGGGGAGACCGCGACGGTCTCCACGGCGCTGAGGCCGAGGTGTTCGGCGAGCCTGGTGCGGATGGCCTCGCCGACGGCGACGGCCGCGGCGGCGTCGAGCTTCGTCTCCCAGATCACGACCATGCGCTCCTCTCCGTCGCCGTCCCAGGCGAAGGCGGCGCAGTGCCGGCGATCGACTCCGGGCGTGGCCTTGACGATCTCCTCGACGTCCTCGGCGTAGTAGTTCTGGCCGCGGACCACGGCCATGGCCTTGAGGCGGCCCATGACGTACAGCTCGCCGTCGTGCAGGAAGCCGATGTCGCCGGTGCGCAGCATGCCGTCCGGGGTGAACGGCTGCTGCTCGGCTGGCAGTCCGAGGTAGCCCTCGGTGATGGGCGCCCCGCCGATCTGCACCTCGCCGACCATGTCCTCCTCGTACGGGCGGCCCTGGTCGTCGCCGATGCGGACGGTGACGCCGTCGACGGGCGGTCCGCAGGAGACGACCGTGCGGACGGTGGGGCCGCGCTCGGCGGCCTCCGTGACCCGTTCGCCGACAGAGAGGCTGGAGCGGTCCACGAGGAGGCTGCGGTACGCCGAGCCCGGGACGCCGGTGCTGACGATGAGGGTGGCCTCGGCGAGCCCGTAGTTGGGCTGGACCGTCCCCGGGTTCAGACCGTACGGGCCGAACGTCCGCTGGAACGCCTCCAGGCTGCTGCGCCGCACCGGTTCGGAGCCGTTGCCGCCGTAGCGCCAGGCGGACAGGTCGAGACCGTCGGGGATGCCCTTGGCGGCGGCCGCGACCAGGTAGTCGTAGAAGAAGTTCGGCGCCGGCAGGATCGAGGCGCGGGCGGCGGCGAACTCGCTCAGCCACTGCAGCGGGCGGCGCACGAAGTCGCCTGGCTGCCACAGCCAGATGGAGGAGCCCATGCGCAGGGCGGCGAGCAGCGTGAACAGGCCCATGTCGTGGAAGAGCGGCAGCCACTCGCCGAGCTGGTCCTCGGGGGTCCAGCGGGTGCCGGCGTCGATCGCGTCGAGTCCGGCGGAGACGTTGGTGTGGGTGACCACGACGCCCTTGGGCGCGGAGGTGCTGCCGGAGGTGTACTGGATGATGGCGGGGGCGCTGTCGCCGCCGCTGGTGTCCGGCAGGAAGGCTCGGGCGGCGGGCGGTTCGGCGATGTCGACGAACGGGATGTGCGGGACGGCCTCGGCGACGCGCGAGACGATCCGGCCGCCGAGGCTGCCGTCGACGAGCATGACGTCGAGCGAGGCGTCGTCCGCGATCCGCTTGACGTGCGCGGCGTAGGCGTCGGCGCCGCCGAAGGCCACCGGCAGGGCCAGGGGCACCGCCGCGGCGTCGAGGCGGAGCGCGGCGAGCAGCCCGCGTACCCACGGTTCGCCGTTGGCCATCAGCAGGCCCACGCGGCGCGGTGCGCGTCCTTCGCAGGCGGCGAGGACGGCTCCGGCGGTGCGCTCGGCGCGATCGAAGAGGGCGGTTCCCGAGACGGGTTCCTCGGAGCGTGAGGGGGTGTGCAGCAGGGTGTTCTCGCGCAGGCCGCGGGAGAGTTCGTGCCAGAGGTGCACCATGGGGATCAGGCCTCCTTCCGTGCGGTGGAGCGCTGGATCCGTCCCGCGAGCTTGCGGCGCAGCACGGACCTGCGGACCTTGTAGGAACCGGTGACGGGCATCGCCTCCCACTCCCAGAAGCGGACCTCCAGGTCGGGCAGGCCGAGCTCGGCGGCCACGGCGCGGAACCGGTCCAGGTCGGGTGTGGTGCCCGGGCGGGGGCAGGCGACGGCGAACACGGAGCTGTCGTCCTCGTCCTTGACCAGGACCAGTTCGACGAGCTCGGGCAGGGACTCCAGGAGGTGGTCCTCCTTCTCCAGGAGGCTGTCGACACCGTCGACGTGTTCGACGATGCGGTCGAGGAGTTCCAGCGAGCCGTCGTCGAGGATCCGGCCGATGTCGCCCATGGGCCACCAGGAGTCCTGGGGCGGCATGGGGCCGCCGCCGACGTAGCCGCGCATACGGCCCGGGGAGCGGGTCTCGATGTGTCCGGGGGTGTTGGGCGGCTGCGGTACGCCGTTGTCGTCGACGATCCGGATCTCCATCCCGCCGCCGGCGTAGCCGACGTTGCGGGGCGAGTAGTCGGCGGACTCCTCGCGGGTCACGATGCGCAGGCAGATGGGGCCGGACTCCGTCTGCCCGTACGCCTGGAAGTAGTGGGCGCCCGGGTGCTCCGAGGCGTTCAGCAGGGTGCGTACGGTACGCGGGTGCATCGCGTCGAAGGTGCTGATGAACCGCTCGACGTGCTGGAAGGGGCGGTCCGGGTCGTCCGCGAGGGACTCCCACTGGATGTAGACGTTGGGGTGGGTCTCGATCGACGTCGGCCGGTACTCGAGCATGAGGCGCTTGACGTTCGCCGGGTCCGGGTCGGCGATGGCCAGCGCGGGCATCGCCGTCTCCAGGGAGGCGAGGGTGCCGGCGCAGGTGCGGGCGTGCACGAACGACAGGTGCTTGGCGTTGAGGTCGTCGCCCGAGTACTGGTCCCGGAAGATCATGATCATCGGGGCGACCATGCCGAACAGCGAACGGGTCGAGTGCGCGGCCATCTTGGGGGCGCCGGTCGTGCCCGAGGAGTGGGTGATGACGAACCACTCGTCCTCGTCGCGCGGGTCGGTCTTGTGCGAGAGACGCTCTTGCAGCGGCACCACCCAGGACTCCTCCGTCTCCTCGAGACAGAGCACGTCACGGGTGAGGAGCCGCACCGCGTTGCGGTGCTCGGTCAGCCGCGACAGGCCGAGGGAGTCGACCAGGACGTACGGGTTCTCCAACCGGGCGAAGCATTCGAGCAGTTCGCCGGTCTCCATGGCGGAGGACAGCAGCGCGGGCAGCGCACCGATCTTCCCGAGGGCGCACATCACGGCCTCGACCTCGATGTGGTTGCGCTGGACGACGGCGACGACATCCCCGCGGCGGATCCCGCCGGCCCAGAACCGGTCGGCGTAGTCGTCGATGGCCAGGGCGAACTCGGCGAAGGAACGGACCGGCCGGTCGTAGGTGCGCCACGGCGTGTCGGAGAGAAAAGGAGTGTCGGGGTGCTTGTCGGCCGCGACGGTCGGGAGGATCCCGAGTGGTGCGGTCGGCTGGGGTATCACATCGAGCTTGAGTGCGGATATGTCGGGCATGACGGTTCCCTCTGGCTCGGCCTGGCGTTTTGACATGCGGGCAGCCCGGACGCGCTTGCGCCTGCGTGGGCTGTCCTTCGCGTGGGGGATACGCCGGGGTCGCTCGCGGTGTGCTCGCGGAGCGTCCGACATGACAGAAGAGGCGGGATCCGGCCCGTGCACTCCACGGGATTCCAAGAACCTTTCCGGATCCCGCCGTTCCGAGGGGCGGGCGCGCCGTCAGCGGCCGGCTTGCCTGTGTCAGCGGGCGGTTCGCCGGGGCTCTACAGCGGTCAGCGGCTGACGGAGAAGAGCGCGTGGGCCGTCGAGGCGACCAGGTCGGGGCGCTCCTCGTGCAGGTAGTGGCCGCAGCCCGGCACCACCTCGACGCGCAGGTCGCTCGCGTGCCGTCGGTCTTCGGTGAGCACGCTCGGGGGCAGCATGAAGTCCCGCTCGCCGCCGAGGATCACGGTCGGCGTGGTGAGCCGCAGCTTCTTGTACCGGCCGAGCATCAGCTTGGCGATGTCCCGCAGCGCGAAGGCGCGGTGCAGTGCCTCTCCGGCCCGCGCGCGCTCGGGCTCCTGGCTGGAGCGGACGAACTCGTTCATCGCGGCATGGGTCCACACCGCCTTCTCGACGACCCCCTTGTGCATCAGGTAGCGGGTGAACCCGGGCCGGTTGCGCAGCAGCCAGCGGCCCAGGAGCGGCTGTTCGAGCAGGGCGGTGTACCAGAACCGCCAGGACTGCGGCATGAGCCGACGGTGCAGCGGCCAGGGGTGCATCATGTTCAGCGCCAGGTAGTGCGTGACGCGCTCCGGTGCGCGCAGGCACAGGTGGAAGCCGGTCCACGCCCCCCAGTCGTGCCCGATGAGCCGGACCCGGTCCAGGCCGAGCGCGTCCAGGAGGCCGAGCACGTCGGCCACCCGGCTGTCGGTGTCGTAGCCGCCGCGCGGCGCCTCGGACAAGCCGAAGCCGCGCTGGTCCACGCAGATCAGCCGGTAGCGGCCCGACAGCAGCGGGATCACCCGCCGCCAGGCGTACCAGTGCTGGGGGAAGCCGTGCAGCAGCACGACCGGCTCCCCCTCCCCGACCTCGGCGACGTGCAGGCGTACTCCGCGTACGTTCAGATAGCGGTGCCGGACGCCCGCCGGTTCGTCGGGCAGGGGCGGTTGACGGTTCTCGACGGTCTCCACGAGGGCTCCTGGGGTGCTCGGTGTGCGGGGTGCTGTTGGGTGGCCGGGTTGTCGGCCGGTGTGTCAGGAGTCGGCGGGTCCGCCAAAGGTTCCGTCCGTATGTGCCGAAATTTCCGCGGCCGGTCGAACGAGCGGCCCCGCGGGACATTCCCACGGGGCCGCTCGGGTGCTGGACGAGTGCGTGCGGTGCGTCAGGAGCCGGTGGCCGGCGCGGCCGATGGCTCGGCTGCCGACCAGTCCGGCGACTCGGCGGCCAACTCGGCCGCGAGCGCGACGATCTCCGCCGTCTGGGATCCGTTCAGGCGCGGGTCGCAGGCGGTCTCGTAGCGCAGCGGCAGGTCCTCCTCGGCGACGCCCGCGCGGCCGCCCACGCACTCGGTGACCTCGGCCGGGGTCGACTCCAGGTGCAGTCCGCCGGGCCGGGCGCCCGCCGCGCGCACGGCCGCGAAGAAGCCGCTGATCTCGGCGGACACCACCGCCACGTCCCGGGTCTTGAGTCCCCCGGCGCCGACGCGGGTGTTGCCGTGCACCGGGTCGCACATCCACACCACCGGGTGGCCGAGCCGCGCCACCTCCGCCACCAGGGGCGGCAGCGCGTCCCGCACCCTGTCAGCGCCCATGCGGGAGATCAGGACGAGGCGCCCCGGTTCACGGTCCGGGTCGAGCCGGGCGCAGAGCTCGGCGAGCCGGGCGCGGTCGACGGAGGGGCCGATCTTCACACCGACCGGGTTGGCGATCCCGGACAGGAACCGCACGTGCGCCCCGTCCGGTTCGCAGGTGCGCGCGCCGATCCAGGGGAGGTGTGTGGACGTGAGGGCGAGCAGCCCGGTCACGGGGTCGCGCCGTACCTGGGGCTCCTCGTAGTCGAGCACGAGCGCCTCGTGACTCGTCCACACGGCGGGCGCTCCGCCCGCGGGCGCGCCGGGCATGGCCATGCCCGACTCGGCGAGTTCGCGCAGCAGGGCGAGGACGTCGCGGGCGTGCGCGTGCCCGCGCAGCAGCCGCATCGCGTCGGGTACGCGGGCGGCGGGGTCGGGCGCCGGATCGTTGACGAGGTGCCCGCGGAAGGAGGGCAGGACCAGGTCGCCCACCCGCTCGGTGGGCGAGGAGCGCGGCTTGGCGTACTGGCCGGCGAGTCGGCCGACCGGTATCACGGGCCGCCCCAGAGCGGCGCCGATGGTCCGGGCGGCGCCGTGCAGTTGACCGACGCGCGCGGCGATCCCCGCGAAGGTCGGCTCGTCGAACGTCTCGGCGCAGTCGCCGAGTTGGACCACGAAGGCCTCACCGGCCGCGGCCGTGGCGAGCGCCCGGCGCAGGTCGAGGATCTCGTGGGGCCGTACGAGGGGAGCGGCTCCGGCCAGTCGGGCGCGGATCCGGTGCAGCAGTGCCGCATCGGGCCAGTCCGGCTGCTGGGCGGCCGGCCGGCGCCGCCAGTCGGACGGCGTCCATTCCGGCGACCGGGGAGGGGCGAGCAGGGCGGGCGAGTACATGACGAAGGGCCTTTCGTCCTCGGGTGAGTGGGGGGCATGGGTGGGCTTGAGTGGGGGGTGGGCATGTGTGGGGCGGGGCCGCGGCTTCGCGCCCGGGGTGGCTACGGGCCGTCGTACCGGCTGTCGCGCAGGTCGTCGTCCTCGGGACGTGCCTCGTACGGCAGTGCCCAGCAGAGCACCCCCTCCCCCGGCAGCCGCCGCACGCTCACCCGTACGCGGGGTTCCGGCAGCCCGGCGGCGCGTGCCAGGAATCCGGCGCCGTCCGGGGTGAGCTGGATGTCGCGCAGTCCGCGCAGGGCGGGGCCGAGGACGGGGCTGAGGGCCTTGAACGCGGCTTCCTTGGCGGAGTACAGGCTGAGCAGGCGCCGGGGCGCAGTGGCGGTCGGCCCGAGCAGCTCCCGTTCGGATTCCCGTAGCACCAAGTGGGCTGCCTCGACGGGAAGGTGGCCCAGTTCGAGGTCCACCCCGAGGGTCCGGAAGCGGTGGGTGGGGCCGGCCAGGGCCACGGCCACGCCACGCGAGTGGCTGATCGATGCCGCGATCCCCTCGGGCAGCCTCGGCCGGGGGCCGTCGCACAGCACCGCTCCGGCGGCCATACCGGCCGCGCGGACGGCCCGGTGCAGGGCGCTGCGGCCGATGAGGAAGTCGCTCCGGCGCGGCTGTGGCATGGCGCGCGCCAGACGGCGCTCGTCCTCGGCGACGGCGACCGGTGGCCCTTCATGGACGGAGGCGACGGCGAAGCCCACCCCCGGAATACGCGGCCCGCTGATGGAAAAGACACGGGGCAGAATGTGGAGCGTCCCACTGAAATGCACGATGCGGTTTCCCTGTCCGTGGCATCCGGGTTCCTCGGCCGTTTCCCCCGGAGCAGTCGGTATCCTGGCTTCTCAGGGGGAAGAGGCGGCCCGGCATCCACGTACTCCCCCGCTGCGGGAATCTCCCCGGCGGGAGTCGAGTCCGATATCTTCGAACCAGCCCCTTTTGCTGGGCCTTGACCAGGTGGGGAGAGAGTGCGACCCTCCCTCGCATACGACACACGAGGGAGCACAGCGATGACCGGTTCGGTGAAGCGCGGATGGCCGACTGCCGAACTGGACCCCGTGCGCCGGCTGAAGGTCATCGCGTCCGCCACGAAGCATCCGGTCTACGCGGAGCGGCGTTTCGACCTCCCGCTCGACCGGGTGTGGTCCGTGGCGTCCGACCTGGAGCACGAACTGCCACTCCTCGTCCCCGGGTTGCGCTCCTTCGACGTCACCCGCCCCGCCGAGGGGGACAGGCTGTCGGGCCAGGCGGTCAGCGCCCTCGGACACCGGGAGCACTTCGACATCGTGCTGCGCCCCGGCTGGTGCCTGATGCAGAGCAAGGTGCTCAGCAGCGGCATGGCAGCCGCGGCGGACGGCGACGGCTGCCGGTTCGCCTTCTACAGCAGCCTGCGCCTCCCCGGCGGCCAGGTCCTCGACCTGCTGCGGGCCCCGTGGTCCACGCGGCGGGCCGAGGTGATGCTGGACCGCCTGGGCGAGCGGGTGGCCGCCCGGTCAGCCCCAGGCCGCGCGGAATGACCGCCGGGCCCTGAACAGCCGGGACCTGACCGTCCCCACGGGGATGTCGAGGAGGACCGAGACCTCCTGCTCACTGAGCCCCTCCACATGACGCAGCATCAGCACGGCCCGGTGTTCGGGCCCGAGCCGGTACAGCGCGTCGGCGATGTCGGAGGCCAGCTGGAGGTCGCCCGGGACCGTCGGCTCCTCCCACTCCATGGGTACGGTCTGCTGCCGGTGGCGCTGGTTGGCCCACCGCAGGGCCTCGCGCACCGCGATCGACCGCACCCACCCGAACAGGGCGGCGGGCTCCTTGAGTTGCCGGATCCTCCGGAAGACCGCGATCAGCGCCTCCTGGGCCGCGTCCGGCGCGTCCTGCAGCGCCACAGGCCCGCAGATCCGTCCGACGAACGGGGCGAGGACACCGAGCAGTTCGTCCATGGCCAGGGCGTCGCCGCGCTGCGCGCCCTCGACCATCGCCGCCAGCAGCTCCAGGTCGTGCTCACCTCGGGAGGTCCTGCTGTCGCCGGTCACCGGGCCGCCGCCTTCTGCGTCGCCGCGTGCCCACCCCGCAGGGAAATCGCATCGTCGACCGTTGAACCGCCCGGCAATCGAAACTCGCGAGTAACCGCTCTGCAAGGAATGCGCAGAAGCACGATCATCCGACCCCCGTCGATGGTGAATTCGCAACACAGCGCCCGCGCCACACTAGCACCGGCCACGGAAAAGCGGGAGAAGAATCTTCCGCTCCCCGGCGTCGACCAGGGGCGATACCCATCAGCTGCGGCGCCACCGATACCCGGGGAAGCATTTCCTCCGGTAAACCGGCTATTTCCTTGTGCCATACAGAAGATTCATCGACCACGGGTCGCCGGATTCCACTCCGAGAACCCCGAATCCCACCTTTCTCCAGAACGCGCGCGGGATGCACGGGTGGCCGCGGCGCCCGGAACCGGACCGGGCCGCCGCGGCCTGCATCGCCGACACCCGTAGAGAGGGCCGGGGCGGGCCGAGTACTCCCCCGGCTACGAGATACCACGGACGTCGGTTCTGGCCGGTTCACGACGGCGGGGAGTACCTGAGCGCCGCAGCGCCTCCTCACCAGCGAAGCTCCCACACCGACGTCGCTTTGTCGTGCGGCTGGAGCGTCGACGACAAAGGGAGGAGCGCAGTAGATGAAAACGGCCCGAGCAGACACCCTGCGACAGGCTCCGCCCCCGGGGCAGGCCGCCCGTGACGACCCCTGGGCCGAGGCGGCCGCCCTCGTACGGGCCGCCCAGTCCGGTGACGTGATGGCCCTGAACGACCTCCTCGGCCTGCTCACCCCGTACGTCAGCCGGCTGTGCCGGCCGATCGCCCTGTCGCACAGTTCCGACGCCGTGCAGGAGGCGCTGATCGCGGTCTTCCAGGGCCTGCCCCGGCTGAAGGATCCCCGCGCCGTCTACGCCTGGGTGCGCACCGTCACCGTACGCGAGGCGGTGCGGGTCGCCCGGCGGGCGGAACGGGAGACCCCGGTATGCGAGTTCGACGCCTTCGAGGACCTGGCCCGGTCGTGCAGCCCCGAACTGGCGGTGGACGTCCGGGACGCGCTGCGGCGCATGTCGACCGAGCACCGCGCGGTCCTGGTCCTGCGCGAACTCGAGGGCCTGGACGAGCGGTCGGCGAGCGACATCCTCAACATCTCCCACGGCACGGTGAAGTCCCGTCTCCACCGTGCCCGTCACAGCTTCCGAAAGGCGTGGCCGCGATGAACCCCACCTGGCCGACGGCCGAACTCGATCCGGTACGGCGTCTGCGCGTCATGGCCGGCGGACTCCATGCCGTCATGTACGCGGACGCGTACCTCGACCTGCCGCCCGACGAGGTGTGGGCGGTGGCGAGCGACCTGGAGCACGAACTGCCGAACCTGCTGCCGACCGTGCGCGCCTTCCGCTGCCGGCCGGCGGGACCGGACCGCATGAAGGCCTGGGCGTACGGGCCGTTCGCTCACAGCGCCTCCTTCGATGTCCTGCTGCAGCCTGGTTGGTGCCTCATGCAGAGCCGTTACGTCGTCGGCGGCATGGCCGCGACCCCGGAGGGCTCCGGTACCCGGTTCGCGGTCCTCGGCGGCCTCCGCCAGCCCTGGTCCGCCCGGGTCCAGCGGGCCCTGCGCACGGTCGGCCAGGCCCGCGGCCGGCTGATGATCGAACGCGCCGCCGCCCGAACCCGCGCCCGCACCGCCGGCACCTGACTCGTGTGCGCGCGAGCGGTACGGGTCCGGCCCGGTTCGGGCGGCCGGACCCGTTCGAGGCTGCTCAGCCGAGCGTCACCCGCGCCACGGCGGCGAGCCGCTCCTCGTCGAGGTCGAGCAGCGCACGGCAGCGGAAGCGCTGGATCTTTCCGCTCGGGGTCTTCGGCAGCGCCCCGCGCGGCAGGAACAGGTACTCCGTGAGCGCGACCCCGGCCTTCTCCATGGCCAGCGAGGCCGCCTCCTCGGCGATGGGACGGTAGTCCCGGGGGTTGCCCTGGGACTCCAGCATCAGCACCAGCCGGGGCGTGCCGGAGCCGCCCACGTCGACCAGGGCCGCGCATCCCTTGCGTATGTTCTTGAGGGAGTCGACCGCCGCCTCGATCTCCGAGGCGTAGACCTTCCGCCCGCCCACGGACAGCATGTCGTCGGCCCGGCCGAGCACGTACAGCTCGTCGTCCAGTGTGAAGCCCAGGTCTCCGGTGCGCAGCCAGCCGTCCTGGAATCGCGCGGCGGTACGTTCCGGGTCGGCGTGGTAGCCGCTCGCGAGGCTCGGCGAGGAGACCTGGATCTCCGCGACCCCGCCCAGGCCGCCGGCCCGCACCGAGACCCCGGGCAGCGTCACGCCGTTGGAGACGAGCCGGGTGGCCTTCGGGTGGTCGGGCGCCACCTCGACCACCTGACCGGCGACGAGTGCGGGCCCGTCGAAGGCGAGCGCCTTCGGTGCCCGCGCCCACGGCTTGCCGGTCACGGCGAGGGTCGCCTCCGCCATGCCGTACGCGGGCTGGAACGCGGTGTCGGACAGGCCGAAGGGTCGGAACTTCTCCGTCGCGGCGGTCAGCGTGTCCCAGTCGACGCGCTCGGCGCCGATCACCGCGGCGCGGATCCTCAGCTCCTTGGGGAGTGTTCCGCTCCCCTGGGCGCGCGCGGCGAGGTACACCGCCGTGCTCGTGCCGGCCGTCATCGTCGCCTGGTACTCGGACATGTCACGGAACCACGTACGCGGCGCCATCCCGAACCGCTCCGGGGAGGAGAGTACGAAGTCGAAGTCGTACGCCCACGAGTACAGCAGGCAGCCGAACATCCCCATGTCGTGCGAGAGCGGGAGCCAGGAGGCGACCGTGTCGGCTCCCGGCCGGCCGCCCGTCAGATGGAGGATGATCCGCAGCTGCTCCTCGATGGCGCGGGTCGTGAGCGCGCACCCCTTGGGGGTGCTGGTGCTGCCCGAGGAGTACTGGATGAACGCCACGTCGTCCCGGCCCGGGGGGCTCGGGTCGATGCGCCGGGTGCCGCGCAGCGAAGCCCAGCCGTGGAGGGGCAGTTCCTTGCTCAGTTCCTCCGGGACCATGGGGACGAGCCAGTCGTCCACGAGGAGGACGGTCGGGTCGAGCCGGGCCGAGAGCGCCACCAGCTGCTCGCCGTACGCCTCCTGGCTCTGGCCCCGGGTGGGCAGCGGCAGCGAGGCCACCGCGCCGCCGGCCAGCCAGACGGCCAGCAGGCCGCGCACCGTGTCGGGTGTGTTGGTGAGGATGGCGGCGACCCGGGTGCCGGGCCGTACGCCGAGGGTGCGGAGCTCGGCGGCCATCCCGTGCGCGTCCCGGACGACGTCACGCCAGGGTGTGTGCTCGAACTCGTCGCCGGACCACACGTGCAGCACGCCGTGCGAGGCATCGTGCGTCAGGGCGTTGAAGAACTCCATGTGCTTGTCCCCGTCTTGTGTTGTCTCGTCGCCGCTATTCGACGTCCACGAGGGAGGCGTCGGACGCCCGGGACCGGTCGGCCATGGGGGCGATCTTCTGCTGGCTCTCCAGGAGTTCCTCCCTGGAGAGGGAACTCCCGCTGACCCGGCTGATGTTGGCCTCGCGCATGGTCATCCGCTCGGGGTCGATCCGGACGACCTTCCAGGCCAGCCCGGTCTTCTCCAGACCCCAGATGAGGATGGCGCTCAGGTCGATCTCGTACCACTTCATGCCGTGGCGGGCGGAGCGGGGGAAGGCGTGGTGGTTGTTGTGCCAGGCCTCGCCGAAGGAGGGGATGGAGAGCCAGGCCACGTTGCGCGACTCGTCGGTGGTCTCGAAGCGGCGGCGGCCGAAGTAGTGGCCGACGGAGTTGACCGCGTAGGTCATGTGGTTGATGAGGAAGATGCGGACAAGGCCGCCCCACAGCATGCCGGTCAGTCCCGCCTGGAGGGAGCCGCCGGTGATGCCGTACGCGATGAGGCCCGGCAGGACGACGCTTGCCGTGACGACGAGCACGATGTGCTGGCTGAGCCAGCGCAGCGACTTCTCGCGGACCAGGTCGGGGCAGTAGCGCATGGGGTCGGACGTCAGGCCGACGTCGAAGAGCCAGCCCAGGTGCGCGTGCCACAGTCCGGCCATGGTGCCCTTGAAGCCGGGTTCGAAGTCGAGGTGGGGGCTGTGCGGGTCGCCTTCCTTGTCGGCGACGCGGTGGTGCTTGCGGTGATGGGCCGCCCAGATCAGCGGCGGGCCCTGGCCCGCCATGACGCCGGCCGTGGCCAGGGCGACGCGGATGGGCTTGTAGGTCTCGAAGGAGCGGTGGGTGAGCATGCGGTGGTATCCGGTGGAGATCCCGAAGCCGGATATCGCGTACATGATGACGAGGACGACGACGTCCGACCAGCCGAAGATCTCGTTCCAGAGCAGGACCATGGCGCCGAAGACCGCGACCAGCGGGATGAGTGACGCTCCGAGTATGAACCAGCGGTGTTCTCTGCCGTTCATCTGCCTCTCACTTCTGTGCGTTGACTGTCCGTCGGATGGAGGGGGTTGCCCCGGGCGTTGCGGATCAGGGGCAGGATCACCGCGCGTAGCACGGGAAAGAGCAGCGCGCGCGGGGTGTGGCGGCCGGCGAGGTACTGCGCCTTGGCGACCGGTCCCGGGACGACGGTGCGGCGCCCCTGTTCCAGGGCGCGCAGTGCCGCCTCGGCGACGCGCTGCGGCGGCAGCCAGGCCAGGAACCGGTGCCTCTGCAGGCCCGTGATGCCGCCCGCGGCGTAGAAGTTGGTGCGCACGGGGCCCGGGGCGAGCAGCGTGCAGCTCACTCCCGTGCCGCGCAGTTCGACATGGAGGGATTCGGCGAAGGTGTTCGCGAACGCCTTGGTGGCCGAGTAGGTCGCCGCGGTCGGCACCGGCTGGTAGCCGGCGGTCGATCCGGTGACCAGGATCCTGCCGTGCCGGCGGGCGAGCATGCCGGGCAGCACGGCCCGGGTCAGCTCGTGCAGGGAGACGACGTTGACCTGGATCTCCGCGGCCTCCCGTGCCGGGTCGTTCTCGCTGAACGGCCCGCAGGTGGGGAAGCCCGCGTTGGCGCAGAGCACGGAGACCGGCTGCGCCGCGAGCTCCTCGCCGAGCTCCCGGCGCGCGGCGGGATCGGCGAGGTCGCAGGTCCTGACGTGCACCGCCACCCCGTGCGTCGCGCGCAGTTCCGCGGCGAGGCGTTCCAGGGCCTCGGTGCCGCGGGCGACGAGCCACAGACCGTACCCGCGCGCGGCGAGGCCCCGGGCGAGGTGCTCGCCGATACCGGAGGAGGCGCCGGTGACAACCGCCCAGCGGGGGCCCGTCATGCCCCGCTCCCGCCCGTGAGGTGGGTGGCGAGCCGCCCGGCCGCCGCCCGGCCCGTCCTGGCGCACGCCTCGATGGACACGCCCTGGATGTAGTCGCCGGCGAGCTCGAGGCCCGCCACGTCCGTGACGGATCCGCGAACGTCCGCCAGGAACTCGGCGTGGTACGGAAGGTAGCCGCTGTAGGCGGCCTTCCAGTGCTTGACGACGGTGTGGACGCGCTCGGCGCGCGGCGCTCCCAGGTACTTCACCAGCCGCTCTTCGGTGTCGCTCGTCAGCCGGGCGATGTTCTCGGGGCTGAAGTCGGTGAGCCGGCCTTCACGGCCGCTGTAGGTGTAGCGGACGATGTGCCGCTCCTCCATGCCGTACGAGCCGGCGTTGGTGCAGGGCCCGTCGTCCAGGGCGAGCGCGCGCACGTCGTGGCCGAACATGGGCCGGTCGTACTCGACGAGCACCACGGTGGACGGGAAGTAGTTCACGTCCGACAGGCGTCGGGCGAGTTCGGGCAGCGCAGAGCGCACGATGTCGGCCGTGGCGTACGCGGGGGTGGCGAGGACCACCCCGTCGTAGTCGCTGGTCCGCGCGTCCGCGCCGCTCTCGGCGACGCGCAGGCCGGTGATCTTGCCGCCCTGGGTCACCAGGCCCTCGACCCGGGCATCGAGCCGCACCGGGACCCGCTTGGCGAAGGCTTCGAGGACCGGCTGGATGCCGCCCGCGAGCTGGTCGTAGTGGTCCATCAGCATGGCGATGTTCGTACCGAAGGTGCCCGGGTACATCTCGTCCGGCTCGGCTCCGTTGTTGCGGATCACCATGGGCCGGACCAGCATGTCCGTCATCTCGGGCCCGAAGAACGAGCTGAGCGGGGCGTGGTCGTGGCGGTGTGAGACGCCGCTGAAGTAGCGCGAGCCGAGGAAGCGGTTGCGGTCGTCGGCCCGGATGCGCGCCGCCATGGCCGCCATCCGCAGGAAGTCCCGCGTGGAGCCCATGCGCCGGATGTTCTGCAGGGTCTGGCCACGGCGCTCGCTGTCGAGGGTGAGCACCTGGCCGTTCTTGATGCGCGAGGCGTTGTAGCCGAACGACTCGTACGTGTCCCGGCCGAGCTCCGAGGTGAACCAGCGGAACGTGTGGTACCGGCGGCCGATGTTCTTTCCGCCGGTCATCACCGGCCGGTCGCCGAGCTTGTCGAGTCCGAAGCGGCCGCCGAGTGTCCCGGCCGCCTCGATGACCTCGACGTCGTAGCCGAGGAGGTCGAGGCGGAGCGCCGCGGTGAGGCCGGAGATGCCCCCGCCGACGACGGCCACGCGCCGCCGGTTCCGGCCGCGTTCGGCGGATGCTGTGCGTGCGGAGGGTGTGGTGCGGTCGAAGGGTGTGGTGCGGTCAAGAGACATGGATCAGACTCCGTGCGCTCGTACGGTCGAATGGGGGCCCGGGGCCGCGTCTGTGTCTGCGTCTGCGTCTGCGTCGGGAAGCAGCTCGATACGGCCCTCGACGACCTTGTGTCCGAACTGCCGCAGGGCCACGGCCACCGGAAGGCGGCCGTCCGCGGCGGGGGTGCCGACCTCCGCCTCGTAGACGAGGTCCGCCTCGAACTCGGCGAAGTCGAGGAACGCCGCCTCGCAGCCGACGACGAGGGCGTGCGGCGTGCGCATCGCCCCGGCCCGGCAGGCCGCGGCCACGGCCGTCTGCCGCAGTCCCTCGACCATGAGCGGGCCCGGCACATGGTCGTACTCGTGGTCGAAGAACGCGGGGTGCCGGGGGTCGGCGGCCAGCAGATAGCCCGTGCCGCCGCCCGCCGACTCTGGCGTGCCGATCACGACGTTCCGCGGGTTCTCACGGCCCACCAGGGCGGGTTCGAGGCGCCGCGCCGGGGTCGGCCGGGCGGTGTCCACGGGCTTCCGCCCCCGCTGGAAGGCCCGGAAGACGTCATAGTCCTCCTGCGACATGAAGGCGAGGACCGCGCGCAGGGTCATCGCCCGCCGGCCGCCGATCTCCATGACCCCTTCGAGGACCATGCTCACCACGTCGGATCCCCTGCCCACGCGGTCGGCCACCCGGTAGTGCACAAAGCCCTCCAGGGCGGAGACCCCGTCGTGGACGTACGCCTCAGGGTCCTCGACCCGCAGGGTGATCCGCTGGAGGCTGAAGGGGAGCCCGACCGGGACCCCGACATGGCGGTGCAGGAGCACGAAGATGGACTGCCGGGCGGCCTCGGCCGAGGCGAACGGGTCGTGAAATCCCGGCCGTTGGTCGGACCAGAGGCTGTGCGCGCGAGGGATCTGGAAGGACAGATGGAAGTCGTCCTCGGACGTCTGCGCGGAGTCGGCGACGAAGACCTCGCCGATCTGCCTGCGGTGCGCCAGGGCGCGCGGCACCGTCCGCTCGAAGGCCAGCTCGATGCCGGGGGGCGGCAGCTGACCGCGTACGGCCGCGTGCGGGACTGTGCCGTGCGGGACTGTGCTGGTCATCGGCTCAGCTCCGGTTCAGAGGTGTCCTGCTGTACGGGGCGGGGCTCCGGGCCCCGGTGGTGGACGGGCTTGCGCATCGCGTTCCTGCGCCGGATCTCCGTGCCGGCCAGCCTCCGCAGCTCGGTCAGGGCGGCACGCCGTCGGGCGGGCCCGCGCAGCAGGCTCCCGCCGGTGGCGCGGAGCACCCGCGCGGGGGTGAGCACGTCGAGGACGGAGGCCCGGTGGCTCAGCAGGTTCAGTACCCCGTCCATCTCGCCCCGGGCGTGCAGCCTGCGCACGACCTGGGGGACGACGCCCGCGATGGGACCGGCCACGCCGAGGTCCGCGGCCAGGCCGTAGTACTCGGCGTAGGTACGGTCCCGCCACCGGCCGAACTTGGCGGTGGCGTCGTCCATCGGCTCCGCCGACCCGAGCGCCGCCGCGACGGCGGGCGCGAGCCGCTCCGCCTGGTGGAACGCGTCGCCGATGCCGCGCCCGCCCGCCGGGTCCTTGAAGTGCCCGGCGTCACCGAGCAGGACCCAGCCGGGGCCCGCGGCCTCGCGGAAGTATCCGACGAAGCGGCGGATGCCGTAGATCCTGCTCGCCCGGGTGGCGCCGCTCGCGAGCGCCTCGGCGATCGGCGCGCAGCGCGTCGTGTGGGCGCGCAGGGAGCCTTCGAGGTCGGCGCGGAAGCTCTCCCGCTCGTGCTGCTGGGGCGAGACGCCCACGATGTACAGGCCGTTGTCGGCGGGGCCGCCGAGCATGTGCCGGTCGCCCCAGCGGTGGAAGACGAAGGTCGGCCGCGGACCGAGGTCCGCGCCTTCGAAGTACGTCCAGTAGTAGCTGCGTTCACCGGGCGTGACGTGGTACATGCGCGCCCCGCACGCCTCGGCGACCGTGGAGTTCCGGCCGTCCGCGCCGACCACCAGGCGAGCCCGCAGCTCGCTCTCGGCCCCGCCGCGCACCGCGCGGACGCCCGCCACCCGGCCGCCGTCGTCGCGCACCACGCCGACGACGCGGGTGCCGAGCCGCACCTCGGCGCCGGACTCGCGGGCCGCGTCCACCAGTACGGGATCGAGGACCTCCCTGCGGATGCACGCCGCGCCGCCCACGTCGCCGGGCGCCTGCGGGAACGCGGCCACGCAGCGGAACTCCTCCAGGCGCATGTCGACATGGCTCATGGTGGTGACTCCGGCGTCCCGCAGCCGCTCCATCACCCCGAGCCGGCTCAGGAACGCGAGGGAATCCGCCTGGAGGATGTTGGAGGAGAGGGTCGAGCGGATCTCCGCGGCCTGGTCGAGCACGACGACGCGCAGCCCGCGGCGCGCCAGGAGCGCGCCGACCGACGCCCCCGCGCAGCGCGCGCCGACCACGATCACGTCGAACTCCTCCGCACCGGCCCCCCTGCCACCGCTCACGACGCGCTCTTCCAGCGCATGGCCGCGGCGGCGGCGAAGTCTCCGGCATGTGCGAAGCCGGACATCACGACGAGGTCGCCGTCGTGCAGGTCACCGTTGCGCGCCGCCTGGTCGAGGGTGATGGGCACGGCGGCGCCGTACAGGTTCCCGAAGCGGTCGAAGGTGTCCAGGTGGCGCTCGGGGTCGAGCTTCAGCGCCTCCCGCCAGTTCTTCAGGAAGATCCGGTTCGGCTGGTTGGTGACCAGCACGTCGATGTCGGAGGGCGGTACGCCGAGGTCCGCGCAGAGCTTCCCGACGATCTCGGGGACGAGCCGGTTGCCGCGCTCCAGGATCTCGGCCGTCTTGTCGGCGTCGAACCAGATGTCCATCTGGCCGTTCCCGGGCTCCCAGTACTTGCGCCGGTCCGGGGTCCGTACGCCGAGGTCGACGGAGTGTTCGGGGACGCTGTGGGTACGGACGCCGAGGACGGGCGAGCCGCCGCCTGCCTCCAGGTAGGCCACCCCGCAGCCGTCGCCGGGGACCGCCGCGTGCGACAGCCTGCGCACCTCGGACTGGGCGAACATCTGGCCTGCGGTGTTCTGCACGTTGGCGATCAGTGCCGTACGTGCCGAACCGTCGGCCATGATCTTCTGGGCGAGGCGCACCATGTACATGAACGAGCCGCAGCCGCCGTTGTGCAGGTCCACGATCCACTCGGGATCGATGCCGAGCCGGTGTGCCGCCTGGGCGCCGACGCCCATGAACGGTTCGTCGGGGAGCAGGACGTTCGTCAGGAGCACGTCGACCTGGCCCGCCGGCTCCTTGCCGAGCCGTTCGAAGACCGGCCGGGCCGCCTTGGCGATCATGTCGGCCGCGCGCTCGCCGGGAGCGACGTGGTGGCGCGTCGGCGGCACGCGGAACAGGGGCGTGTTGGCGAGCGGGTCCACCGGGGCGTTCTCGTCCCGGAAGAACTCGGGCCCCACGACGGTCTCGGGCAGATAGCTCCCGAAGTCGACTATGCCGACGGGCTGCATGACAGTTCCTTTCGAAGCCAGTCCTCGACGATCCGCGCCGTCTGCGCAGCGTGTTCTTCGAGGAGCGAGAAGTGGTCGCCGGGGGCCGGGGCGACGGTGTCGGAGGCGTTCCAGAGCCGCCAGGCTCCGCTGCCCGCCGCGTCCGGGCCCCGCTCGGCGGTGAGCAGCAGCGCCGGCGCGGTCAGCGGGTCGGCCGTCCAGCCGTCGAAGAGCCGCAGATAGCCGCCCATGGCCAGGACGTTGTCGTCGTTGATGTCGACGAGCGCCTCGTCCCTGGCGAGGATCCGCCCCATGGCCCAGCTGAACACCTCGCCCTGCTGGGCGGGTTCGGGCTCGTACGTGTCGATGAGCACGACCCCCTCGACCCGGTGCCCGGCACGCTCCAGGGCCGCGGCGACGGCATGCGCGAGCACCCCGCCGATCGAGTGCCCGACAAGGAGCACCGGGGCGTCGCCCGCGAACGCCAGGGCGGCGGCGGCCAGCCTGTCGACCGCCGCGCGCCACGATCCCGGCAGGTCCGGCGAGGCCCCGAGGCCCGGCAGGGTGAGCGCGGCCATCCGCGGCCGGTGCGTGAAACCCGCGGCGAACCGGGCGAACTGGTGCGGCCCGGACCCCGCGAGGAACGACGGCACGCAGACGACGGCGGGCGCGGCGGGCCCGTCGGAGAGCAGGACGTGCTCCGGCCGCGCGTCGGACCGGTCGGAGGTGGTGAAGCCGGGGCGTTCCGCGGCGGCTTTACGCAACAGGGCGACGACGTCCGGAAGTTCGCCCTTGCCGTGTGCGGCCCTGAGCAGCTCGGCGTAGCCGGGCTCGGCGGGCGCGATCATGGGCCTCAGGTACTCCGCGATTGCGGCTGGGGTGGGGTGGTCGACCAGGAGGGTGGCGGGCAGGTCGAGGCCGGTGACGGCCGAAAGGCGGCGCTGGAGCCTGACGGCCCCGAGCGAGTCGATGCCGAGCTCCAGGAGCGTGCGGCCGGCGTCGACGGCCGCGCCGTCCTCGTAGCCGAGGACGAGGGCCGCCTGGGTGCGGACCAGGGCGAGTACGTCCTGATCCTGCCGCGACTCCGACCGCGAAGGCTCCGGTTCCGGGGGCGGGACGGCCGTCCCGGGCGCCGGGTTCCGTACCGCCTGCGCCCCGTCGATCCAGTGCCGGCGCCGCTGGAAGGCGTACGTGGGAAGCGACACTCGGCGGGCCGCGGCCGGGACGAAGAGGGCCGCCAGATCGCCGCTCGCTCCGTTTGTGTGCAGCTCGGCGAGGGCGGTGAGCAGTGCGGCGGGCTCGGGTGCGCGCCCGTCGAGGGCGGGCGTGAGCACCGCGGACGACGGGGCGTCGAGGCAGTCCCTGGCCATGCCGGTGAGCACCCCGGCGGGGCCGAGCTCCAGGAAGGCCGTCACTCCCGCCCGCTCCAGGTGGCGCATTCCGTCGTGGAAGCGGACGGGCCGTTCGGCGTGCCGCACCCAGTACGCGGGACTCGTCAGGTCGGCCGGGTCCGCGAGGTTCCCGGTCACGTTCGAGACGATGGGCACGGAGGGCGCGTGGTAGCGCAGGCCGCCGGCCACGAGGGCGAGGCGGTCGAGCATGGGACGCATCAGAGGCGAGTGGAAGGCATGGCTCACCCGCAACCGCCGGACCCGGCGCCCCTGGTCCTGCCACTGCCGCTGCCACGCGGTGAGCGCGTCGACGTCGCCGGACACGACCACCGAGCGGGGACCGTTCACCGCGGCCAGGGCCAACTGCCCGTGATCCCGCAGGCTTTCCCTGGTCTCGTCCTCCGACGCCTCCAGGGCGAGCATCGCGCCGCCGTCCGGGAGCGCCTGCATGAGGGCGCCGCGGGCGGCGACCAGGGCGCTCGCGTCCGCCAGGGACAGCACCCCGGCGACATGCGCGGCGGCCAGTTCGCCGACCGAGTGGCCCATCAGGAAGTCGGGCGTGAAGCCCCAGGCCTCGACGAGCCGGTACAGCGCCACTTCCAGGGCGAACAGGGCGGGCTGGGCGTAGCCCGTACGATGCAGCAGCTCGGCTTCCGGGGTGCCCTCGTCGGCGAACATCACCTGCCGCAGCGGGCGGTCGAGATGCCGGTCGAGTTCGGCGCACACGGAGTCGAGGGCCTGCGCGAACAGGGGGTGAGCGGCGGCAAGTTCACGGCCCATGCCGGCCCGCTGCGAGCCCTGCCCCGAGAGGAGGAACGCGGTCTTCGCGGCCCGTACGGCCAGCCCCTGGACGGCGTTGTCCGGCAGCTCACCGGACCCGAACGACCTTAGAGCGGCGAGGAGTTCGTCGCGCGTGGCGCCGGTGACGGCCGCCCGGTGGGGGAAGCGCGCGCGGGTGAGCGCGAGCGCGGCGCCGACCTGGACGGGGGTGGCGTCGGGGGCGGTACCGGTGAGGTGGGTGTGGAGACGGCGGGCCTGCTCGCGCAGAGCGGCGGGGGTCTTCGCGGACAGCACCAAGGGGACCAGCGGGACGCTCTCGCTGTGGGCTTCGGCTTCTGCTTCGGCCAGCGGCGCTTCCTCGATGACGACATGGGCGTTGCTGCCACTGATCCCGAAGGCCGAGACTCCGGCGCGGCGGACCCGCTCACCGCGCGGCCAGGGCATGGCCTCGGTCAGCAGCGAGATCACCCCGCCGGACCAGTCCGCCTTCGTCGTGGGCCGGTCCACATGCAACGTCCGCGGCAGGACCTCATGTCGCAGCGCCTGAACCATCTTGATCAGACCACCCACACCCGCCGCAGCCTGACTGTGCCCGATGTTCGACTTCAACGAACCCAGCCACAAAGGCCGCCCCGCCGCACGCTCCCGCCCGAACACAGCCTGGAGCGCATCGATCTCGATCGGATCACCCAGCGTCGTCCCCGTACCGTGGCCCTCGACCACGTCCACATCCCCAGGACCAAGACCGGCAGCAGCCAACGCCTCACCCACCACACGCTGTTGGGATGAGCCGTTGGGAGCCGTCAGACCATTGCTCGCACCGTCCTGGTTAACCGCCGAACCCCGGATCACCGCAAGCACCTGATGGTTGTGGCGGCGGGCGTCGCTCAGCCGCTCCAGCAGAACGACCCCGACACCCTCCCCCCAGCCGGTCCCGTTCGCCCCCTCCGCGTACGAACGGCACCGGCCGTCCGGCGACAGAGCGCGCTGCCTGCTGAACTCCGTGAAGACACCCGGGGTGGACATCACCGTCACGCCGCCCGCCACCGCGAGCCCGCACTCACCGCGCCGTAACGCCTGCACGGCCAGATGGACACCCACCAAGGACGACGAACACGCCGTGTCCACCGTCAGGGCCGGACCCTCGAACCCGAACACGTACGAGATCCGCCCCGACAGCACACTGCCCGCCGAACCGATCCCCCAGTACCCCTCGAGATCACCCGGACCCGAACGCGCCAGCTGTACGTAGTCCTGACCGGTCGTCCCCACGAACACACCGGTCCGTGAGCCGCGCAGCTCGCCCGGGTCGATGCCCGCGTCCTCCAGGGACTCCCAGACGGTCTCCAGGAGCAGCCGCTGCTGCGGGTCCATCGCCCGGGCCTCCGTACGGCCGATGCCGAAGAACTCCTCGTCGAACTCCGTGGCGCCCTCCAGGAACGCACCACCTCTGGCATACGTCGTCCCAAGGTGATCCGGGTCGTCGTCGAAGAGGTGGTCCAGGTCCCAGCCCCGGTCCTGCGGGAAGTCCCCGACCACGTCCCGCCCCGCGGCCACCACGTCCCACAGGTCGGCCGGCGAAGCCACCCCGCCCGGATAGCGGCACGCCATGCCCACGACCGCGATCGGCTCGTGAGCGCGCTGCTCGGCCTGGCGCAGCTTCTCGCGGGTGCTCTGCAGTTCCGCGGTCACCCGCTTGAGGTACCGCAGTGTCTTGTCGTCGGACATGTTCAGCGCACCCCCAGGTCGTTGTCGATCAAGTCGAAGATCTCGTCCGCGGTCGCCTCGTCGATCCGCTCCCCGAGCTCTCCCGCGTCGCCGCCGTTCTCCCCCTCGCCGCCCTCCAGCGCGGCGAGCAGGGAGCGCAGCCGCGCGCCGACGGCGGCGGCGTCGGACTCGGCGACCGACGGCAGCACCTCGGCCAGGCGGTCCAGGGACGCGTACACGGCGGGAGCCGTCGGCGGTTCCTGGTCCTGGCCGGCGTGCTCTTCGAGCAGCGTCCGCAGATGAGCGGCGAGAGCGGTCACCGTGGGGTGACCGAAGACCAGCGTGGACGGCAGGGTGAGACCGGTCAGCCGGCTCAGCCGGTTGCGCAGCCGTACCGCGCCCAGAGAGTCGAGACCCAGCTCCCTGAAGGGAAGTCCCGGGTCGACCGCGCCCTCGTCCTCGGATCCGAGAACGGCGGCGAGCTCGGCCGTGACCGCGCCCGTCACCAGCGCGTCCCACTCCTCCGGCGCCGTGGCCGCGAGGCGTTCCCGCAGCGCGCCGCCCGTCGTCTCCGCCTCGCGGGGCGAGGCGGGCACCAGGGACCGCAGCACCGGCGGGAGCGTGCCCTCGCGCGCCTGGGCGCGCAGCGCGCCCAGGTCCAGCGAGACGGGGAGCAGCAGCGCCTCGTCGGTGCCGTGCACCGCGTCGAAGAGACGCAGACCCGCGTCGGTGGTGAGCGGCGCGAGACCCGACCTCCCCAGCTGGGCGACGCCCGTGTCCCCGAGGTGCCGGGTCATGTCGCTCGCCTCCTCCCACAGGCCCCAGGCGAGCGAGAGGGCGGGCAGGCCCTGGGCGCGCCGCCACCGCGCGAAGGTGTCGAGGAACGCGTTGGCGGCCGAGTAGTTGCCCTGCCCGGGGCCGCCGACAGTGCCGGCCACGGAGGAGAACAGGACGAAGGCGGAGAGCGGCGCACCGGAGGTCAGCTCGTGCAGATGGAGGGCGGCATCGATCTTGGGCCGCAGCACACGGTCGAGCCGCTCGGGCGTGAGCGTCTCCACGAGGCCGTCGTCGAGCACTCCCGCGGAGTGGACGACAGCGGTCAGCGGATGCTCCGGGGGTACGGATGCCAGGAGCGCCGCCGTCGCCGCGCGGTCCGTGAGGTCGCAGGCGGTGACGGTCACCTCGGCGCCGAGCGCGGCCAGTTCGGCCTCCAGCTGCGCGACACCGTCGACCGCCCGGCCGCGTCGGCTCACCAACAGCAGGTGCTGCGCACCGTGTTGGACCACAAGGTGCCGGGCCAGGTGGGCGCCGAGGCCGCTGGTGCCTCCGGCGATCAGGACCGTGCCGTCCGGGTCGAAGCGCAACGGCTCGCCCTCGGTGCCCCGGGCCCGGACGACGCGGGGAACGTACGCCACCCCGTCGCGCACGGCGAGTTGGGGTTCCTGGGTGGCGAGGAGCGCGGCCAGGACGGGTGCGGGGGCGTCCGCGCCGTCCAGGTCGATGAGCGTGAACCGGCCCGGGTGCTCGGACTGTGCCGTACGCACCAGGCCCCACAGCGGGGCGAGGTCCGGGGTGGCATCCACGGCGTTACGGGTGAGGAACACCAGCTGTGCGGCGCCGTACCGCTCGTCGGCGAGCCACTCGCGCAGCAGGGCGAGGGTCCGGTGGGCGCAGTTTCGGGCCGCCTCCGCGCTGGGCGCTTCGTGCGCGGCCGTCCCGGGCGCGATCACGTCCTGCGGCACGATCACGGTCTCCGGGACGGGCTCGCCCGCGTCGATCGCCTCGCCGAGCGCGGACAGGATGGCGTACGAGGCGACGTCGGCGCCGAAGCCGTAGCCGTTTCCGCTCTCGCCCAGCACCGCCCAGCGTCCCGGCGCGGCGGCCGTCGGAGTCGGAACGGCCTGCCAGTCCAGCCGGAACAGCGAGTCGTCGGCCGTACGGAGGGACGCCAGCCTGGCCGGCGACACCGGACGGGCCACGACCGAGTCGACGGAGACCACCGGAGCGCCGTTCGCGTCGACGGCGACCATCCGCACGGTGCCCTCGCCGAGCGGTGTGAGGGAGACGCGAAGGCGGGTGGCGCCCGGCTGGTGGATCCGTACGCCGGACCAGGTGAACGGCAGCCAAGCCTGGGCCGATGTGTCGTCGGCACCGGCCAGCTCGGTGAGCTGGGCGTGGAACGCCGCGTCCAGCAGCGCGGGGTGCACGCTGAAGCCCTCCGCGGCGCCGGGTCCCGCACCACCCGTCTCGGCGTCCACCTCGGCGAGGATCACCCCGTCGCGCCGCCAGGCGGCGCGCAGTCCGCGGAAGACGGGGCCGTATCCGAAACCGCGTTCGGCGAGACGGTCGTACAGCTCGCCGATGTCGAGGGCGGTGGCGCCGGCGGGCGGCCAGAAGGACAGGCCGGGCGGGGCCGCGTCGGCGGACCCCTCGGGCGCCGCTGAGAGGAACCCGGTGGCGTGCCGCCGCCAGGTGCCGCCGTCCGTCGTACCGCCGTCCGTCGTACCGCCGTCCGTCGGACTGCCGTCCCTCGGGTCGCCCGAGGCGGTCACCGGGCGGGAGTGGATGGCGATCGGCCGCCGTCCCTGGGGGTCCCACTCCCCCACCGACGCCTGCAGATCGACCGCGCCCTCGTCCGGGACGGCCAGCGGCTCCTCCAGCGTCAGCTCGTCGACCGTCTGGCACCCGGTGTACGCGGCGGCCCACGCGGCGAGGTCGACGAAGGCGGTACCCGGCATCAGCACCGTGTCGTACACCGCGTGGTCGTCCAGCCAGCCCTGCGTGTGCCGCGAGACGCGGCCGGTGAACAGCCAGCCCGTACCGTCGGCCTGCTCGGCGACGACGGGCAGGAGCCGGTGTCCGGTGGTACGCAGTCCCGCCCCGGAGACATCCCCGGCGGTGGCGCGGGACGCGGCCCAGAGGTGCTGCGGGCGGAACGCGTAGGTGGGGAGCGGGACATGGCGTGCGTGACGCGCGTCGAACACCGCGTCCCAGGTCACGGGAGCCCCGTGTGCGTACGCCTCGGCCAGGGCGGCGGTGAAGCGGCCCCGTTCGTCTTCGCGTCGCGCCGAGCCGAGGACGGTGGCGGAGGCGCCGGTGGTGGTGTCCGGCCCGGCGGTCTTCGTCCACTCCTCCACCGTCTGCTCCACCGCGAAGGTGAGGATCGGATGG
The DNA here is from genome assembly GCF_055563935.1 of Streptomyces sp. NPDC029169. NCBI lineage: Bacteria > Bacillati > Actinomycetota > Actinomycetes > Kitasatosporales > Streptomycetaceae > Streptomyces > Streptomyces sp. NPDC029169. Next base: position 53,450 of record NZ_JBVHXA010000005.1, read on the forward strand.
GGGCTGACCTCGATGAACGTCGTGTGGCCGCGGTCGAGCAGGTCCCGTACGACCTCCTCGAAGCGGACGGTCCGGCGCAGATTGCGGTACCAGTAGCCGGCGTCGAGGCCCGAGGTGTCGAACTCGGCGGCGGTGACGGTGGAGTGGAAGCTCACCTCGCCGGCGCGCGGGGCGACCGGCGCGAGGACGGCGGCGAGGCGCTCCTCGAGGGGTTCGACCTGCGGGGAGTGGGACGCGTAGTCGACAGGGATCAGCCGTGCCCAGATGTCCTCGGCGGCGCAGACGGCGAGCAGTTCCTCCAAGGCGTCCGGATCCCCCGACACGGTCATCGAGGACGGCCCGTTGACCGCGGCCACGGATATCAGCCCGTCCCAGCGTTCGAGCAGCGGGAGCAGCCGCTCGGGCGACGCCGTCACCGATGCCATGCCGCCCCGCCCTTCCATGGCCGCGATGGCCCGGCTGCGCAGGGCCACGACCCGGGCCGCGTCCTCCAGCGACAGGCCACCGGCGACGTAGGCGGCCGCTATCTCCCCCTGCGAGTGCCCGACCACGGCGTCCGGGTGCACCCCGTGGTGGCGCCAGAGCGCGGCCAGCGCCACCATGACGGCGAAGAGTGCGGGCTGCACGACGTCCACGCGGTCCAGCGAGGGAGCGCCGGGCGCGCCGGCGAGCACCTCGTCGAGCGACCAGTCGACGTGCGGTGCGAGCGCGTCCGCGCAGGCCTTCAGTTCCTCGGCGAACACGGGGTGGACGGCGGCGAGTTCACGGCCCATGCCGAGCCACTGGGAGCCCTGCCCGGGAAAGACGAAGGCGATCTTTCCCGTACCGGCCCGGCCTCGGGTGACCTGCTCGGCGTCCTCTCCCCGGGCGATCGCGGCCACCCCGGCGAGGAGTTCGTCGCGGGTGGTGCCGGTGACGGCCGCCCGGTGGGGGAAGTGCGCGCGGGTGAGCGCGAGTGCGGCGCCGACCTGGACGGGGGTGGCGTCGGGGGCTTCGGTGAGGTGGGAGTGCAGGCGGCGGGCCTGCTCGCGCAGGGCCGCGGGGGTCTTCGCGGAGAGCACCCAGGGCACCACCTGCGGGGCTGCCTGGTGATCCACGCCGGGATCCTCGTCCTCGGGTGCCTCCTCCACCAGGACGTGCGCGTTGGTCCCGCCGACGCCGAAGGCCGAAATGCCGGCGCGGCGGACCCGTTCACCGCGCGGCCAGGGCGTGGCCTCGGTGAGCAGGGAGATCACGCCATCGGACCAGTCGGCCTTCGTCGTGGGCCGGTCCACATGCAACGTCCGCGGCAGGACCTCATGACGCAGCGCCTGAACCATCTTGATCAGACCGCCCACACCCGCCGCGGCCTGACTGTGCCCGATGTTCGACTTCAACGAACCCAGCCACAGCGGCCCCCGACCCGCCGCCGCACGATCCCGCCCGAACACAGCCCTGAGCGCATCGATCTCGATCGGATCACCCAGCGTCGTCCCCGTACCGTGGCCCTCGACCACATCGACATCCCCAGGACCAAGCCCGGCAGCAGCCAACGCCTCACCCACCACACGCTGTTGGGACGGACCGTTCGGAGCCGTCAGGCCATTGCTGGCGCCATCCTGATTGACCGCCGAACCCCGGATCACAGCAAGCACCCGATGCCCAAGCCGGCGGGCATCGCTCAGCCGCTCCAGCAGAACGACCCCGACACCCTCGCCCCAGCCCGTCCCGTTCGCGCCCTCCGCATACGAACGACACCGGCCGTCCGGCGACAGCGCACGCTGCCTGCTGAACTCCGTGAAGACCTTCGGCGTCGACATCACCGTCACGCCACCCGCCACCGCGAGCCCGCACTCACCCCGCCGTAGCGCCTGCACGGCCAGATGCACACCCACCAACGACGACGAACACGCCGTGTCCACCGTCAGAGCAGGACCCTCGAACCCGAACACGTACGAGACGCGACCCGAGAGCACGCTGCCCGCCGAACCGATCCCCCAGTACCCCTCGAGATCACCCGGACCCGAACGCGCCACCTGCTCGTAGTCCTGACCGCTGCTGCCGATGTAGACGCCGGTCCGGGACTTCCTGAGCCGGGCGGGGTCGATGCCCGCGTCCTCCAGGGACTCCCAGACGGTCTCCAGGAGCAGCCGCTGCTGCGGGTCCATCGCCAGGGCCTCGCGACGCGCGATGCCGAAGAAGTCCGCGTCGAAGTCGGCGGCCGATGCGAGGAAGCCGCCGGTGCGCGCGTAGCTCGTGCCCGGCTGATCGGGGTCGTCGGCGAAGAGGCGGTCCAGGTCCCAGCCCCGGTCCTGCGGGAAGTCCCCGACCACGTCCCGCCCCGCGGCCACCACATCCCACAGGTCCGCCGGCGAGGCCACCCCACCGGGATAGCGGCACGCCATGCCCACGATCGCGATCGGCTCGTCGTCCAGGGCGGCCGGCTCGACCTGCTCAGCATCGGCGTCGGCGACGGCGGCGGCGGCGACAGGACGGGCGAACCCGAACCGCGAGAGAAGGTGTTCCGCCACGGCGGCCGGCGTCGGGTGGTCGAACAGCAGCGTGAGCGGGAGTTCGAGGCCGGTGGCCTTGCTGAGGCGGCCGGTCAGCTCCACGGCGGCCAGGGAGTTGTAGCCGTAGTCGCGATAGGCGAGGTCCGGATCGATGTCCTGCGGGTCCGTGCCCGTCAGGCTCGCGGTCTGCTCGCGGACCAGATCGAGCAGGGCCGGGTACCGGCCGGTGTCGGGCAGACCGGTCAAGCGCAGCGCCAAGGCGTTGGTCTGCGCGTCCATCGCGTCACTCATGTCTTCTCCACGTCATCGCCTCTGCGCCCCCGCGCCGTGCTGCCGCGCCGCTCCCGCGTACCCGGGAGCGGCCACAGAGTCCGCCCTTCGCCCCTTACGGGGCTGCGGGCTTACCGGTGAGCAGGAACGACCTGATGTGTGCGCTGAGTTGTTCGGGCTGGTCCTCGGGGATGAGGGTGTAGCTGTCGGCGATCTCCACGAGCTCGCCCTGGGGCAGCAGGTCGGCGAGCCTCCGCCCGTGCTCGGGCGGCATGACCTTGTCCTCGGCGGCCCACACCACGAGGGCGGGCCGGTCGAAGTCGCGCAACTTCTCGGCCCAGGCGATTAGTTCGCTCTTGGGAGGGACGCCGAGGACGTACTTCCGAAGGTCCCGGCGGATCTCCTTGGAGGTCCACAGCGGTTCGAACCAGGTGTTCATCACGTCGTGCGGGACCGGCCGCTTGCTCATCCAGCCCCAGGTCATGGGCAGTCGCCGCATCGGCTTCAGCTTCAGCAGCGTGAAGGCGAAGTTCAGGCCGCCGGGCATCTTGGCCGAGGTGTACAGATTGCTCCCGGGCACGCCCGGCGGGAAGTTGTCGAAGGCCTCGCAGGAGGTGATGACGAGGCGTCCGATGCGGTCGTCCCGGCCCTCGGCGACCAGCGCCTGGGGGCCGCCCCAGTCGTTCATCACCAGGGTGACGTCCCGCAGGTCGAGCCGCTCCAGGAACTCGGCCACGAGCCGGGCCACGCCCGGGATCGAGAGGTCGGCGTCGGGTTTCATCGGCCGGCGGTGCCCGCCCAGGGGCAACGTCGGTACCACGCAACGGAATTCCGAGCGCAGGGATGCCACCACGTTACGCCACAACGAGCCGTCCATCGCGACACCGTGGAGCAGGACCACGACGGGTCCGTCGCCACCGGTGTCCTGGTACTCCACCGTGCCCGCCGAGAGGTGTACTTCAGGCATGTCGAATCTCCCTGGTACCGAACGAATGTGAGGGACCGTCAGACCGCCGCCGTAACCGGTGCGATGCGCAGGGCCACGTTGGGGGCGTGACCGCCCGATCGACTGAATCGGACCCAAGCAAAACACCTCGGTCCCTTTTTCGCCAGCAAGAACTCGCAGAAGATGATCATTGCCCCAAAGGGCAATAGCGGACGATCGATCGCCTGGGTAGCGTGTGCTCCCCGTGCCGGGTCGGGTTTCGGCCAAGGTCAAGGACGGGTTTGCCGGACATGGGCGCCGCACGGCTTCGGCCCGCACTGACATCAACCTCACGATCGGGCCCGTATTCCGCCACGGAGTCCGTCCCAGAATCCACCCCAGAATCCACCTCGGAATCCACCTCGTAATCCGCCTCGGACTCCTCATCGGAATCCGCCCGGGAATCGCGCCGTCGACCGAGGCGGGGCGAGCCCCGACATACCAACACTCCGCATTCGAAAGGCTGTCCCGTGATCACTGCTGAAGAGGTATGTGCCCGCATTGCCAAGAAGCTCGGAAGCAAGGCGGATTCCTTCACGCTGAACGCCGACACCGCCTTCGACTCGGTGGGCCTGTCGAGCCTCCAGATAGCCGACATCGTCTACGGCATCGAGGACGACCTCGACATCGAGTTCGACGAGAGCAGGGCCGCGAGCGTGAAGACCGTGGCCGACCTGGTGAAGCTCGCCGAGGAGACCAAGCAGGGAAGCGACGTCGAAGCGTGACCGCCATCGACTACCAGGGCGCCACGGCGGAATCCATCCGACATCACTACGACGTCTCCAACGACTTCTTCGCTCTCTGGCTGGACCGGGATCTCACCTACACCTGCGCTCTGTGGGGCGAGGGCGACACCCTGGAGACGGCGCAGCAGCGCAAGCTCGACCATCTGATCGAGGGTGCGCGGGCGGCCGGCGCCCGCCGGGTGCTCGACGTCGGCTGTGGCTGGGGGAGCCTGCTCGAACGCCTGGTCAGGACGCATCACGTGGAGCGGGCCGTGGGTCTCACGCTCAGTGACAGCCAGGCGGAGCGGGCGCGTGAACTCGCCCTGCCGAACACCGAGATACGGGTGGAGAACTGGCTCGACCACGAGCCGGACGAGCCCTACGACGCCATCATCTCCATCGGCGCCTTTGAGCACTTCGCCCGCACGGGTCTGTCCCGGGACGAGCGCGTGGCGGCCTACCGCACGTTCTTCGAGCGCTGCCGCGACTGGCTTCCCGAGGGCGGCAGAATCGCGCTGCAGACGAACATCAAGGGCAACAACGTCCGCATGAACAAGCAGACCGTGCGCGACCTGATGTTCATCATCGACACGATCTTCCCGGAATCCGAGATTCCAGCGCTGTCGGAGGTCCTGGAGTCCAGCGAGAAGCGCTTCGACGTCGTCACCCTCCGCAATGACCCGGACCACTACAGCAGGACCTGCCAGGAATGGCTGCGCCGCCTGCGCGCCAACCGCGCACAGGCCGTGGAGTGCGCCGGCGAAGTGAACGTCGCCCATTACGAGCGGTATCTGGCCGCGACGGTCGACCATTTCAGGAACCGCCATCTGGGCCTGTCGAGAATCATCCTCGAAGCCGTGTGACCAGAGGCCGTGGCCGTGCGGGATCCACAGCACAACCGGTGGCCCGTTGAGGAGCACTCATTGAACGCGTACAAACACGTAGTCTATTGGCACGACACCGAGCCGGTCACCGTCGAAGCCCCTCTGCGGGAGAACGTCGACTGCGATGTCTGCATTGTCGGCGGAGGATTCACCGGACTGTGGACCGCCTATTTCCTCAAGGAGGCGGAACCCGCGCTCGACATCCGTATCGTCGAGGCGAACCACTCCGGCTACGGGAATTCGGGCCGCGCCGACGGATTCGTCACCCCGACCATCGGCAAGGACATCCAGGCGCTGGTCAAGGAATTCGGGCTGCAGCGCGCGCTGGAGGCGTCACAGGCGGTCGGACGGTCGATTCTGGAGATCGGCAGATTCACCCGCAGGAACCGCGTCGACGCACAGTACGAAGCCAACGACTATCTGATGGTCGCGACCGACGCCGGACAGCTCAGGCGCCTTGAGCACGACCGTGACCTCGCCGAGCGGATGGGCGCGTCACAGGCCGAGATCCTGCCCCGGGCGGAGTCGATGGCGGTCATCGGTTCTCCCGCGGTCCTTGCCAGCATGCGCACCGGCGGCGCGCTCGTGAATCCCTTCAGGCTCGCCCGCGGCATCGCCCGGGTGGTGCGGGAGAAGGGCGTGACGATCTACGACAACTCCCCCTGCCTGCGCGTGGAGCCGGGCGTCCGTCCCACCGTCGTCACCACCGGCGGCCGCGTGAAGGCGGACAAGGTGGTCCTCGCCACCAACGTCCACATGGACGCCTTCCCGCCGTTCCGCAACAAGGTCGTGCCGATCTGGACGTACGCGATGGTCAGCGAGCCGCTCACCGACGAGCAGCTGGGCCGCGTCGAGTGGGCCGGGCGCGAGGGCCTGGTCGAGGCCAAGGCGCTGCTGACCTGTGCCCGGTTCACCGGCGACAACCGCATCATGTTCGCCGGCGGCCCCGCCCCGTACTACTGGGGCCGGGACAAGCGGCAGCGGAACATGAACCGCCCCGAGGTCTACCGCGAGATCCACAAGGAGTTCCTGCGGTTCTTCCCCATGTGGGGGGATGTCGAGTTCCGCTACGCGTACGGCGGAACCGCCGACGTCGTCCGTGACTACGCACCGCACTTCGGCACCCTCAACGGCGGCAACATCCTCTACGGCTACGGATTCTGCGGCAACGGCATCGCCGCCACCCATACCGGCGGCAAGGTGCTGCGCGACCTCGCTCTCGGCAAGGACACCCTCTACTCCCAGCTGCTCTTCGTGGACGACGAGCGGCGCAAGCAGCCGGCCGCGTTCCCGCCCGAACCGGCTCTGTACGTCGGCGCCCGCGCGATGACGCGGCTGATGAACTGGCAGGACTCCCGCGCATGAACAGTCGGCGTACGGTACTGCTCACCGGGGCGTCCGGCGTCGTCGGCCGCTCCATCCTCCGCGAGATCCTCCGCGAGCCCGAAGGGCCGCGCATCCTCGTCGCCACCCACAGCGCACCGGTGCCGGAGGCGGACGGCCCGGCGGTGCGCTGCGATCTGACGCGGGAACGGTTCGGGCTCGACGAGGACAGTTACGCCTCGCTCGCCGCCGAGGTCGACGTCGTCATCCACTCGGCGGGCCTGACCGAGTGGGGCCTGCCCGCCGACCGCTACCGCCCGATCAACGTCGAGGGCACGCGCCGGGTCATCGAGTTCGCCGAACGGTCGGGCGCGACAGTCCACTTCATGAGTACGGCCTTCGTCGCCGCCCTCGCGGAGACCTCGCCCGTCCCGCTGCGCGAGGACAACGTCTGCCGGAACTACATCCGCTCCAAGCACGAGGCGGAACAGCTCCTGCGCGACAGCGGCCTGCCCCACACCGTCTTCCGGCCGACCAACCTCATCGGGGACTCCACGACGGGCTGGACCTCGCAGGGCCAGATCGTCCAGCTGATGTCCGACTGGCTCGGCCGCGGCAGGGCTCCGTTCCTCCCCGCGCACCCGGGCATCCGCATGGACTTCGTCCCGCAGGACCTGCTGTCGAAGGCGGTGCTGCGCGCCATCGAACTCGGCGACGACGAGGGCGAGTTCTGGGTGACGTACGGGCCGGAGGCGATGGACATCGAGGCCTGTCTCCAGGTGCTCGTCAAGCACGCGGCCGGGCAGGGGCGCACGCTGTCCCTCCCGCCGCTGGTGAACCCCGACGAGCTCGACCCCGACGCCATCGCGCGCACCGCGCCGATGACCCGCTCGTACCTCTCCGTACTGCGGGACGTCAGCGAGGTCACCCGCTGCAGCGGTGGCGTACTGCCCACCTCCATGCCCGAGTTGCGCGAGCGCTACGGCATCCCGCACGTCGACGATCAGGCGGCCTACGCGACGAGCCTGGAGTACGCCGCGGCTCACCTCGGCTAGAGCCGGACAGAACGGAAGGACACTGGCGTGAACGATGGCTGGAACCCCCCTGACCTGGGGGAGAAGGTGGCCGTGGTCACCGGGGCGAGCCGGGGGGTGGGCCGTGGCATCGCGCTCGCCCTCGGCGCCGCGGGGGCGACCGTGTACGTCACGGGCCGCAGCACACGCGGCGGTGACCGCACCGAGGGCCTGCCCGGCACGGTGGACGACACCGCCGACGAGGTCACCCGCCGCGGCGGCAAGGGCATCGCCGTGCGCTGCGACCACGGCGTACCGGCGGACAATGAGGCGCTCGTCGAGCGGGTACGGGCCGACCACGGCCGGCTCGACCTGCTGGTCAACAACGCCTGGGGAGGGTACGAGCGCTCCCACGAGGTCCGCTTCGACGCGGCCTTCTGGGACCAGCCGATGTGGCGGTACGACCTGTTCGAGACCTCGCTGCGCGCACAGTACGACATCACGCGCCGACTGGTCCCGCTGATGCTGCCGCAGGGCAGTGGCCTCGTCGTGGGCATCAGCTTCTCCGACGGGGACATCTACCTCGGACAGGTCGCCTACGACGTGTTCAAGTCGGCCTCCGACCGCATGTGCCGGGGCTTCGCCGCCGACCTGCGCAAGCGCGGCATCGCGGTGACCTCCCTGCACCCCGGCTTCGTCCGTACGGAGCGGGTGGAGGCGGCCTGGGAGGCGATGGGCGACGGGCCCGCGTCGGTGGTGCACTCCCCGGAGTACGTGGGCCGGGCGGTCGCGGCGCTGCTCGCCGACCCCGAGGTCATGGAACGGTCGGGGCAGGTGCTCAGCACCGGCGATCTGGCGGTCGAGTACGGCTTCGACGACGTGGACGGCCGACGCCCGCCGGCGTTCCGTCTGGAGGGCCGGATGAGCCTGGCGACACGGATGCACCGCCTCAACAAGGTGGTCGGCGCCGCCGGGCAGGAGGGCTAGCCGGCATGCGCGTCGTCCCGCCGGGCGGGGGACCGGGCGGGACGGGGCGCGTGCGGTCGGGCACGTACGGCCGGGCGCGTACGACCGGGCACGTACGGCCGGGCACGTACGGCCGGACACGTACGGCCGGACACGTACGGCCGGACACGTACGGCCGGACACGCCTCAGCGCAGCCGCAGTTCGGCCACCCGTACCGACGGGGACGGTCCACCCGCCCCGATGTCCGGCATAGCGTCCGGTACGCGGAGGGCGACGGCGGCCCGGTACCCGTCGGGCGCCGGCACGTCCACGACGGACCAGCCGGCGGGCCCGGCCGGCGCCCAGGCCGGGGCGAACTCCGCGGCGAGGCCGACGTGATGGGTGCCGAGCCCCCCGGGCAGCCCGGTTCCGATGCCCTTGAGATACGCCTCCTTCCGTACCCAACAACCCAGGAGTGCCTCGTGACGCGACTCGGCGGGCAGGGCGGCGAGCGCACGCCGCTCGTCCGGGTGCAGCCGTCCTCCGCTCCGTTCCAGGCTGTCCCGCGCCACCTCCTTCGCCTCGACGTCGGCGCCGACCGGCGAGCCGGACAGCGCGTACAGCACGACGTCCCCGGCGTGCGAGAGCGAGAACTGCGCCTCCGGATGGCCGGTGACCGCCGGACGTCCATGGGGCGCGCCGCAGCCGGGCATGCCGCACGGCTCACGGAAGAACGCGATGTCCTGCGGGGCCAGCCCCAGGTGCGCGCCGAGCAGCACCCGGAGCCCGACATGGGAGGTGACATAGCGCTCGCGGGCCGCCGGATCCTGGAACCGCGCGGCGCGCCGCCTCTCATCGGCATCCAGGACCCAGGCGCCCGACGCGGCGGCCGCGGCGTGATCGGGAATCCAGAGCGTCCGTACGGTCGTCTCGCCGGGCCCTGGCACCCCCTTCGGCACGTCCACCGCGAGGGGCAGGCTCACGCCGAGGGGCACGCTCACGGCGAGGGGTACGCCGGGGTGGAGTGCCCGGCCAGGTCCGGTGCGTCGGGGCGGAGCTCCTGCGCCCACCGCACCGACAGGAGCACGGCCTCCACCCTGTTCCGTAGCCCGAGCTTCCTGGTGATGCTGGTCAGGTGGGCTTTCACGGTCCGCTCCGCTATGCCGAGGTGGCGGGCGAGCTCTCGGTTCCCCCCGCAGTCCGGCAGCAGGCTGAGCACTTCCCGCTCCCGTGGGGTCAGTTCCTGTAAGGCCGACGGCTCGACGGAGGCCGCACGGCCGCCCGCCACGATCGTTCTCGTCTCCGCGGGTTCGGCGGATTCGGCGGATTCGCCGATCGGAAGGTGGTCCCCGTTCATGTGCTCTCCAGCTCGTTGTGGAAATCATCGCCACAGGGGGAGCGGATGGATTCCATGGCTGGAATGCCCCACCGGCACACAGGCGGGCCGCCGCCTCCCCCAAGGGCGTCGAACGCGCCGATAACCAACCAATCCCCCGTCGGCTCGACACTAAGGAAGATCGTGGCCTGACACCCCGACACTCCCTGTGAGTTACGTCACAAAGAGCACGCACGGAAGCTCAACTACTGGTCTAGACAGGCAAGTTGTCCCACTCCGGATCGCCGAGCAGTGGCGTACGGAGATCACCGGAGGGTCTTACGTTGTTCTCTTCGTCTCCCCTGACCGCCCTCGACGCCGCACCCGGATCCCGCATTGCGGCCGTCGCCGGCACCCGCCCGGAAAGAGTCGTCGGCAACCACGAGCTGGCTGAATCTCTCGGTGTCTCGGCGGAGTGGATCGAACGGCGCGTGGGCATACGCGAGCGGCGCTACGCCGGTACGGACGATTCCGTCGCCGGGATGGCCGCGACCGCGGGCGCCAAAGCCCTCTCGGCGGCCGGTCTCACCCCGGCGGATGTCGACCTGCTTGTGCTGGCCACCTGTTCCATGCCCTCGCCCATGCCGAACGGCGCGGGGTCCGTGGCCGCGCTGCTCGGCATCCCGCACGTGGCGGCCTTCGACGTCAACGCCGCCTGCGCAGGCTTCTGTTACGGCCTCGGCATCGCCGACGGCCTGATCCGCTCCCATACGAGTCGCTGCGCGCTGGTCATCGGCGCGGAGCGGATGACCGACTGGGTGGACCCCGAGGACGTGGACACGGCGACGGTCTTCGCCGACGGAGCCGGCGCCGCGGTCGTCGTCGCGGCCGAGCACGCGGGGATCCATCCCACGGTGTGGGGCGGGGACGGTGACAAGGCCGGGCTGATCGCCATCCCCGACCGGCGCGGCAGCGTGACGATGCAGGGCCAGGCCGTCTACCGCTGGGTGACGACGGAGCTGGTCGCGGTCGCCGAGGCGGCCTGTGCGCGGGCCGGGCTCTCCCCCGCGGACCTCAAGGGCTTCGTCGCCCACCAGGCGAACCTGCGGATGATCGAACGCCTCGCGGCAAGCCTCGGCGCCACCGACGCCGCCATCGCCCGCGACATCGTGGAGACGGGCAACACCTCGGCGGCGTCCGTCCCCCTGGCCCTGTCCCGCCTCATCGACCTCGGCCACGTCCGACCGGGGGACCCCATCCTGCTGATGGGCTTCGGCGCGGGCCTCAGCTACGCGGCGCAGGTAGTGATCTGCCCCTGATCGGGGGAGCAGGGGCAGACGAGTCGGGCTGTACGCCGGGGCATAGCCGCCATCGTGTACGGGCCCACCCCGCGCTCGTCGGCGAGACCGGCCGGGAGGTCATCATCCCCCTCACCCGCCCCCCACCGCGCCCGGCAGCTTGGCCCGCGCCTGGTCTGCGGTCTCGGTCACTGCCAGAACACCTCCTCGGCGAGGATCTGAGGGTCCTCGGTCCGCCGCACGAACGTGTACCGGAGCCAGCCGTGTCCGTTGTCGAAGTACAGGATCGGAGGGCCTTTCGGGGTGCTCGACCTGGCGGGCTCGACGCTCATCGATTCGGGCAGGCAGGAGTCAGCTTCGATCCGCGAGAGTACGGGTCGGCCGCCGTGACGAGCTCCCTCGACGACCCCGCGAACTCGCAGTTGCTCGTGTCGCTCTTCGACGAGGAGGGCCATGAGCAGGCCGAGGGCTGCTCGGGCGGCACGTCGGGGATGTTCGCGCCGGAGATCACAGCCGCCTTGACACGAACACGTGTTGCAACGACCGCTGGAATCCGCCGATCTTCTCGCCGCGTACCGTCGCGTCGCCGCCGTGTGGCGCTGGCACACGGCAACGCACTGACCCGCCCATCTCGAAGGCCCCCACCTCCAGGAGGAGGACGGGGGCCGATCATTTTCAGTGGCAGCCTGATGCCCAACCAAGAAGGAGAACTGACATGGCCCCTTGGGGCGTATTGATACCCACTGCCGTCGGCGCCGCCGCCACTGTCCTCGGCGTGTACCTGGGTGCCGCCTTCGGGCGACGCACCCAGGACCGGCAATGGATACGAGACAAGAAAATGGCCGCGTATGAAGACTTCTTGACGCGGTTCTCCAGCATCGAAATCGAACTCCGGGATGCGTACACGAACAACCGCATGCCCGATGATGGCGCCCTTGCCTGGCCTGACTTTCATGCCGCCCTGGCCGCCATGAGCCTGGTCGCAGACCGCAGTGTCGTCCCGGACGCTGTGCGCATCTGCGAGCAGATCGAACAACTTACGTTGCTCTTCGACGGACGCCCCAGGAACTACGAAGACCTTCGCCCCATCCACACGGCGATGATCGAAGCACAGAAGGACTTCGTGAACGCCGCTCGGCGCTCGTTGGACCCCGAGCAAGACCCCCTTGACTGGCAACTCGGCGGCCCTTCCCCATGGGAGGGAATCGAGCACTTCCACGGCCCTGCTCACCCGGCCGCAGCCGCCCAGGCGGGAACCGGCGACAGCTGACGCCGCCCGCGCATACCTCAAAGGCCCCCGCCTCCATAACCACCAGGAGGACGGGGGCGACCTGATGCTGGGCCGTCCCGCCGTAGCCGGAAATCGGGGTCGTCTCGTTTCAGGCACGGAGCGTACGGAGCGTGAACCTCCTGTGTATGTTGAGCGCCGCTCAACTTCACGTCCCCCAGGAGTTCATGATGTCGACGCCGCCGCCCGGCTACGGCTACCCCCAGCAGCCCCCGCCGTACGGCCAGCCGCCGTACCCGTACCCGTATCCGTATCCCCCGGCCCCGGCCCGGCGCTGGTGGCACGCCGTTCCTCGGCGACTCGCCGAAGGACCCGAAGGACGACGCCAAGGCACAGCCCGCCGTCACGCGGAGCGCCACCACCTCCCCGACAGCGTCCCCGAGCCCGACGCCGTCGCCTACTCCCACGCCGAAGCCCACAATGCCCGCGGTCGTCGGCAAGCCGTTCGCCGCCGCTGAGAAGGCGATCGAGGATCTCGTCGTCCGCGAGCTGGCGGCGGGCAGCGCCTACGACGACGTGGACCTCCCCAAGAACTACGCGAACTGGATCGTGTGCTTCCAAGGTCCGAAGGCTGGCGCAGCACTCATCCCCGAGTACGCCAACCCGAACGTGCACCTGGTCGCACCCGGCACGAAGTGCCCCGCCGAGCTCTACACCGACCTGCACCCGAAGCCCACGCCCACGTACGACGACCCGGATTCGGACGACTCAAGTACCTCGTCCTCGGGCGACTCCTCCGGCTCCGGCGGAAGCGGCAGCGTCGGCACCGTCACCCCCGGGGCCTACTGCTCCACCCCCGGATCGACAGGAGTCAGTAAGAAGGGGGTCGTCTACACCTGCAAGGGCCCCGACCCGGAACGCTGGCGCCGCTGACCCAACACGAAGCCCCCGCCACGGAGAAGTCCGGACGAGCGGGGCTTCGTCGGTTACGTAGTCAGATGGTCTGCTCGATGTGCTCGAAGATGTCGGCATCGGTCTGCTGCTGCCATTCGGGGAGCGCGTCCCAGTCGGCGACGTAGCCCAGCTTCGGGTTGTCGACGTGCTTGTGGATCTGCGCGATCCAGCACAGCGCGACGAACCGGCCCTTCTGCTCGCGGCTGAGCTTGGCCGTCTGTCCGCCGCTTACCTGGACGAAGTCGCGCACCTGCCCGTAGACCGCGGCGGCGGACTGCCTCTCCCACTCCGGGGTGTCGTCCCAGGGCGCGATGTAGCCCGGCTTCGGCTCGCCGGGAAAGTGCTACTTCACGCCGGCGATCCACGCCTCACGGAAGATCCGGCCGTCCTCGCTCATGCTGCCGTCCTTCGTCATCAGACAGTCCCGGGCCGCTTCCTCCGGCGCATACGACGCCAGGGCACGGAGCGCGTGGAAAGTCTTCTCGGGCTCATCCAGTGCCTGCCAGACCCGCGCGACGTCCATACACATCCGCCCCCGCCGCTCGGCCGTCGGCAGCCGTCGCGGGCCGAGCTTCTCCGCGTACGTCAGCGCGCGATCGTCCTCGCCGAGCGCGTGGTGGACGCTGATCCGGAACCCCCGCGTCTGAGCCTCTCCGAACTCGCCCGGGATATAGAGCCGCTGCGCGGCCGTCTCCCGGCGCTTCGCCGTCTCCTCGGCCTCTCCGATCAGATCCATGGCCTGCGACCGCCATCCGGCCTGCGCGGCACTGTACGAAGCCGTCAGCATCAGCGTGCCCCGCATCGCAAGTTCATCCGGATGCTGCCCCAACCGTGCTGCCGCTTCTTGGAGATGGTCGATGGCGGCCTGATAGTCACCGCTCCGGCGCAAGGAGACGCCCATGGAGTGCGCGGCCTCGCCCATCACCACCGGGTTCCCCGTCAGCTCCGCCTGCGCCTCGCGCCCGCTCGGCCGCCACCCACGCCATGCCCTGGTAGTTCTTGATCGCGAGCTGCGCGAGCAGGACGTACGCGCGGGCCGCGATGTCGTGAGCCTGCTAGGCCAGGGAGCTGGAGACAGGTAGCCGCGCCGTGCTGGGCTACGTGGGGACCTGCCACCACCGGTCTGCCTCAGCGCGAGCCACTTCGGTGTCGTACTGGCTCGCGGCAAAGTGAAATTCGGGCGGTGGGGCTGCCGGGGCGTACGGAACCTGCCAGTCCGACCACTGCACAATGTCCCCGCACCGCTGCACGACCACGGACAGGAAACCGCAGCAACCGCCAGAGCACTCGGGTTCTCCCAGCTCCACGCGCCGCGCTTCGCTGGTCGCCTGCAGGGGACTGGGGCGGCCGGCGGGCAGCGCATCAGCTGCGAACGGCCCGCGGCCCCCCTCTTCGACTGCGCCTTCGACCACGTCCTCGCCGTTGACCCAGAACCGCAGCTGAGCAGCGAACCGGGGCCCCGGCGGCAGCACTCTGATCTCAAACCGATCGAACATCAGGCCACCCTACGGGGCCTGCCGACGTCGGCACGCGTCCCAACCGACGCCGCTGAGCCGAGCACGTTCAGGTGTATCCGGGTGAGCGCTTCGCCGAGTACGCGGACAGCACCCCGCTACGAGGGGTCCAGCCGAGATACGTGCCAAAGGGGCAATGAGTTGATCTTGATACGAGTTCGCACGTGGTCAGTACGGTGAAGCCGCAGTAAATGCGTACACCTCGCCCTGGCGACCGGAACGGACCGCCGCAGGTCGCGACGATCACGGCAGGGGCTCCGTCGCAGTAAACCCGTTATTTGCTGCGGCAGTTGCGAACGCGACTCCGCGATCGAATACACCGCCCGAATGTGGTTCTGCTGTGCGGACCTGAGGAGAGGGGACTGTCAGTGCCCGACGCGGGCCAGGCCTGGCGCCAGGCTGTTTGCCGGGGTCATGCCCCCAGATCCTCCGTCACGGGCAGGCACTCGGCGAGCAGGTCGACGACGTCGCGCCAGGCTCGCTGCGCGTGCTGTGGGTGGTAGCCGACGCCGGGGACCGTGGGGTGGTCGACCGGCGGGTGGTGGAAGGCGTGCAAGGCGCCGCCGTAGACCGTGAGGCGCCAGTCGACGCCTGCGGCCTGCATCTCGGCGGTGAACGCGTTCCGTTGCGCGGGCGGCATGATCGGGTCTTCCGACCCGACCCCGGCCCACACTGGGCAGCGGATGCGCGCTGCCTCGCCCGGTCGGCCCGTGGTCGGTGCGTTGACTGTCCCGATCGCGCGCAGGTTGACGCCGCTGCGCCCGAGTTCCAGCCCGATGGCGCCCCCGGTGCCGTAGCCGACGGCGGCGATCCGGTCGGGGTCGGTCCGCGGTTCGGTGCGCAACACGTCGAGCGCCGCATGGCCGATGCCCCGCATTCGGTCGGGATCAGAGAGCAGTGGTATGCAACGGGCCAGCATCTCCTCGGGGTCGCCCAAATAGCGTCCGCCGTGAAGGTCGAAGGCCAGCGCTACGTATCCCAGCTCGGCGAGGGCATCGGCCCGGCGGTGCTCGACGTCGCTGGGCCCCATGCCCTCTGGTCCGAGCAGCACCGCGGGCCGGCGGTCGATGCCGGTCGGGAGCGCGAGGTGCCCGATCATCGTCAAACCGTCCGCCGGGTACTCGACCGTGCGCGTCGTAATCGCCGTCATGAGACTGGACTGTAGTGATCTTCGAGCCCGGTCCGGCCGGTGTTCTGCCGCTGGCAGAACAGCGCGCGTGTCCCTCTGAAATGCGAGGGCCGAGCGCGCTCTCTGTGTGTGAGCAGAAGCGGCCTTCGCCGCTCTGCTCGCTCTCAGCGGTCCTCGTCCCGAAGAGTTTGGCGACACTGGGGGACGTGAACCGCGAAAACGCGGAGTGGCGGGTATCGGAGCCCTCAGGCGTGCCAAGGAGCGCGCACCTGGGGGCTCCGCTGCGTTTCGGACATGCCGGAACGCCCCCGCCTGGTGCATCACGGCGGGGGACGACATAGAGGGAAACCCCGGTAGAGCGCGGGCACATCGAAGGCACACGCGCGAAAAAGACTGCGGTAGGTGCGAGGGCACAAGACGGGGCCCGGCCCCGGAGAAAACCCCAGGTCCGAGCCCCAACGACAGACG
Source organism: Streptomyces sp. NPDC029169 (assembly GCF_055563935.1). NCBI lineage: Bacteria > Bacillati > Actinomycetota > Actinomycetes > Kitasatosporales > Streptomycetaceae > Streptomyces > Streptomyces sp. NPDC029169. Next base: position 69,994 of record NZ_JBVHXA010000005.1, read on the forward strand.
AGTCGGGCTGTACGCCGGGTTCTGTACCCCGGGACCTCGCGGTCGTCGGGGTGACGGCCATCCATCTAGGGCCGGCGTTGCCGCCGGCCTCGTGCGGTCTACCCGCGAACTCGGGCGGGCAGCCCTCAAGCGTTCGCGCAGGGACACCGAGGTGTCCCTTCTTGACCTTGCTCCAGGTGGGGTTTACCTAGCCGCCTGAGTCACCTCAGGCGCTGGTGGTCTCTTACACCACCGTTTCACCCTTACCGAGGACCGAAGTCCCCGGCGGTCTGTTTTCTGTGGCACTGTCCCGCGGGTCACCCCGGGTGGCCGTTAGCCACCACCCTGCCCTGTGGAGCCCGGACGTTCCTCGGGAGGACCCGAAAATCCCCACGCGGCCGCCCGCCCGGCTCGTCTGCCGTACCCGTCATGCTACCTGGCGTTTCAGACGAAGTCGGCCGTCTCCAGGTCGAAGCCGAAGGGGTCGGGGAGGGGGAGGGACTTCCCGAACGACACCATGTGCGCCTCCCTGTAGTCGCCGCCCTCCGGGTCGCCGAAGAGCGTCACCCTGGAGGTGCCCCGGTCCACGAGGAGGTAGAGCGGGATACGTCCGCGCGCGTAACAGCGACGCTTGGTCTCGCGGTCAAGGTTCGGGCGGCCACCGGTGACCTCCATCGCCATCGCCACCCCTTCGCACGGCATCCATGGCTCGGCGCCGTGGAACAGGCGATCCGCCTCCGGCGCGAAAGTGCCGTCCGGGATGACATGGTCCCTCGGCCGACCAGGAGCTGCCTTCAGCGTGAGGCCCTTGTTCCCGGACCACGTCATGCCGGTCCGGGAACGCCTGTACATCTGGCGGACGATCCTGCTGATGCAGCGCTCGTGATCCCCCTCCGGCGGCGGTGTCACGACGATCTCCCCCTCGACCAGCTCCGCCCGGAAGCCCTCGGGCGTGCCCAGTGAGAGGAACCCCTCCAGCAGGAATGCGGCGTCATCACTCATGTGGTCAGTGTCGGACTCAGAGGTAGGCGCCTCCTGCGGGATCAACGTCGTTCCCTCGATCGTGAAATCGGCGCCGCTTGACCTTGTCGCAGCGTCAGGGTTTGTACTGGGGTCATGCGAATCGGCGAGATCGCCGCGCTCGTCGGGGTCACCCCGCGGGCCGTGCGGCACTACCACCATCTCGGGCTGCTGCCCGAGCCCGTGCGGCGGGCCAACGGTTACCGCGAGTACGGGATCCGGGACGCCGTGCTGCTCGCGCGGATCCGGCGGCTCGCGGAGCTCGGGCTCGGGCTCGACGAGGTGCGGGACGTGGTTGCCGACGACGAGGGGCGGGAGCTGGTGGAGGTGCTTGAGGAGCTGGACGCGGACCTCGGGCGGCAGGAGGCCGTGATCCGGGAGCGGCGGGCGCGGCTCGCCGAGCTGCTCGGGGAGGCGCGGGCCGGGCGGCTGACCGCCGAGGGGCCAGTGTCGGCGGAGCTGGCCGAGCTGTTCGCGGGTCTGGGTGAGGTCCCGGAGTCCCCCATGGCCGCCAAGGACCGGGAGCTGCTCGCCCTCCTCGACACCGTGGCGCCCGACGAGGAGCGCTCCCAGCTCATCGGCGCGATGCACACCATGACCGAGGACCCGCAGGTCGTCGCCCGTGCCCATGACGTGTACGCCCGGCTCGACGCCCTCGCCGACGCCGACGTGGACGACCCGCGCGTGGCGGAGGCGGGGCGGGCGCTGGCCGGGCTGCTGCCGGACTCGCTGGCCGCGCAGCTCGGAGAGCGGGGCATGCCGGACGGGCGGCTCGCCGAGGCCTTCTTCGGCGACTTCTCCCCCGCCCAGACCGCCGCCGTCCACCTCGCGCTCCGCCTGGTCCAGGAGCGGGCCCGGTGACGCCGTGATCCGGCTCCTGCGCGGAGTCGCCTACGCCGCCCTGCCCGCCGAGGTCGCCCTCGTCGTCTGTCTCGTCGCCGGCGTACGGATACCCGCGCCCGTCCTCACCGCCGCCGAGGCCGCGAGCCTCCTGCTCCTCGCCGCCGGCCTCGTGGCGTACGTACGCCTCCGGCGGCGCGGCCTCTCCGCCCGCAAGGCCCTCGGGGAACTGGTCCCCGAGCCCGTGCTGCGGCTCGTCGGGCACGAGCTGCGGCTCCTTGCGAGCCTCGCCCTGTGGGTGGCCCGGCACCGCACCGGCGTACGCCCCGGCGACCAGGCGTTCCCGCACGCCCGCGATCAGGCCGCCCTGATGTACGGCTTCGCGTTCGTCTGCCTAGTGGAGACCGTCGGCATGTCGTACATGCTCGCCGACTGGCCCGTCGTCCACGCGATCGTGCTGGTCGTGGACGTGTACTCGGGGGTGCTGTTCGTCCTCGGGGTGCACGCCGCCTCCGTGACCCGGCCCCATGTCCTCACCCCCGACACGCTCCGCCTGCGCAAGGCACTCGACCTCCGTATCCCGCTCGACCGGATCGCGGCCGTCCGGAACGAACTGGTCTTCACCCACGAGAAGAAGGAGGGCGAGCTGAATCTGGCCGTCGGCGCGCAGACCTCCCTCACCATCGAGCTGACCGAGCCGGTCGACGCACCCCGGTTCCTCGGCGCGCCCCGCCCCGTGCGGCTCGTGCGCTGCCACGCCGACGACGCCCGCGCGCTGTACCGGGCCCTGACGGCCCTCATGCGGGAGCGAAACGAACCTTCGCCGACCCCGGTTCCGCCTGCGTGAGCCGGACCCGCAGCCACTCCCCGAGCGGCAGCGGATCCGTACCGCCCTCGATCCGGGCGACGACCGCGGGGTCCTCCAGGTGGACGGTCCCGACGGCCGGTTCGCGTTCCTTCACATCGATCACGTACGCGTCGAAGACCTCACCGATACGGTCCGCGAGCAGCGCCGCCTCGACGATGTCGACGGTCTCGCGCTCGAGGGTGTTCGCGCGCCGCGAGCCGCTCGCCATCGCGTCGGGGAGTGCGGGGAGCGCCGCCCGTACCCACTCCGGCGGCTCATCGCCCGCCACGGCGGCGACGCACAGCTCGCCCGCGTACCGGTCGACGAGGCGGCGCAGCGGCGCGGTGCAGTGCGTGTACTCGTCGGCGACGGCGGCGTGGACGGCGGGGCTCGGGACTCTGCCGTCGGTGAAGACGGTGTAGCCGGCGCCGCGCAGCAGGGTGGTGCACTCCTGCAGGAAGGCGGCGTGGCGCGGGTCGGTGGGGTCGGTGGAGCGGACGACGTCGGCGTACGAGACGTGGTGCGGCCAATCGACCCCGAGGGCGTGCGCGGAGCGGCGCAGCCGGGCGACCTCGCCGACGGGCGCGGTGGGGAGCGTCCGCAGGATGCCGGTGCCGGCGGCGGTCATGAGGTCGGCGGCGGCCATGCCGGTCAGGAGGGAGATCTGGGCGTTCCAGCCGTCGGCGGGCAGCGGGGCACGGTAGTCGAGGGCGTACGAGTGGTTCTGCTGCACGACCTCCTGCTCCGGCACGTTCAGGGAGATCCCGCCGCGTTCCGCTTCGAGGGCCTCCCGGAGCAGTCCGATGTCCTTGAGCAGGGCGATCGGTTCCTCGGCCGTACCGGAGTCGATCTGCCGCTGCACGCCCGCGTAGTCGAGCCTGGCGTGGCTGCGGACGAGGGCGCGGCGTACGTCGGTGGCGACGCGGCGGCCCTCGGCGTCGAGGTCGATCCGCCACAGCAGGGCGGGGCGGGGCTCGCCGGGCAGGAGGCTCGCGGCGCCCTCGGAAAGGACGGCGGGGTGGAGGGGCACCTTGCCGTCGGGGAAGTAGAGGGTGAGGACCCGGCGGTGGGCCTCGGCGTCGAGCGCGGAGCCGGGCGCGACGAACGCGGCGACGTCGGCGATGGCGTAGTGCACGCGGTAGCCGCCGTCGGCGCGGCGGGTCAGGTGCATCGCCTGGTCGAGGTCGGTGGCGTTCGGCGGGTCGATCGTGCAGAACGGGATGTCGGTGGCGTCGTGGCCAGGGAGGCGCGGCGCCTTGGCCGCCGCCTCCGCCTCGGCGAGGACGGCCGGCGGGAACGCGTCGGGGATCGCGAGCTCGGTACGGAGTGCGCGCAGAGCGGCCCGCAGCGGAGCCTCGGCTGCGCCGGTCACGTGGATGTGGCGGCGGGGCATGGACCGAGCGTATGGCGGGGGGCGGTGCCCGGCACTTTGTAGGCTGAACGCTCTGGGGCCGCACCCCCAGCCCCTGGACGTACGAAGGAGAACCACCGTGCTCGTGCTGTTGCCGCCGTCGGAGGGTAAGGCCGCATCGGGACGCGGGACGCCGCTCAAGCCGGAGTCCCTGTCCCTGCCGGGCCTGGCCGAGGCGCGGGCGGCGGTTCTGGACGAGCTGGTCGAGCTGTGCGCCGCCGACGAGGAGAAGGCCCGCGAGGTGCTCGGGCTGAGTGAGGGTCTGCGTGGCGAGGTCGCCAAGAACACGGAGCTGCGGACGGCGGGGGCCCGGCCGGCCGGCGAGATCTACACGGGCGTGCTGTACGACGCACTGGGCCTGGCCACGCTGGACGCGGCGGCCCGGAAGCGGGCGCGGGCGTCGCTGCTGGTCTTCTCGGGGCTGTGGGGCGCGGTCCGGGTGGACGACCGGATCCCGTCGTACCGCTGCTCGATGGGCGTGAAGCTCCCGGGGCTCGGCGCCCTTGGCGCGCACTGGCGGGCCGCGATGACGACGGTCCTGCCGGAGGCGGCCGGGGACGGTCTCGTCCTGGACCTGCGCTCCTCGGCGTACGCGTCGGCCTGGAAGCCGAAGGGCGAGACGGCGGCCCGAACGGCGACGGTACGGGTCCTGCACGCGCCGACCCGGAAGGTGGTCAGCCACTTCAACAAGGCGACGAAGGGGCGGATCGTCCGCAGCCTGCTGGAGTCGGGGACGTCCCCGAAGGACCCGGCGGAACTGGTGGAGGCGCTGCGGGATCTGGGCTACGTGGTGGAGGAGGGCGGAAAGGCGGGGGCGCTGGACGTACTGGTGGAGGAGATCCACTAGGGCAGGCACAGGGGGGCGGAGGCTGCCCGTGCCGGGCGGGCGAGGGCATCCGCCCCTGGCGGCACCCGGCGAGCCGATCCCACTCGTTGCACAGCGCGCAACGCTCGTTGCGCACACTGTTACGTACCGGCAGGATGCGGCTCATGACCTCCGCGCCGCCCTCCGTGCTCGACCTGGCACCCGTCGTCCCGGTCGTCGTGATCGAGGACGCCGCCGATGCCGTGCCGCTGGCCCGGGCGCTGGTCGCGGGCGGGCTGCACGCGATCGAGGTGACGCTGCGGACCCCGGCCTCGCTCGACGCGATCCGGGCGATCGCCACCGAGGTCCCGGACGCGGTCGTCGGCGCCGGCACCGTCGTCTCGCCGGCCTGCGTCGCGGACGCGGTCGCGGCGGGGGCCCGCTTCCTCGTGAGCCCCGGCTGGACCGAGCGCCTGCTGGACGCCATGAAGGCCTCCGGCGTGCCGTTCCTGCCGGGCGTCTCGACCACCTCTGAGGTCGTCGCGCTGCTCGAACTCGGGGTGAGCGAGATGAAGTTCTTCCCGGCGGAGGCCGCGGGCGGCGTCCCGTACCTCACGTCGCTCGCCGGCCCGCTCCCCCGGGCCCGCTTCTGCCCGACCGGCGGCGTCTCCCTGAACTCGGCCCCCTCGTACCTGTCGCTGCCCAACGTGGGCTGCGTCGGCGGTACGTGGATGCTGCCCCCCGAGGCCCTCGCGGCCCGCGACTGGGCCCGGGTGGAGTCGCTGGCGCGCGAGGCGGCGGGGCTGCGAGCCGACTGACCGGTCGTCAGGAGAGAGTCAGGCCCACGTGGTCGATCACCGGGCGGTACCCGAGCCGACGGTACAGCGCGTTGCTCGTCGGGTTGGCCACGTCCGTGAAGAGCAGGACCTGCTCCGCCCCGGCGTCCAGCGCGGCGCGGCTGACCGCGGTGGTGACGGCGGCCGCGTAACCGCGGCCGCGCTGCCCGGCGGGCGTGAACACCGGTGACACCCGGGCCTGGCCCGCGACGACCTGCGAGACGCTCGCCATGGACACCGGCCCGGAGTCGTCGTTCTCCCAGAGGTGGAGACGGCCTTCGGCGACGCGCGGCTCGATGTTCGGGGTGAAGTCGACGTCGTCGTCCTCCCCGATGTCACGGGCGAAGTGCCGCATCCACTCCACGGCCAGCGGAATGTCCGCGGCGCCCGCCACCCGCGCCCGGCCCGGCGGCGCGGGGTGCGGCGGGGTGAGGTCGCCGAGCCGGTGGAGCCGCATCCGGCGCGTGGTCGTCCAGGACCGGCCGGACGTCCGGCACAGTTCCCGCGCGAACGCCTCGGCCGGCGCCTCCTCGCCCCGTACGGTCGTCACCTCCGCCGCGTCCGGCAGGGCATGTGCGAGGGCACGGGCGGCCACGACGGGCATCGGTCCGAGCGCCGGCTCGTGGGGCAGCGTGAGCAGGAAGGCTCCGGTGACCCGGCCGTCCGGCTCGGCCCACCAGCCGTACCGGGCGGACGCGATGGGCCGTCTCCGGGCGCCCTCGCTGAGGGTGAGCAGCACGGTGTTGCGCGCGGGGTCGGCGGCGAAGTGGTCATGGGCGGCAGCGCGGAAGGCGGCGGCGTTCTCGGTGATGTGCCAGGTCATGGCGATGATGGTGCTACGGGAACGGGGGCGGGGCCACGGCTTTGCGTGGCCCCGCCCTCCCGTGCCGCATCAGGTCACCTCAGGTGCGAGGTGTCGTTCAGGAGGCGTACGGAGGCGTTGCCGTCCGCGTAGTACGCCACAGCCGACAGCGAGGCCGCCGACAGCTCCATCCGGAACAGCGACTCCGGCGGCGCGCCGAGGGCCAGCCGCACCAGGGTCTTGATGGGCGTGACGTGGGTGACGAGGAGGACGGTACGGCCGGGGTACGCGGCGGTCAGCCGGTCCCGGGTCGCCGAGACGCGGCGGGCGACGGTCGCGAAGCTCTCGCCGCCGCCGGTCGGGGCGGCCTTGGGCGAGGCGAGCCAGGCGTCGAGGTCCTCGGCGTACCGCTCGCGTACCTCGGCGAAGGTCAGCCCTTCCCAGGCCCCGAAGTCGGTCTCGCGGAGGCCGTCCTCGATCCGTACGTCGAGCCCGAGACGGACGGCGACGGCCTCGGCGGTCTGCACGCACCGCTTCAGCGGCGAGCTGACGATGTCCTGGATCGTGCCGCGTGCGGCGAGCGCCGCGGCGACGGCGTCGGCCTGCCGCAGCCCGGCGGCCGACAGCACGGGGTCGGCACCCCCGCTCCCGGAGAACCGCTTCTCGGGCGTGAGCGCGGTCTCCCCGTGCCGCAACAGCACGAACGTGGCAGGGGCTCCCATGTCGGGCGCCCCCCAACCGGGCGCGGCGGCCCCGCTGGTGCGGGCGGCACCTTCGCCGCCGGGCGCGGCGGACACCGGCTCCTGTGCACCGGGCTGTCCACTCACCGCCGTCCGGCCGGGCGCGGCAGCGGCCGCGGCCTGCTCCGGCCCTGCGGCCGGTCCGCCGGCCGACGGGACCTGCGCACGGGCGCGGCCGTGGGCGGCACGGCCGGCCTCGGCCTCGAAGTCGCCGCTCGCCGCGGACTCGCGCTCGGCCGTGGCGGCCGTGGCCACCAAGGCGCGGGCCTGGGCCGCGATGGTCGCATCGGCGGCGAAGAGGCCCTCGTCGGGGAGGGCAGCCCCACCGGACGGGCGGGCCGCACCGGCGCCCGCACCGGCACGCGCGCCCGTACCGGCACCCGTACCCGCACCCGCCAGCGCCGCCCTCGCGCGGGCCGCGCCCGCCGTCGCGTCGCCGGGCGGACCCGAGGGGGCGGCGGCCGCGGCGCGGGCCGCCGACGTGTCCAGGGCCGCCGTGGACACCGACGGCTCCCACTGCCTGCCCCGCTTGCCCGCGTCCATCGCCTCGTTCGCGAGGCGGTCCGCGTGCTTGTTCTGCTCGCGCGGGATCCACTCGTAGCGGACCTGGCCCGGCGGGAAGACCCGGGCCGCCTCCGCCGCCAGCGGCTTCATGTCCGGGTGCTTGATCTTCCAGCGGCCGGACATCTGCTCCACGACCAGCTTGGAGTCCATCCGGACGTGGACCGAGGCGTCGGGGAACAGCTCGCGCGCGGCCTTCAGCCCGGCCACCAGGCCCTTGTACTCCGCGACATTGTTCGTCGCGACGCCGAGGTACTCGGCCCGCTCCGCCAGCGTCTCGCCGGTCGTCGCGTCCAGGACCACCGCGCCGTACCCGGCGGGTCCCGGGTTGCCCCGCGAGCCGCCGTCCGCCTCGACGATCAGCCGCACGGTCATCAGAGGCCGGACTCCGACGTACGGACCAGGATCCGGCGGCAGTTCTCGCACCGCACGACCGCGTCCGGGGCGGCCGCCCGGACCTCGTTCAGCTCGGTGATGTTCAGCTCGATGTGGCAGCCCTCGCACTTGCGCTGGTACAGCCGCGCCGCGCCGACCCCGCCCTGCTGCTCGCGCAGCTTCTCGTAGAGCTTCAGCAGGTCGGCCGGGACGGAACCGGCCACCAGCTCGCGCTCCTTGCCGACCGACGCCGCCTCGGCGTCCAGCTCGGCCTGCGCCGCGTCGCGACGGGCGGTCGCGTCGTCGGCCTTGGCCTGGACGGCGGCGGCGCGCTCGGTCAGCTCGGTGACCCGCTCCGCCGCGGACTCACGGCGCTCCATGATCTCGAGGACGATGTCCTCCAGGTCGCCCTGGCGCTTGGCGAGCGAGGTGATCTCGTGCTGGAGGCTCTCCAGGTCCTTCGGGGAGGAGACGTGGCCGGAGTCCAGCCGCTGCTGGTCCCGTGCGGCGCGCTGGCGCACCTGGTCGACGTCCTGCTCGGCCTTGGTCTGCTCGCGGGCGCAGTCGCTCTCCTCGGTCTGCGCGGCGACGAGCAGGTCGCGCAGCTGCGTGAGGTCCTTGTTCAGCGACTCGATCTCGGCGTGCTCGGGCAGGGACTTGCGCTTGTGGGCGAGCTGCTGGAGACGGACGTCCAGGGCCTGGACGTCGAGGAGTCGGATCTGGTCGGCGGGCGCGGCGTTCAGTTGGGGGCTCCAGGGGAGGTGTGGTGGGAGGACCAGGGGTCGGTGACCGTCTTCGAGACGTGGACGCGCAGGTCCCAGCCATGGCGGTCGGAAATGCTGTCGAGCTGGGCGGCGGCCTGCTCGCACCAGGGCCACTCGGTGGCCCAGTGGGCGGCGTCGACGAGGCCCAGCGGAGAGTGCTGCGTCGCCTCTGAGACGGGGTGGTGGCGAAGGTCCGCGGTGAGGAAGGCGTCCACGCCCGCGGCCCGTACGGCGTCGAAGAGGCTGTCGCCGGAGCCGCCGCTGACCGCGACCCGGCGGACGGTCATCCCAGGGTCTCCGGCGACCCGGATCCCCTGCGCGGTGGCGGGCAGCCGCTTCGCGGCGCGGGCCGCGAACTCGGCCAGCGTCTCGGGGTGGTCCAGCTCGCAGATCCGGCCGAGGTTGTTCTCGGGGACCAGGGGGCCGGTGACGCGCAGGTCGAGGGCGCCGGCGAGGGCGTCGGAGACCCCGGGGTCGGCGGTGTCGGCGTTGGTGTGCGCGACGTGCAGGGCGATGTCGTGCTTGATCAGGGTGTGCACGACGCGGCCCTTGAAGTGGGAGGCCGCGACCGTCGTCGTACCGCGCAGATAGAGCGGGTGGTGGGCGACGATCAGGTCGGCGCCGAGCGCGATCGCCTCGTCGGCGATCTCCTGGACGGGGTCGACCGCGAACAGGACACGGGTGACCTCGGCGTCGGGGTCGCCGCAGACCGTGCCGACGGCGTCCCACGCCTCGGCCTGCTCGGGGGGCCAGAGAGCGTCGAGCGCGGCGATGACTTCAGACAGACGGGGCACGAGGCAAAGGCTACCTGGCCCCTCTTTGCGCCTAAACCGGCGCCGCTCTCGCGGAGGTGGCTGGGCGCCGTCGGGGTTGCTCAATTGATGGTTGCGGTGGTCTCGGCCGAGAGGGGCCCTGGCGCCGCCGATAGGCGCCAGGGGCTCCGCCGCTGCGACCGCTACTTCTTGACGAGGTCGGCGCGCAGGTCGTCGAGGACGCTGTTCGCCGCCGTCACCCCGAGGCCCAGGTACCAGGTCTCGTCCGGGACGTCCTTGGCCTGGCCGGCCTTGACCGCCTTGAGGTTCTTCCACAGCGGGTTGGCCTGGGCGGTGTCGCGCTTGGTGGCCTTCGGGTCGCCGTAGACGCCGGTGAAGATCCAGTCGGCGTCGGCCTGGTCGATCTTCTCCGGGCTGATCTCGGCGGCGAGGTCGTTGACCTGCTGGTTCGTGGGCCGGGGCAGGCCCGCGTCCTCCAGGATCGTGCCGATGAAGGACGCCTTCGCGTAGAGCCGGATCTTGCCCGGCAGGTAACGGACCATCGAGATGGTCGGCTTGTTCGGGCCGATGTCCGTGCCCAGCTGCTGCGCCTTCGTCTCGTACGCGGCGAGCTTCGACTTCGCGTCGGCGGTCTTGTCCAGGGCCGCGGCGTTGAGGAGGTAGTTCTCCTTCCAGGTGAAGCCGGGGCGGATGGAGAACACGGTGGGGGCGATCTTCGAGAGCTCGTCGTACTTGTCCGCGGCGCGCAGCTGGCTGCCGAGGATCAGGTCGGGCTCCAGGTTGGCGATCGCCTCGAGGTTGAGGTTGTTGATCGTGCCGACGGACTTGGGGTCGCCCGCGTCCTTCTTCAGGTACGTGGGGATGCCATCGTCCCCCTCGGAGGGGGCGTAGCCGACGGGCTTGATGCCGAGCGAGACGACGTTGTCGAGCTCGCCGACATCGAGGACGACGACGCGCTTCGGGGCGGCGGTGATCTCCGTCGTACCGAGCGCGTGGGTGAGGGTGCGGGGGAACTGGCCGGGCTTGGCGTCCGTCCCCATCGCCGCGGTCTTGACGGCCGCGTCGCCGAAGTCCTTGCCGCCCTTGGCGACGTCCTTCTTGGCGGCGCCCTCCTTCTTCTCCGGGGCGGCGCCCGGGGCGTCGTCGCCGCCTCCGCAGGCCGCGAGGGAGAGCGCGGCGGCGAGGGCGACGGCGGCGACGGTGCCGCGGCGGCGGAGGGACATAGGGCTACTCCTGTACGGGTACGGGGCGGGGACGGCGACTCGGAACCGCAGCGGAAACCGGGCGAAAACCGGCGGGGAGGACACCCCACACCCGGAGTCACAGGCTCCACTTAGGATCGCCTTACCTTACGCACCACTCATCTCACCAGCACAACCGGCCCCCTCCCCTCAGCAGAATCGATTCACGGCCACCCTTATGTGTGAAGTGACCGGGCTCGTGTTGTTCGGCAGGAAGTGCGAAAACTAGCTTCGGTGGCCGGAGGTGACGAGTCGATGACAGCCTGTGCCATCGAGACAACGACGGACGACGGCGGCGCGGTGCGGCCGGCGCGGTTCACGATCACGGCGAACGGGGCGTACGCGGCGCGGCTCGCCGGCACGGGGGACGCCCTCTACGCGGAGCGGTGGACGCTGGACGGGCCGGAGCCGTACGCCGTACCGCTGCCGCTCGACCAGCCCGAGGAGCCCCACACCCAGCTGCTTCCGCTCGCCGACGGGCGGGTGTTGATCGGCCGCCGGGTGGACGGACGCCGGCACACGTTCTCCCTGCTGTACCCGACGGGCCCGAGGACGGGTCAACTACCTCTGGGCGCCGTGGAGTCCGAGGCGCTCACCCTCCTCCCGCCCTCCCCGGACGGCATCTGCGCGTACGCGATGTGCGTCGGGGCGGATGCGACGACGATCTGGCTGGTGGCGGGCGGGGCGTTCGGCCCCGAGCAGGTCGCGGAGGTCAAGGGCCGCTGCACGGGGGGCGTTTGGCTGGACCGTACGGGGCGAATGCTCGCCCTCGACCGCTGCGTGGACGGCGGCCCGGTGAAGGCGGTGGCGGTCGACCTGGAGCGCGGTGGCGAGGTGACGCCGCTGCTCCAGATCACCGAAGGGAGCGACGACCGGCTGCTGTTGGCGGACCCGGACAGCGGGCTGCTCCTGATCCGCTCCGACGCACCGTCGCCGGGGCACGAGCGGCTCGGCTGGGGCGTGCTCGGCAGTCTGCTGCCGATCCGGTTCCCCGAGTGCCTGCGGCTCGACGACGCGGCGGTGACGCCGTTCGCCGTACAGCCGGGGCAGGTGCTGCTGCCGGAGAGCTGCGGGGTCGCGCTGCGGATCGACGGGGCGGGCGGGAGCTGGGTCGGGATGTGGCAGCCGGCGGGCCGCCGGATGCACCAACTGGCGGCGCCGGGTGGGTGGCTGGCGGGGGCGGGCGTCTGGACGACGGGGGGCGAGCTGCGGCTCCCGTACGCGACGGAGGAGGCGCCGTGCGGCCTCGCCGCCCTGGAGGTCCCACCGGATCCGGAGCCGGTCACGGTCACGGTGGAGCCGCGGGTGTGCCGCCCGGTGCCGCTGCAGCAGGCACCTCTCACCGACCGTAAGGCCGCTGGCTAAACTCGCTGATCGCACAGCAACAGCGATCATTACGGGGAGAGTTCCACCATGTCGGAAGCGCGTACGGACGGCACGGAGCCGCAGGCCTCCGGAAAGCACCGCGGCGAGGCGGCGCCGTCGGAGGACTCCACGTCCTCCCCTCATGGCCGCCACCGCCGCGACGCGGACCGGTAGCCACGCCGACACCGAACGGCCCCGGGGAACCCCGGGGCCGTTCGCCGTTCCCGCCCCCGGACCAGCGCGGGCCCCTGCGGCGCGAAGCTGCCGCACCTCGGGCACGACCATGGGCACCGCCCCTGGGATTCCCGGGCCCGTTCGCCCGTCTCCGCCCCCGGGCCGGCACGGGCCCCTGCGGCGCGAAGCTGCCGCACCTCGGGCACGACCATGGGCACCGCCCCTGGGATTCCCGGGCCCGTTCGCCCGTCTCCGCCCCCGGGCCGGCACGGGCCCCTGCGGCGCGAAGCTGCCGCACCTCGGGCCCGACCATGGGCACCGGCCCTGGGGTGCGGGGGCTCAAGGGGCGGACGCGCCCGCAAGGGCGCCGTCCGTTGTGCCCACCCGTTCCGCCCCAGCGGAACGAATGCCCACAACGGGGGGGCGCGGCGCGAAGCTGCCGCGGGGCGGGGGGCGGGGGCAGCGCCCCCGGTCTCGTCAGAGTTTCGGGGAGGGGTGGGGTGGGGTGGGGGAAAATCCCTCACCCCACCCCCGGCCTCAGGCCCGCTTCAGGCCCAGGACCTCCGCCGCCGCGAACGTCTCACCCGGCGGGCGTGTCGCGTAGTGCGGGGACAGCAGGCCGTCCAGCTCCTCGTACGTGAACGTGTCCTTCGACGTGTCGAACTTCGCCGCGACCCGGGGGCGTTCCACGATCGCGACCATCCCCCCGTGCACCACCAGCAGTTGGCCGTTGACGGCCGCCGCCGCCGGGGACGACAGGTAGCCTACGACCGGTGCCACGTGCTCCGGGGCCAGCGCGTCCAGCTCCCCCTCCCCCGGCTCCGCGAAGCCCGCGAAGACGTCCTCCGTCATCCGGGTCCGCGCCCGCGGGCAGATCGCGTTCGCCGTCACGCCGTACTTCGCCAGCGCCAGCGCCGTCGACGTCGTCAGCCCCACGATCCCGCCCTTGGCCGCCGCGTAGTTCGGCTGGCTCGCCGAGCCCGCCAGGAACGCCTCGGACGAGGTGTTGACGATCCGGCCGTACACCGACGACTCCCCCGCCTTCGCCCGCCCCCGCCAGTGCACCGCCGCGAAGTGCGTCGTGTTGAAGTGGCCCTTCAGATGGACCCGGATCACCGCGTCCCACTCGTCCTCGCTCATCGAGAAGACCATCCGGTCCCGCAGGATCCCCGCGTTGTTCACCAGGATGTCCAGCTTCCCGAACTCGCCCACCGCCAGGTCCACCAGGCCCCGCGCGGTCTCGAAGTCGGCGACGTCGCCCAGGTGCGCGACCGCCCGGCCGCCCGCCGCACGGATCTCCGCGGCGACCTCCTCGGCCGGCGCGGCCGACGCCTCGCCGGAGCCGTCGCGCCCCGGCTGCCCGTAGTCGTTGACGACGACGGCCGCGCCCAGCCGGGCCAGTTCCAGCGCCTCGGCGCGCCCCAGGCCCCGGCCCGCGCCGGTGACGATCGCGCTCAGCCCCTCAAGAGGGAGTGACATCGATTCACGTCCTCTCAGATCTCGATGCACGTACGCAGCGCCACACCCGTACGCATCTGCTCGATCGCCTCGTTGATCCCGGCCAGCGGGACCCGGTGGGTGATCAGCGACTCCAGGTCGATCCGCCCCGCCCGCCAGAGCGCGATCGCCCGCTCGTACGAGCGCAGCACGTCACCGCCCCCGTACATCGACGGCAGGATCTTCTTCTCGTCGAAGAACAGCTCGAACATGTTGAGCTGCAGAAAGTCGTCCAGCGCGCCCGCGCCGACCACGCAGAGCGTGCCGCCGCGCCGGGTCGTCTCGTACGCCACGCGCGCGGTGGCGGACTTGCCGACGACCTCGAAGACGTAGTCGAAGCCCTCGCCCGCCGTGACCCGCTGCTTGGCGTCGGCGAGCGCGTCCGGGGCGACGGCCTCCGTCGCACCGAAGCGCAGGGCCGCCTCGCGCCGGGACTCGACCGGGTCGACGGCGACGATCTGGGCGGCTCCCTGGAGCTTGGCGCCCTGGATCGCGGAGATGCCGACGCCGCCGCACCCGATGACGGCGACCGACGAACCGGCCTCCACCTTCGCCGTGTTGATGGCCGCGCCGAGCCCCGTGGTCACGCCGCAGCCGATGAGCGCGGCGATGTCGAAGGGCACGTCGTCGGGGATCGGGACGGCGCAGCCGGCGTCGACCACGACCTCCTCCGCGAACGTACCCGTCCCCGCGAATCCGAAGACCTCCCCTCCGGGCCTACGGAAGTTGGGGGTGCCGGCGTTCATGAAACCGGCCAGGCAGAGCTGGGTCTGGCCGCGCTTGCAGGCCTGGCAGACACCGCACGCGGGCAGCCAGGACAGCAGCACCCGCTGGCCCTCGCTCAGCCCGGTGACGCCGTCGCCGACGTCCACGATCTCGCCCGCGCCCTCGTGGCCGGGGACGAACGGCGCGGGCTGCGGGAGCACACCGCTCATGGCGGAGACGTCGGAGTGGCACAGTCCGGTCGCCCTGACCCGGATCCTCACCTTGCCGGGGCCGAAGCCCACCGCCTCGACGTCGTCGAGGACCTCGAGCTTCTCCTGGCCGATCTCGTGCAGTACGGCTGCGCGCATGGTGCGGCTCCCTCCGGGAGATCAGAGTCACGAATGTTCGACGAGGGTGTCGGCGAGTACGGGAGCGTCCTCGCGCTCCACGGCCGTGACCGACACCTGGACGCGGCCGTCACCGGTCCACATCCGGATACGCAGGGTCTCGCCGGGGAAGACGATCCCGGCGAATCGCGTGCGGTACGAGCGGACACGGGCGACGTCGCCGCCGAGCACCGTGTCCACCACCGCCTTGAGGGTCATGCCGTACGTGCAGAGTCCGTGCAGGATCGGCCGCTCGAACCCGGCGAGCTTGGCGAACTCGGGGTCGGCGTGGAGGGGATTCCAGTCGCCGGAGAGCCGGTAGAGCAGCGCCTGGTCCTCGCGTACGGGCCGCTCGACGGTCTTGTCGGGCTCGCGGTCCGGGAGTTCGAGGCGCTCGGAGGGTCCGCGGTCGCCGCCCCAGCCGCCCTCTCCCCGTACGAAGATCTGCGCGTCGCTGGTCCACAGCGGGCCGTCGTCGTCCGCGACCTCGGAGCGCAGCACGAGGACGGCCGCCTTGCCCTTGTCGTGGACGGCGGCGACGCGGGAGGTGGTGACGGCCCTGCCCTTGACGGGGAGGGGCCGGTGGAGGGTGATCGCCTGGCCGCCGTGCAGGACGGCGGCCAGGTCGACGTCGATGCCGGGCGCGGAGAGCCCGCCGACGACGCCCATGCCGGCACCGGCGACGGTGGCGAAGCTGGGCAGGACGTGGAGCCGGGATTCGAGGGTGTAGCGGAGCTCGTCGGGGTCGGTCGCCGGGGTGCCGGCGCCCAGTCCCAGGTGGTAGAGCTGGACGTCTTTGTGGTCCCAGCTGATCTCGGCGCTGCGGGGCTCGGCGGCGACGGCCTTGGCGGCATCAATGGGCATGGGGATGCTGCTCCTTGGAGATCCGTGAGGATCCTCGACGAGTGGAAGACCTCGGTGCGACCGTCCGCACCGTCGGCCGCACCGAGGCCGTGCGGGGACCGCCCCGTACGCGCCGTTCTAGAACGCGTTCTAGGTCGG
This sequence comes from Streptomyces sp. NPDC029169, assembly GCF_055563935.1. Classification (NCBI taxonomy): domain Bacteria; kingdom Bacillati; phylum Actinomycetota; class Actinomycetes; order Kitasatosporales; family Streptomycetaceae; genus Streptomyces; species Streptomyces sp. NPDC029169. Next base: position 86,117 of record NZ_JBVHXA010000005.1, read on the forward strand.
TGATCCCCATGTATAGCCGAGCGGGAATGAGTTGAGAACCCCCCTGACGGTACGTCAGTTCACGTCCGGCCCACGTCCGGCGGCCCTCGGCAGCCACAGCAGCATCAGTACCGCCGCCAGCACCAGCACCCCCGTCGACGTACGGAAGGCCAGCGCGTAGCCCTCCGTCAGGGCCTCCGGGCTGGTCGCGCCGGCCGTGCGGGTGGCGGCCACGGTGGAGAGGGCGGCCAGACCCACCGCTCCGCCCATCGTGCGGGAGGTGTTGACGAGGCCGGAAACGAGGCCGGCGTCGGCGGGCGCGGCGCTCGACGTGGCGAGGGTGGCGAGCGGGGTCGTGAGCAGGCCGAGGCCGGCCATCATCAGGATGCCGGGGCCCAGGATGACGGTCCAGAACGTGCCGTCGGTGGTCAGCGTCGACTGCCAGCCGAACCCGGCCGCGGCGACGAGGGCCCCGATGACGGCGAGGTTGCGGGCGCCGGTCGTCGGCATCAGACGGGGCGCCAGCTTGGACCCCACGATGACGCTGACCGAGCTGGGGACCAGGGCCAGGCCCGCCTGGAGCGCGGTGTAGCCGAGGACGTTCTGGGCGTACACGGTCATGAAGAACCACATGCCGAACGAGGCCGAACCGGCCAGCATGATCGACACGTTGGCGGCCGAGACCGCCCGCGAGCGGAACAGCTTCAGCGGCATCAGCGGGGCCGCCGTCCGCGCCTCGACGGCGATGAAGACCGCGAGCAGCGCCAGGCCGCCGAGCAGCGGGACCAGGGTGGCCGGGGCGCCCCAGCCGGCCTGCTCCGTCTGCACGATGCCGTACGCGACGGAGGCGAGGCCGCCCGTGACGAGGACGGCGCCCGGCAGGTCGAGGCGGCGGCCGGCGCCGGTGCGGCTCTCGCTCAGCCACAGCGCGGCGCCGGCCAGGACCAGGACGCCGACGGGGACGTTGATCAGGAGCACCCAGCGCCAGGAGAGGAGGTCCACCAGCGCACCGCCGACGAAGCCGCCCGCCGCGCCACCGGCCGCCCCGACGGCCGTCCAGGTGCCGATCGCCCGGGACCGCGCGGGCCCGGCGGGCACGGCGGCGGTCACGATGGTGAGCGTCGCGGGGGCGAGCATCGCCGCCCCGAGCCCCTGCACGGCCCGGCCGGCGACCAGCTGCCAGCCCTCCTGCGCGAGCCCGCCCGCGACGGAGGCCGCGGTGAAGAGCCCGAGCCCGAGCAGGAACATCCGCTTCCGCCCGAAGAGATCGGCCGCCCGCCCGCCGAGCAGCATGAACCCGGCGAACGCGATCGAGTACGCGCTGAGAACCCACTGCAGCCCGGTCGCCGAGAGCCCGAGGTCCGCCCGCATCGACGGCAGCGCGACGTTCACGACGGAGACGTCGAGGACCACGAGGAACTGCCCCGCGCACGCGGCGAGGATGACGAGCCACGTGCGCGGGGCGGAGCGTATGGAGGTGGACTGTGCGGCGGCGGAGTGGGACGGCTCGGCGTGGACCATGCGTGTGATGGTCGCAGACGGCCCGTGCCCCGTACATGGGGATTCGGTCCTACGACGGTCCTACGACGCTCCTACGACGGTCCTACAGCCCTCCCCCGAAGCGCCCTACGACCTCCGCAGCATCGTCACGACCGCCGCCCCGCCAAGACCGATGTTGTGTGCGAGCCCGACGCGCGCCCCCGCGACCTGGCGCGGCCCCGCCTCCCCCCGCAGCTGCCAGACCAGTTCGGCGGCCTGGGCGAGCCCGGTCGCGCCGAGCGGATGGCCCTTGGAGATCAGCCCGCCGGACGGGTTCACGACCCACCGCCCGCCGTACGTCGTCGCGCCCGACTCGACGAGCTTCCCGGACGCGCCGTCCTCGCACATGCCGAGCGCCTCGTAGGTCAGCAGCTCGTTGATGGAGAAGCAGTCGTGGAGTTCCACCACGTCGACGTCCTCGATGCCGAGGCCCGACCTCTCGTACACCTGCCGGGCCGCGGCGCGCGACATCGGCCGGCCCACCGCGTCGATGCACGACCCCGACGCGAACGACTCCTCCGTGTCCGTGGTCATCGCCTGCGCGACGATCTCGACGGCCTTCCCGTGCAGCCCGTGCTCGACCACGAACCGCTCCGACACGACGACCGCCGCCGCCGCTCCGTCGGAGGTCGGCGAGCACTGGAGCTTGGTCAGCGGCCGGTGGATGGTCTTGGCGGCGAGGATCTCGTCGACCGAGTACACGTCCTGGAACTGGGCGTTGGGGTTGTTCGCCGAGTGCTGGTGGTTCTTGGCGCCGACGGCGGCGAGCTGCACCTCCGTCGTCCCGTACCGCTCCATGTGCTCGCGGGCCGCGTTGCCGAAGATCTGCGCGGTGGGAGGGGACATCTCGAAACCGTGCGCGGCGGCCATGATCCCGTAATGACGGGCGACCGGCGACGTCTTGAAGTCTCCTCCATCCGATCCACCCCCCAACGCCCCCCGAGCCATCTTCTCGAAGCCCAGCGCGAGCACACAGTCACTCACCCCGCCCTCCACGAACTGCCGCGCCATCATCAGCGCCGTCGACGCCGTCGCGCAGTTGTTGTTGACGTTGTAGACGGGCACGCCGCTCAGACCGAGCTCGTAGGCGGCGCGCTGCCCGGCCGTGGAGGCCTGGAAGCAGTAGCCGACGGGGACCTGCTCGACCTGGTCGTACGAGATCCCGGCGTCGGCGAGCGCCGCCGTTCCCGCTTCCTTCGCCATGTCCCAGTACTGCCAGTCGCGCGTCGCGGGCTTCTCGAACCTCGTCATCCCGACGCCGACGATGTACGCCTTCCCCATCTCCGCTTCCCCCTCAGTCTCTCGGCAGGCCGAGCAGGCGCTCGGCGACGACATTGAGCTGGACCTGCGTGGTGCCGCCCGCGATGGTGAGGCAGCGGGACATCAGCAGTCCGTGGACGGCCCGCTCCCCCGCCCCCTCCCGCACGGCGCCCTCGGGGCCGAGCAGTTCGAGCGTGAGCTCGGCGAGTTTCTGCTGGTGGACGGTCTGGACGAGCTTGCGGAGTGAGGCACCGGCGCCCGGTTCCAGGCCCGAGACCTGGAGCATCGTGGTCCGCAGCCCGATGCAGGCGAGCGCGTGCGCCTCGGCGGCCAGGGCCCCGATCCGTACGCGTACGGAGCTGTCGGACCCTCCGGTTGCACCGGCGGCCCGCTCGATCAGCGCTTCGAGACCGGAGTCGAAGGCGACCTGGTCGGCCATGTGGACGCGTTCGTTGCCGAGGGTGTTGCGGGCGACGCGCCAGCCGTCGTTCACCTCGCCGACGACGGCGTCGGCCGGCAGCAGCGCTCCGTCGAAGAACACCTCGTTGAAGAGCGAGTCGCCGGTGATCTCCTTCAGCGGCCGGATGTCGATCCCGGGCGTGTTCTTCATGTCGACGAGGAAGTACGTGAGTCCCCGGTGCTTGGGCGCGTCGGGGTCGGTGCGGGCGAGCAGGATGCCGTGGTCGGCCCATTGGGCGGCGCTCGTCCACACCTTCTGTCCGGTGATCCGCCAGCCGCCGTCCTCGGTGCGTTCCGCCTTCGTACGGAGGGAGGCGAGGTCGGACCCGGCGCCGGGTTCGGAGAAGAGCTGGCACCAGAGCAGGTCGCCCCGGAGGGTGGGGCCGAGGTAGCGCGCCCTCTGGTCGTCCGTCCCGTACGCGAGGAGGGAGGGGACGACCCAGGTGGCGATCCCGAGACCGGCGACCGTGACCCCGGCCGCGTCCAACTCCCGCTGGATGGCGAGCTGTTGCAGCGGCCCGGCGCCGAGACCGTACGGGGCCGGGAGGTGCGGGGCGGCGTGGCCGGTGGCGGCGAGGGCGCGGCGGGCGGCGCCCGGGTCGAGCCCGACGGCGGGCGCGATCGCCTCGCGCGCGGCGGTACGGAACGCGTCGGCCTCGGGCGGCAGTTCGAGCCGCAGCTCGCGCCGGGCGCCGTCGGCGGCGAGCCGTACGGCGCGCGCTCGATGCGTGTCCCCGGCGCCGAGGAGCTGGCGGGCGACGAGGGCGCGGCGGAGGGCGAGATGGGCGTCGTGCTCCCAGGTGAAGCCGATGCCGCCGAGGATCTGGATGCAGTCCTTGGCGCAGGTGTAGGCGGCGTCGAGGGCGGTGGCGGCGGCGAGCGCGGCGGTCAGGGAGCGCGCGGCGTCCTCGGTGGACCGGGCCGCGTCCCAGGTGAGGGCGCGGGCCTGCTCGACCCGCACGAGCATGTCGGCGCAGAGGTGCTTGATCCCCTGGAACTGCCCGATGGGCCGCCCGAACTGCTCGCGCGTCTTCGCGTGCTCGACGGCCGTCTCCAGGGCCCGGGCGGCCGTCCCGCAGGCGTCGGCGGCGTACAGCACGGCGGCGAGATCGGTTACGAGGGTGGGGTCGACGGCCAGAATCCGCTCGGCGGGCACGTGGACGCCGTCGGCGGTGACCTCGGCGGTCGGCCGGGTCGGGTCGGCGCTCTCGTGCGGCCGCACGGCGAGGGTACCGGCGTCCACGGCGGCCCAGACGACACCCCGGGCGGTGCTCGCGGCCAGGATCAGCAGGTCGGCCTGGGCGCCACCGAGGACGGGCGGCGCAGTGCCGTCGAGCACGAGGCCCTCCTCGGTCTCGACCCCGCCCTCGGTCTCGACCCCGGCCATCCCCCCGGCCCCGAGCGCGACGGCCCCGACCCGGGCCCCGCTCGCGAGCTCCGCGACGAGCCCGGCGGCACCGGCGCGCCGCAGGACCTCGGAGGCGATCACGGAGGGCAGATACGGCCCCGGCACCAGCGCCCGCGCGGCCTCCTCGAGGACGACGGCCAGATCGACGAGATCGCCGCCCCCGCCCCCGTACTCCTCACCCAGATGAACCCCGAGGAGCCCCTGCCCGGCGAGCCCGTCCCAGTGGGCGGGCCGCCCGGCGACGCTCTCGGCGGGCGCGTCGAGAAGCTTCCGCACGTCCTCGGACGGCACGGCCCGAGCGAACCACCCGCGCACGGACCGGGCCAACTCCCGCTGCTCTTGCGTGATTCCGATGCCCATGAGGCCGAAGACTAGAACACGTTTCAATCTGACGGAAGGTCAGACAGTCTTTGTTCGTCCGACGCCGGCATCCCGAATCCGTTGTCCCGTCTCACTCAACCGAGTCGCTTTCCCAACGAACCGAGTCGTTCGGGCCTCTGTCTCAGCGAACCTAGTCGCGCCGCTGACTACGCTGGGGGTGATGGGTGGCTGTACCGGTTGAGGTGGACCAGGCGGGGCCGTGCTTTGTGAGCGTCACTTCCCGGGCTGGTACTGGGCCGCGACGACCGAGCAGCAGGTCGGCTTCGAGTCGTGGCTGGAGCGGGACCGGCTGCTGCTGGCGGACTTCGATCCGAACGTGGTGGGGATCAGCTCGCAGCCGTTCTGGCTGCACTTGCGCTACTACTGAGGTTGAGATGGTGCCGTCCGGAGGGCTGCCGTTCCTAGGGCGTGTATCGAAAGTATTTTCTAGGAGATCGTCAGGCTGCCCGGCTACGGTGCGGGCATGGTGAATTTCGTGCTGGTTGCAGGTGCACGGCTCGGGGCGTGGGCGTGGGGCGAGGTGGTGCCGTATCTGCGTGCGGCTGGCCACGGCGTCTATCCGTTGACGCTGTCCGGTCTTGCTGACAAGCGGGGTGTACCGGCGGGGCAAGCGACTCACGTCCAGGACATCGTTGCCGAGGTAGAACGCCAGGGTCTGCGTGACGTAGTCCTGGTGGGTCACAGCTACTCGGGCATCCCGGTCGGTCAGGCCGCGGAGCGGATCGGTGACCGACTGGCCCGCGTGGTATTCGTCGACTCAAGTGTTCCAACTGACGGCGAGTCGTTTGTCTCCGCCTGGCCGGACCGCGGGGCGGCAGTGGAGGCATCGATCGCCGAGAACGGAGGGTTTTGGCCGCTCGCGCCAGCTGCTCATTACGACGGCGAAGGTCTCACCGATGAGCAGATCGCACGCCTCGTGCGTGGCTCGACGCCTCACCCAGGTGCCACGCTGACCGAGCCCGCTGTGCTGGCGGGGCCGCTCGGTGAACTTCCGGCGACATACATCCTGTGCGTGATGCCGGGGGCCGAGCCAGACGACGCCGAGCCCGACGAAGATGTGGCCGAGCTGTTGAACAGCAAGCGCTGGCGGCTGGTCAAGATGGACACCGGCCATTGGCCGATGTTCTCCCAGCCGCGCGAGCTGGCGCAGATTCTCCTCAATGCTGCCGTGGAGTGAGAGCACATCCATGCCTGCGGGCTTGTTTTGGACGCGCTTGATGTCTGCTGGTCACAGCCATTCGCCGATGGCCGCTATGAGGACGGTCGCCTCGTAGCGGACCGCTAGCTTGTCGTATCGAGTGGCGACGGCGCGGTACCTCTTGAGGCGGTTGATCCCACACTCGACCGCGTGGCGCTCACGGTAGTCGACTGGGTCGAACTTCGGCGGCCGGCCACCGCGAGAGCCGCGCTGTTTGCGGTGACGCGCCTGGTCGACCTTGTCCGGGATGGTGCAGCGGATCCCTCGGCGACGCAGGTAAGCGCGGTTCTTGCGGGAGGCGTACGCCTTATCAGCACGCACCCGATCAGGACGGACGCGCGGCCGGCCCGGCCCGATGCGGGGCACGCGGACCTTCCTCAGCACGGGTTCGAACTGCGGCGAGTCGCCGCGCTGCCCGGCCGTTACCACGATCGACATGGGCTTCTGGCCCTGCTCGACGGCCAGGTGCACCTTGGTGGTGAACCCGCCGCGCGAGCGTCCCAGTCCATGATCTCGGGGCTCGGTGAAGACACCACCCGGCGGTTCCTTCTTCCCGGTGCCAGGTGCCGTTTCGCTGCCATCGGCCGAACAAGTCGTAGATCCGGCCCCACTGGCCGTACTCGACGGGCACGTCCCGCCACGGAACGCCCGTTCGGACCCGGAACCGTATGCCGTCGATCAACTGCCGCCGGGGCCAGACAGGCGGCCGCCCCGCCTTCGTCCCTGTCGGCAACAACGGCTCCAACACCGCCCACTGTTCATCAGTGAGATCACCCCGCCCCATGAACGAAGATCATTCATGGAGAAAGATCCACTTTCGATACAGGCCCTAGCGCTCCGCGGTATGCCTCGGGCAGGCAGCAGTGGTGGCCGCAGGTTGAGCCCGCCGACGGTGCATGACAGGCTCATGCCCCGTGATCGATGATTTCGCGAAAGAGTACCTGCACAGCGATCTCCGAGAGATACGCGAGGCGATGCTCTGGAAGCTCGACGGGCTCGGCGAGTACGACATCCGCCGCCCCCTGACCTCGACGGGCACCAACCTTCTCGGTCTGGTCAAGCACCTGTCGATTTTGGAGTCCAGATACTTCGGTGAGGTGTTCGACCGGCCGTTCCCTGAGCCTCTGCCCCGGTGGGACGATGCCGGGGAACACGGTGCCGACATGTGGGCGACCGAGCACGAGACGCGCGGCGAGGTCGTCGACCGTTACCGTCACGCCTGGGAGCACTCAGACGCGACGATCACCGCCCTCGCCATCGACTCTCCCGGCCACGTGCCCTGGTGGCCGCGACCCAACGTGAAGCTGTTCAACATCCTGGTCCACATGCTCACCGAGACAAGCCGGCACGCTGGACACGCTGACATCCTGCGCGAACAACTCGACGAGTCGACAGGCACAACAGCCCAGTACGCGACTCCACAGCGCGACGCGACCTTCTGGGAAGCCCAGTGCGCGAGGATCGAGCGAGCCGCCAAAGCAGCCGTCACCAAGCCCGATCACGCTGGTTCCTACGACTCCACGCTTTGAAGGTCAGTAAATCCCCATCGGTCCAGGCGCCGACCTTTCGTCTCAGCGAGGCCAGTTGAGACAGGACATCCGTTGTCTTGTATCAGTGGCACGGGACCTTGCACAGGTCAGCGCGGGCAGCGTCAGCCCCTCGTGATTCGGTCGTCGGGCGTGGTGATTGGTGGAGCGACACATGGGAACCTGGGACGTCGGGCCCTTCGATAACGACACCGCGGGGGATTGGTGCGACGCCCTCGACGCGGCGACCATGGACAGACGCGAGGGCGTCATCCGCGACACGCTCGCCCGCGTGATCGACACCACCGGTTACCTCGACGCGAGCGTCTCTGAAGAAGCCGTTGCCGCAGCCGCCTTGGTCGCCGCACAATGCCCGGGCGGCGAACCGGCCGACCCCGACTACGGGCCGGAGCAGCCCCTGCCCGACCTCACAGGTCTGCGCGCGCTCGCCCTCCAGGCCCTCGACCGAGTCATGGCCGAGCCGTCCGAACTGTTGGAGCTATGGGCCGAATCGGACGGCGGCCCCTGGGAGGCAACCAATGGGGCTACGGACCGCCCCGCTACCTCACCCCCGAACGCGTCCGTGTCGCCGCTGAGGCACTCGTCATCACGCCGGACCATGCTCTGACCGAGGGCGTGAGTCCGGCAGACCTGGCCGAGGCTGACATCTATCCCAACGTCATCTGGGAACGCGGCGAATCGCTGGACTACGTGACCAGCCACTACCAGGAACTGGTTCCGTTCTTCCAAGCGGCAGCACGCGCCGGAGACGCCATGTTCATCTGGCTCGACTAGACACGGTTATCGCCGCGCGCCGCCGCCGAAAGTGCAAAGTCGACCTGCACAGATCTGAGCCGATCAGCCCCACACGTTCCTTCATTCCACAGCTCAACGCCCGGTCGCGATGCAACAACTAACCTGAGCGGACACGTAAGGTGGGGATCTTCGGCCGGCGGGAGCCGCCCGGAGTCCCTGAAGGCCGTGCCCACGATGACGAACCTCGACGTCCCTCCCCCACGACTCCGGCTCGACCGCGCTCTTGACGGCCTGACCGTCACCTTTCGCGGCATGACCGCCCGCAGTGACGAGAACCAGTGCGAGTGTCACTGGGGTGGCGAGGAAGAGCTCGCGCTGCTGAAGGTCCCGGACGTGGAGCTTGATCCGGACCTTCTGTGTCGTACGTGGGACGCGCCCGACTGGGGTGACCACGGAGCGGTGCTGCGCCGGATCCTGCCTCAGTTCGCCAGGGCGCTGGTGAACGGCCTTGTCGAGTCGCTGCGCGGCATGGAGAGGGTGGGACGATCGTTCGCTCGCGGTCACTGGCAGGAGTGGCCCACCCGCCAGAGCGCGGCAGTGTGGGAGTTCCTGCACGCCTGGTGGGCTCACAGCCTCGTCGATCCGGATCCAGCGGTCCCCGTCCATGAGGTCCTCGTCGTGTGCGCCGAGGCTTCCGCCACGCTCAGCCCGTGGCTCCCGGTCTGGGATGCGCTCGATGACCGTGTTGCCGACCGGCACCTGGCCGAAGCCGCCGCCCACTGGGAGTACGACCTGCTGGGCGACCAACTCCCCTGGGACGCGTGGGACAACGAGGATGCCCTGCGCTCCGAGCTTGCCGCCTGGCTGGTCCGGTCCGTCCCCGCACGGCTTCGGACTCCGGATGTTTCCGAGGAACTGCTGCACCGGATACGGCTCATAGGCCTGACCGGTCCCGCCCGCTGGGAGGACCCGCATTGGCCCAACCACCGCTACTGAGTCAGGGGCCGGTTCGGCCCAGTGCGGCGGTCCGGCTCCCCGGCTGAGCGTGGTGCCGGTTCCGCACCCACGGCGCGAGCTGGACGACACCGAACGCCACCTCGACGGCGAGGAACAGCCACAGCACGCGCGTGGCGCCGTGGGCCAGCGCGTACGCCTGCCAGGCCGCGAACAGGGTGCGGGCGACGCCGTCGAACAGTCCGTGCACCGCGAGCGGGCGGACGAGGCGCAGGAGGGCCCAGACGACCACGACCGAGCCCATCAGGTTCGCGTACAGGATCTGCATCGGTTCGAGTGCGGGCATGCCGCCGAGCCCGAGCGCCCGGCCGGCCGACGACAGCGCGTCGTGCACGAGTACGTACGTCCACGGCGTCGCGAATCCGGCGGTGACGACGAGGTCGTACCAGGCACTCGCACGGACGACGCGCAGGTAGGAAGAGTTCATGGGCTGACGCTAAACAGTGGAGTACGGTCCAAGGTCAAGCCCACGACCCGAAGGAGGAGCGATGCGCATCGGAGAGCTCGCCGCGCAGGCGGGCACGTCGAAGGACACCATCCGCTTCTACGAGAAGGTCGGCCTCATCGAGGGCCGGCGGCTGCCCAACGGCTATCGCGACTTCCCGCCCGAGGCGGTTGCCTGGCTGCACTACGTCCGTACCGCGCAGACCCTCGGCTTCTCGCTCTCGGAGATCTCACGGACCGGCGAGGAGCTGCGGAAGGCGCCGGACGCCGCCGAGGCGCTGTCCGCGCTGCTCAGGGAGAAGATCGAGCTCATCGACGCCCGCATGGCCGAACTCGCCTCCCTGCGGGCCGACCTCGCCACCCGCGTCGACACGAGCTGTCCTCTGCGGCCGGTCCAGCGCGATGCTCACACCGTGGCGTCGGCCAGGTCGGCGACCAACGCCGTGAACAGCCAGTCGTGGGCGGATCCAGGGGTGGGTTCCGGCCGTTCGCCCGTTGGGGTGATCACCTCGGCGACCAGCTCCCAGTAGCGGTCGATCCGCGGGTCGGCGGCGAGCTGGCGGGCCAGCCGGCGCCGGAAGTCCGGGGTGTCCCGGGTGCCGTACGTCGTCGCGTACGCGCTCACGAAGCAGTCGAGGGCCTCCCCCGGGCACGGCCGCCGGTCCCGGCGCAGCTCCGTGCCCGCCAGGTCGTACGCCTCGACCAGGCCCGCGTACAGGACGGCCGCCCCACGGGCGCCCGCGGCCCGGTGCACCTCGGGCTGCGGCTGCTCGGCGCCGTGGCACGGGCCGGTGGTGAGGGCGGACAGGCGGGCGAAGGCGAGTACCTGGGCCGGGTCCGGGTCGTCGGGCGGGGCCGGCACGGCCGCGTCCAGGAACGCGGCGGTCGCCCGGGCCGGCATGCGGGCCGGCAGCCAGCCGCGCCAGAACCGGGCCAGCGGGGCGGTGCTGGGCGGGGCGGTCACGGCGCCGACGAGGCGCAGCCGGCCGGCCCGTTCGTCGGGCCGGGACTCGTGCACCAGCCTCAGCGCCGCCTCCCGCCAGCGAAGCGCCCTGAGCTGCGTGCCGAGTTCGTCCAACTGCCCGGCGACGGCGGCCTCCAGCGCGCTGCTCGGCTCGTGCTCCTCGTCGAGGACGCGGCGGATCTCGGGGACCGGCAGACCGAGATTGCGCAGGGAGCGGATCGTGCGCAGCCGGTCGAGCGCGTCGGGGCCGTACCGACGGTGCCCGCCGGCGCTGCGGGAGGCCTCCGGCAGCAGGCCCCGGTCGGAGTAGAAGCGGACGGTCTTGACGGTGACGCCCGCGTGCTCGGCGAGGTCGCCGATGCTGCACAGACCGTCGTGCGACGAGAACACTTGAACCTCCCTCAGGGGGAGTTCCTACCGTACCGGCGAGCCCTGACGACGTACGTACGGAGGAGAAGTCATGACCGCATTCATCCTGGTGCCGGGGATGTTCACCGGCGCACACGTGTGGGAGGCCACGGCCGCGCGACTGGCCGCGACGGGCGCCGAGGTGCACGCCGTGGACCTCCGTATCGACAGGGATGCCGATCTGGAGACGCACATCGCGGACGTGGTCGCGGCGATCGACCGGGTCGGCGCGGAGGCGCCCGGCGAGGACATCGTGCTGGTGGGGCACGACTACGGCATCCACCCGGCGGTCGGCGCCGCGGACCGGCGAGCGGAGCGCATCGCCCGGATCGTGTACCTGGACTCGGGGATGCCGCAGCACGGCGTCCCGGCTCTGGCGGCGGTGCCGGACCTGTCCGTACGCGAGGCGCTGGCCGCAGGGGGCGACGGTGAACTCCCCCCTCCGGCCGCCAGTGACGAGTGGCTGCTCTGGGGCAGTACCGCAGGCCTCTCCGACGCCGCCCTGGACCGGCTCACCGCGCTGGCCGCGCGGCAGCCGATCGGTACGCTGCTCCAGCCGCTGACGCTGACCGGCGCCGTGGCCTCCCTCCCCATCACCGGGGTGCTGTGCACCGGCAACGGCATGAGCATCGAGCTGCTCCAGATGCGCGTGGGCCTCGGCGACCCGGCCCTGCAGGCCCTCACCGAGCCCGGCGTGACGTTCTTCGAACTCCCCACCGGACACTGGCCGATGCTGTCCCGCCCGGCCGAGCTCGCGGAGGTCCTGCTGCGGGCGGCGGCCGGCGAGGGGCACCGCCTGACCCCGGCGAGCGCCGAACTCCCCCCGCACCTGCGGCCGTTCGTACTCGACGTGCCGGAACGGCCGCGCGAGCGGACGGGGAACGTCGACCTGTACCTGCCGGACGCCGAAGGGCCGCGGCCCGCCGTGGTGTTCGTACATGGCGGGCCGGTGCCCGCCGGGGCCCGCCCCACGCCGCGGGACTGGCCGGCCCTGATGGGGTACGCCCGGTACGCGGCCGGCCACGGGGTGGTGGCGGCGACCCTCGACCACCGGCTGCACGACCTGGCCGACTACGACCGCGCCGCCGCGGACGTGGCCGCCGCCGTGGAGCGGATCCGGGCCGACCCGCGCGTGGACGGCAGCCGGGTCGCGCTGTGGTTCCTCTCGGGCGGCGGACTCCTTACGACGGACTGGCTGTCCGCGCCCCCGGCGTGGCTGCGCTGCCTGGCGGCCAGCTACCCGATCCTGGCGCCGCTCCCGAACTGGGGCCTGACCGGCACCCGCTTCCACCCGGCGGAGGCGGTGGCGAAGGCGGGCGCCCTGCCGGTCGTCCTCACCCGGGTGGGCCGCGAGCTGCCGGAGATCGCCACGACGGTGGCGGAGTTCCTCGCCGCGGCGGACACGTCCGGCGCGAACGTCGAGGTGGTCGACGTACCCCACGGCCACCACGGCTTCGACACCGTCGACCCTACGGACGAGTCACGCGAGGCCGTCCACCGGGCGATGCGGCTGGTGCTGTGGCACATCCGCTCAACGGTGTGACTCAGCCGACGCGCCCCTCGGCGGCGGCCACCACAAACGCGGTGAACGCCGCCGGGCTCGCCAGGAAGGCGGGCCCCTCGGGGTTCTTGGAGTCCCGGACGGCGACGTGGGCGGTGAGGTCGGCGACCTCGACGCAGTCGCCGCCGGTGTCGCCACTGTAGGAGGACTTGCGCCAGGCGGCGGTGCCGAGCGGGGCGCACTCGATGCACTGACCGCCGGTGTCGCCGCTGTACGAGGACTTACGCCAGCGCGCGCTCGTCAGGTTCTGGTTGGTCCCCATAGCGTTCCTCCATTACGCGGGCGATCAGTGCGGCCGAATCCTCCACGGAGAGCGCGGCAGCCTGCAGGTGATCGTAACGGAGTGAACCTTCCCTGATGGCTGCCGGATTGGCGGTCATGTGCCCTTGAACAAAGTCCTCCGTGTAGACGATGTCGGGGTCGTCCTCGAAGCGCAGCAGGTTGAACGATCCCATCAGCCCAGCATGCGCCCCAGCCTCGAACGGCAGGATCTGGATCTTCACCCACTCCCGCTGCTGCATGGCCAACAAGTGGGCGAGTTGGTTCCGCATGACCGTACGCCCGCCGATCTCCTGGCTCAGCACCGCTTCGCTCATCACCACCCAGACCAACGGCGGAGTATCCCGGTCCAGGATGCGCTGGCGCTCCATGCGGGCGGCGACCTTGGCATCGAGATCGTCCTCGGTCCGAGCACCGAGGACCGCCCGCGCGTACTCGGGTGTCTGGAGCAGGCCGTCTACCAGCTGCGCCTGGAAGGAGTAGATGCAGGTCGCCTTCGCCTCAAGCTCCGCGTACGGCTGAAACCATGTCGGCAGCTGGCTCCTCAGAACCAACCCCACCAGCCGTGTGAACACCCCACCCGTCATCAACGCCGCGTCCAGCTGCTCCGAGAAGCGGCGCGTGGGGACCTTCCTCGCCGTCTCGATCTGGCCGATGAGCGACCCCGTGCAGTAGAGGATGTCGCCCAACTGCTGCTGATTGAGCCCCGCTTCCTCTCTCAGGCGGCGGAGTTCGGAGCCGTAGTAGTCCAGCGGGGAGGCGCTGGGATCGAGGCTGCGGATGTTGACCATGACGTGGTCACCCCCATGCTGAACGCGGTGAAGCGTTGTGTTCGGTCCGTAGCCGAGCGTAACGACACCGCTCCACCCTGGTGGCATGAATCACGCAACTGACTTCTATCCGGCGGAACTTCAGGCCAGCTACCGCATGGGCTTCACTGTCGGTGAGCACTCCGCCGGTCACATGCGCCGCATCCTGCGCATGTTCCTCAGCCGTTGGGGGCTCGACCACCTCGCCGACGACGCCGGGCTCGCGCTCACCGAGCTCGTCGCCAATGTCGTACGGCACGTCCCGGGGCGGCGCTGCACGGTACTGATCCTGTGCGAGCCGTACGGGCTCCGCGTCGAGGTGGCGGACGGGGTGCCGGGGGCGCTGTACGCCAAGGCGGCCGAGCCGCTGGCGGAGGGTGGGCGGGGGCTGGCGCTCGTGGAGGCCGTGACGGACCGGTGGGGGGTGGCGGAGGCGGTCGGGGGCAAGACGGTGTGGTTCGAGTGCGACGCGTAGGGCACGATGGGCGCTCGCACCTGCGTACCCGCCAGTAGGAGGACCCATGCCCGCCCCCGAGACCGTCGCCGCCTTCGAGGCCGCCAAGGGCTTCATGCCGCTCGACGAGGGGCTCGCGCTGTACGCCGCCGCCACGGAGGCCGCGAAGCTCGGGCTGCCGCTGCTTGAGGTCGGGACGTACTGCGGGCGCTCCACGATCCTGCTGGCGGACGTGGCCCGGGAGGCCGGGACGGTCGCGGTGACCGTGGACCACCACCGGGGCAGCGAGGAGCAGCAGCCGGGGTGGGAGTACCACGACCCGACCGTGGTGGACCCGGAGGTCGGCGTCATGGACACGCTGCCGACCTTCCGCAGGACGCTGCGCAAGGCGGGCCTGGAGGAGCACGTGATCGCGGTCGTCGGGCGCTCCCCGCAGGTCGCCAAGGTCTGGGCGGGCGAGCTGGGCCTCGTCTTCATCGACGGCGGCCACACCGACGAGCACGCGACGGCGGACTACGAGGGGTGGGCGCCGAAGGTCGCCGCCGGCGGCCTCCTCGTCATCCACGACGTCTTCCCGAACCCGGAGGACGGCGGCCAGGCCCCGTACCGCATCTACCTCCGGGCCCTGAAGTCCGGCGACTTCGAGGAGGCCTCGGTCACGGACTCCCTCCGCGTCCTGAGGCGCACGGGGCGGACCGCCTGAGGCCCACGGGCTGAGCGCCCCCGTCGGCTTCTGGTGGTGGCCGCCCTCGCTCCGAGTACAGCCAGACACGCCGAGGGGGTGCCCGGAAGCTCCGGGCGCCCCCTCGGACGGACCGTGGGGCCTCTTCACCTACCCGAGCGCCGTTGTCAGGCGGTCCTGCGTCGCCTTAGGGCGTAGAAGGTGATGCCGCCGAGTAGGAGGACCCCGGCGCCGACAGCGGCCGCCGGCGCGAGCTTGCCCGCAGGCGAGTCGTCGTCCTTCGCAGCAGCCGTTGTGCTGCCGGTCCCGCTCTGTTCGCGGTTCTCGTTCGCACCGGGCTGCGCGGGGCCCTGGGCGGCGTCGTCGCCGAAGAAGAACACCGGGCTGTCCCCGGAGCCGGAGCGCGGTGTGCCGGAGACGTCCACGGTCAGCGAGATCGGTACGACGATGCCCTTCGCCTCGTCGTGCGGCTCGGCGACCTGCGCCTGGATGTAGTACGTGCCGGGCACGTCGTACCCCTTGGGGGCGGAGCTGCTCGCGCCGTCCTCCTCGGTGATCTCCCAGGGCCCGCAGACCCGCTCGATGTGCCCGGTCCGGCCCGCGAAGAGCTCGGTCAGGCGGTGGTCCTCGTTGCACTGCGTCGACTCACGCTGGGCGTTGTAGACGGTGACGCCCCACCCGGTGACGGCGGAGTTGGGGAAGTCCTCCGGGATGTCCACGCCGGCCTTGACCGTCAGTTTCTGGCCCGCCTGCAGCTCCACCCGCCAGAAGGGGGCCTCACCGACGGCGATGGACTGCCGGTGGGTGCCCGGTCCGATCGGGGTGGCGCTGTTGAAGGAGAAGCCTCCCTCGGCGTCGGGCCCGGTGCGGGGCTGCGGAGTCCGCGCGCCCGCCTGCTGCGTCGACTTGTCGGCGATGCCGACGAGAAGCTCGACGGGCATCGGCTTGTCGCCGGACTGCGTGATGTCGTTCTCGATCCTGATGCAGCCGGTGTCGTCCGGGGCAGGCTTCTCGTTGCCCGAGCCGGGCTTGCTGCGGCCCCCGGTGGAGATGATGTTCGCCCACCCCATCGACTGATCGAACTCCCGCAGCCAGTCGCGGGGTTCGCCGTTGCCCGCCGGGCCGGCCGAGACGGTGATGATGGAGCCGCGCGAGTACCCCTCCTCGGCGACGGCGGTGGCGCTCACCTGGAGCCGCTGGTCCGGCCGCTTCTTGACCTTGTAGTAGAGGTCGCGCCCCCCGGTGAACTTGTCCAGGTACTGGCCGGGCGTGACAAGCGGAGCGTCATGGCAGCCGTTGAGGGAGCCCTCGATCGGCTTTCCGGTGGCGTGGTAGGTCCGCCAGGCCTTGCGGAACAGGGTGCTCAGATTGTCGGTCAGTGAGTCGGCGTCGTCGGCATCCGCGTACGACCCATCGGTCACGTCGGCGATGCACTTCAGCTGCGCACGCGCCCTGGAGGGTGTCCGGAACCCGACCACGTCCACGGCGAGGTCGATGCCCTGCGCCTTGAGCTCGCGGGCCACCTCGCACGGCGGCGGCGGCGCACAGGTGTCGTCACCGTCCGAGACCAGGACGATGCGGCGCTTGCCGCTCGTGCCGAGGTCCTTGGCGGCTTCGCGGAGTGAGACGCCGATCGGTGTGAACCCGACCGCCTTGAAGCCCGCGACCTGCTTCTTGGCGTCGGCACGCGCCGCCCGGTCCATCGGCGTGACCGGCAGGACCCGCTGCGTGTCGGCGCAGCCTTGTTTCTTGTCCTGTCCGGGATACGTGGCGCCGTACACGCGCAGTCCCAGCGGGGCCTGTTCGGGGGCGGTGTCGATGATCCGGGTGACCGCCTGCTTGGCGGCGGCGAGGCGGGTCTGGCCGCCGGCGTCGTTCTCGTTCATCGACCCGGACAGGTCGAGAACCAGATTGATCCGGGGAGGCTCCGGAGCCTCGGGTGCTGCGGGGGAGGCGCTCGCGGTCGCAGCCGGCGACAGGAGCGCGCTGAGCAACAGCACGGAAACAGCAGCGAGCACGCGTCGGCGGCGTGGCCTCGGATACATGAAGGTGATCTCCAGGAGGTTTGTCTGTCGGCCCCTTGGCACGTGCTGGTCAGGGAACGGGCGCTCGGGGACGGGGAGACGTGTTCTTGGACCGGGCACCAGCGGAGCGGATGTCGCGCCGGCCGGACCTTCGGGCCTGCGGGGTCCAGGCGGTCCGAACCGCTGCGCTGGGCAATGCTTTTGTGCGCGGTGCCGAACTCATTCATTCGACTATGAGCACGGCACCCCACGCACCCCACGGCGCGGGCAGCGGGTGGCTCCGGAAGTGAGTCTGGCGCTGTGTGATCACCCTTTCCAGGGTCTGTGAGTGCAGATAATTGGGCCGCCCTGGCTGCTGCCCGGGCGTAGCCCGACTGGAAGGTGCCCAATGAAGCTGTCGGCCAGTGACCGAGGCCGCCTCAAGGAGATCCTTCAGGCGCGCCGCGCCGCGATCGATCCGGTGACCATGGGGTTCCCCCAGCGCATGCCCGGTCCGGGCCGGCGGGCCGCTGGTCTGAGTCAGGAGCAGATGGACATGCTGCTCACGCGCACCCGGGGCACGTACAACCGGTTCGAGAACGGTCAGCTCGCCAACCCCGGTGCTGATCTCCTCACCGCAGTCGCGAGGACGCTGCGGCTGGACGAGCAGGAGTGGGCGTTCCTGTGGCTGATCACCCGCAAGGAAATCCCGCCTCATGCCCTGCACGGCAGCTCGGGGACGTCCATAGCCGGAGCGTGGCAGCGGGTCACCAACCACATTCACGGCGCGTTGGCGTACATCAACGACGCAGAATGGAACGTTATCGTCCACAACGAGGACTTCCGACGCCTCTTCCCTCGCGGGCAAGCCCCCGCCAACGTCATGCGCTGGATGCTCCTGGACCCCGAGGCCCGCACAGACGTCCTGATGCACTGGGAGACCCACTGGATGCCGGCAATGATGCCCCACCTGAAACACAGCGTGGAGCTACGCCCGGAGAATCCGGCGCTCGGTCGTCTCGCGTACGACGTCCTCAACGACCCCGTGGCGGGCCCCCTCTACCGAGAGCATGCTGTGGCCCCCATCCCCTATTTCGACGGCTCGGAACTCCCCATCCGACACGCCGTTCACGGACCCGGCCGGCTCACGACCTGCCTCGCCGAACCCGTCACAGCCCCCGGAGCCCGCATCAACCTCAGCTTCTACACACCCCTAGCCCCCCGTGCCTGATCATTCGTCACCCCAGCCACAGCTCTTCACAATTGCTCCGGATCACGCCTGGGGGAACTCTTGTACGATCCGGCCTGGCGCGGCTCGACTCACACAAGGAAGGGAACCATGCTCGACATAGCCAGGAGGACCGCAGGATTTGGCGCGACAGCAGTCGCTGTCACCGCGGCCGCGGTGTGGGCTGCCGCGCCGGCGTATGCGGCTGGCGCGGACTCGTTCGCGTACACCGACCCGAGCAAGTACGGGTACGCGCTGTACTTCTCGGGACCAGAGCGCATGGACGTGTGCGACACCGACACTGACGGCTACTCGGTCCAGGGCCGGATCTGGTCCAAGAGCGACAAGAGCGACATGGTGAGGGAGCTCGACGGCGGAGACTCCGGATGCGACTCGGTGAACTTCGACCGCGCTGCCGGAACCGTCATCTACCTCCAGGCTTGCCGGTACAACAGCTCGACCGGAGCGGTATGGGACTGCGGAACCATCTCCAGCAAGGGCCGCGCCTCATAAGCGACCAGCGCAGCTAGCTCAACAGCCCCGCACCTCGAAGTCGAGGTGCGGGGCTTCACGCGTGCCCCTGGGGGCACGCGTGAACGGCACCCATGGGGCGGTGGAAGGCGAACGGCTGGCGGCTGACGGCCGGGGCCGAGGGCCGAGGGCCCAGGGCCCAGGGAGGGCCGAGGGCTTCGTTATCCGGCCGGACGCACGAAACGCCACTGCTGGTTGGTTCCGGGTAGACCGTCACTGCCCAGATCCGCCTGGACCACCGGAGCGGCATGAGCCTGGCTGGCGTGCGCGACATCCAGCACCATCGAGGTGTGGTCCACGACGATCGCGGCACTGTGGTTGATGTGGGGCACAAGGCCGATGGAGCCGTTCACCAGCGGCGCCTTCCCCGGTGCGCGTGCGAACGACCACACCTGGTTACTGCCGCCCGAGCAATGGGCCTGCACCACCGGGGCGGCGTGCTGTCGGCTGGCGTGCGCGACGTCCAGGCACATGTTGGAGTGCCTGGCCTGGATCTTGAACGACACACCGTCGCCTTGCGGCACGAGGCGCCACTGCTGGTTGTGGCCCGACCAACATCGGGCCTGCACCACCGGGGCGGCGTGCTGCTGGCTGGCGTGGGCGACGTCCAGGCACATGCTGGAGTGCCTGGCCTTGATGAGGAAGAACCCCCGGTCGACCGGCACCGCCGGCGTCGCTGCCGCAGCTGTGCCCCCCAGGCTGGACATGGCGCAGGCGGCCGCGAAACCGAAGCAGGCAGCGGCCCGCGACATCCTTCGCATGGTGTGAGACATGGCGCTTCACCTTCAGGCGGTTGGCGCCCGCCGCACCCGCCCGCCGTACGAGGACGAGGCCGACGAGCACTCGAACGTGAACGGTTGAACGGAATACGGCCTGCCCGCGGAGCCCTGACCGGGCTCGGGTACGGCCGCCCGAACGAACCAGGTGCGGCCCCGTGGCCACCGAGGCCATGACGGCATGCACTCTTCAGGCTAGGCCGGGCCCCGATCCACCGCGACCGGACAGAGGTGGCGTCGCTCGGCTTCCAGGCCGCCGGGGCCGTGTTCGTAACTCCCCCTTTACCGGCGGTAATTCCTCCCGACAGGGGTCTCGATGGCCCATGTGAGGACCAGCGGAGGGAATTGCGGCGGACTTACTGTCGCTCCACCCGGGGTTGCCCCACCCCACCGACAGTGACCAGCCGGGCATGAAGCCCGGCCCGCCGACGGCCGTCACCTCGCGTCGGCGGACCGTTCCCCCGTCACCTCCCACTAGAGTCGCCGCGTGCCGTACGACCACCGGAAGACCCTCGCCCTCGTGAGCTCGCTCACCGCCTGCGCCGCCCTCGCCGGCTGCGGCGGCGGGTCGCAGGCCGCCGCCCCGAAGGCCCCCGACGCCAAGGCGAGCAAGTCCTCGACCCCCACCCCCACCCCCGCCCCCACCAAGGCCCTCCCGCTCGCCGGTCGTACGGTCGTCGTCGACCCCGGTCACAATCCCGGCAACTTCCGCCACTCACGCGATATCAACCAAAAGGTTGATATCGGCACGGGGCGGAAGGAATGCGACACCACCGGCACCTCCACCGACGCCGGCTACACCGAAGCCGCATTCACCCTCGATGTTTCACACCGTCTGCGCGATCTCCTCAAGGCCCAGGGCGCCGAGGTCGTCCTCACCCACGACGCCGACCGCCCCTTCGGCCCCTGCATCGACGAGCGCGCCCGGACCGGCAACACCGCGCGCGCCGACGCCGTCGTCTCCGTACACGCGGACGGGTCCGCCACCGGAAACCGCGGGTTCCATGTGATCGTGCCCGCGCTGGTCACGTCCGGCGCCGCCGACACCACGGAGATCGTCGGGCCCTCCCGTGACCTCGGCGAGGAGGTCGCACGGCAGTTCGCCCGCGCGACCGGAACCGCACCCGCCAACTACATCGGTTCGGGTACGGGGTTGGACGTACGCAAGGATCTCGGTGGACTGAATCTCTCGACCGTCCCCAAGGTCTTCGTCGAATGCGGCAATATGCGTGATCCGAAGGACGCCGCACTCCTCTCGAATGCGGCATGGCGCCAGAAAGCGGCGCAGGGGATCGCGGACGGCATCGGGACCTACCTCAAGGGGTAGTACCGACGGACGATAGATTCGCTCCGTACGATGGGGCCGCCCCCGTGCTTCGCGCCACCCCGACGAGACGACCCGACGAAGGACTCTTACGTGAATATCCGCTCCCTCACCCGAGGCGATGGCGTTCTGATCGGTGCAGCGGTGGTGCTGTTCATCGCCTCGTTCCTCGGCATCAGCGGCTGTGACGCCAGCGACGCCATCTGCGACTCGATCGACACCCCGAACTCCTGGGAGATCTCGCCCCTCGGCTGGGGCGCCTTCCTCCTCGGCATCGCGGCTGCCGCGCTCGTCGTCCTCTCCCGCGCGCTGCCGCAGCCGCGCAAGGTCGCGGGTCTGGAACTGGGCCAGGTCGGCGCCGCGTTCGCCGTGGCCGCGGCCTGGAACCTGCTGATGTGGATGTTCGAGTCCAACAACGCCGGTGCGGGCCTCATCCTCGGCCTGATCGCCTCCCTGATCCTGGCCGGCGCCGCCATCGCCGCCCCGCTGGTCCCCGCCCTCAAGGGCCCGCTCATGCCCGCCCCGAAGCCGCAGGCGCCGCAGCCGTACGGCATGCAGCCGGGCCAGCCCGGTCAGCCGGGCGTTCCCGGCGGGTACGGCTACCCGGGCGCCCAGCAGCAGCCCTACGGCGCTCAGCCCCAGCCGTACGGAGCCCAGCCGCAGCCCGACCCGCAGGCCCAGGCCGCTCAGGCTCCGCAGCCGACCCAGGCCCAGGCCCAGCAGCCCGCCGCCGACTTCGCCCCGTTCTGGTTCGCGGTCCCGGTCGCCCGTCCGCTCTACGCGGAGGACGGCTCGCCGACCCCGATCGCCGAACTGGCCCCCGGTACCTGGTACCTGGCGGTCGAGCAGCGCGGCCCGGGTCTGATCGCCCAGACCCAGGACGGCCGCCGCGGTGTCCTCCAGGACACCACCGGCATCCAGCGCGGCTGAGCCTTCGGATCGACCTCAGCGGCCCCTCGCCCGGAATCCCTTCCGGGCGAGGGGCCGTTGTCGTACAGTCGCGAGCATCATATCTGACTGTCCGTCAGAAAGGTTGCCCGCATGCGCCTCGGACTCGCCCTCGGCTACTGGGGGCGCGGCCCCTCCCCCGCCCACCTCGAACTCGCCCTCGAAGCCGAGCGACTCGGATACGACTCCGTGTGGACCGCCGAGGCCTGGGGATCCGACGCCTTCACCACCCTGACTTGGATCGCCGCGCGCACCTCCCGTATCGGTCTCGGGACCGCCGTCGCGCAGATGGCCGCGCGGACGCCCACCGCCACCGCCATGCACGCGCTCACGCTCGACCATCTCTCCGGCGGGCGGATGACGCTCGGCCTCGGGCTCTCCGGGCCGCAGGTCGTCGAGGGCTGGTACGGCCGCCCCTTCCCCCGCTCCCCGCTGACGTCGACCCGGGAGTACGTGGACGTGATCCGCCAGGTCCTGCGGCGCGAGGCGCCCGTCCGGCTCGACGGACGGTTCCACTCCCACCCGTACGCGGGTGAGGACGGCACGGGGCTCGGCAAGGCGCTCAAGCCGATCACGCACCCCCTGCGGGCGGACCTGCCCGTGCTGCTCGGGGCGGAGGGCCCCAAGAACATCGCCCAGACTCTGCGGATCGCCGACGGCTGGCTGCCGCTCTACTGGTCGCCCACGCGGTACGCCGAGGTCTACGCCCTCCCGGACCGGCTGCCCGATGGCTTCCGGGTCGCCCCGATGGTCCGGGCGCAGCTCTGCGACGACCCCGCCGAGGGCCTGCTGCCGGTCAAGGCGATGCTCGGCTTCTACATCGGCGGCATGGGGCACGCCGCCCGCAACTTCCACGCCGACCTGATGGCGCGCATGGGGTACGAGTCCGAGGCCCGGCACATCCAGGAGCTGTTCGCCGCCGGCCGCCGCGAGGAGGCCCTGCTCGCCGTGCCCGACGCCTTCGCGGACGAGATCTCGCTCGTCGGGCCGAAGGAACGGATCGCCGAGCGACTCGAAGCGTGGCGCAAGGGCCCGGTCACTGACCTCCTGGTCACGGCACCGGACCCGGCCACGCTCCGCCTGATGGCGGAGCTGAATGCCTGACCTCGGCAGGAGCGGGGCGCCCCCAGGTCAGGACCCGCAGCAGTCCGGTTCCAGGCCCCTCGGGAGCCGCTCCCCGCCGAAGACCGCCACCGTCGCCTCGTCGCCGCCGAGTGCCGCCACGGCGAGCAGCAGTGAGCCGGCCGTCCAGGTCGTGAGCTCCTCGGGCCACACGGCCTTGTCGCCCTCGAAGACGTACCCCGTCCAGTACATGCCGCCCTCGGCGCGCAGGTGCTGGATGGACTGGAGGACCTCCAGGGCCCGGTCGGACTCCCCCATCGCCCACAGGGCGAGGGCGAGTTCGCAGCTCTCGCCGCCGGTCACCCACGGGTTGGGCAGCACGCACCGCACACCGAGCCCGGGGACCACGAAGTCGTCCCAGTGCGCGGCGATACGGGCCGTGGCCTCGGGGCCCGTCACGGCGCCGCCGAGGACCGGGTAGTACCAGTCCATCGAGTAGCGGGACTTGTCGAGGAAGCGCTCGGGGTGGCTGCGGATCGCGTGGCCGAGCGCGCCCGCCGCCAGTTCCCAGTCGGGCTGGGGCTCTTCGCGCGCCTCGGCGATGGCGAGCGCGCAGCGCAGTGCCTGGTGGATCGAGGAGCTCCCGGTGAGGAGCGCGTCCTCGACCGGCGTGCCGTCCGCCTCCCGCTTCCAGCCGATCTGCCCGCCGGGCCGCTGGAGCGCGAGGACGAACTCGACGGCGGCGTAGACGACCGGCCACATCCGGTCGAGGAAGGCGTCGTCGCCGGTCGCGAGGTAGTGGTGCCAGACGCCGACGGCGACGTACGCGACGAAGTTGGTCTCCCGGCCCCGGTCGGTGACGTCGACCGCGTCGCCGTCCTGGTAGGCCGCGTACCAGGAGCCGTCGGCGTTCTGGTGCCGGGCCAGCCACTCGTACGCCCGCGCCGCCGCCGCGTGCTCGCCGGCCGCGTCCAGGGCCATGGCGGCCTCGGTGTGGTCCCAGGGGTCGAGGTGATGGCCCCGGAACCACGGGATCGCGCCGTCCTCGCGCTGGGCGGCGAGCACTCCGGCGACGGTCTCGGCAGCCTGCTCGGCGGTGAGGACGCCGGGCAGGAGCAGGTGCTCGGCAATCTGCTCGGGACTCGTCACGCCTCGGCCTTCGGCAGGTGGGGCTTGGTCGCGTACGCCACGAAGCTCTTGCCGACCACGGGGTTGAGCAACTGCTCGGCGACCCGGGTCAGGGCGGGCTTCTTCATGATGTCCCAGACCAGGAGCTTGTGGTACGCCCGCACCGGCAGCGCCTTGTCGTTGTCCACGCCGAACGCGCACTTCAGCCACCAGTACGGCGAGTGCAGCGCGTGCGCGTGGTGGGTGCCGTACGGCTTGAGGCCCGCCTGGCGGATCTTGGCGAGCAGCTCGTCCGCCTTGTAGATGCGGATGTGACCGCCCTCGACCTCGTGGTACGCGTCGGAGAGCGCCCAGCAGACCTTCTCGGGGCCGTAGCGCGGGACGGTGATGGCGATCCGGCCGCCGGGCTTCAACACCCGTACCATTTCGGCCAGTACGCCCTTGTCATCCGGGATGTGCTCCATGACCTCGGAGATGATCACGACGTCGAAGGACTCGTCGGGGAAGGGCAGGTTGAGCGCGTCGCCCTCCATCGCGGTGGCGGTCGCGCCGGCCGGGGCCTCGCCGGCCTCCTTCATCGCCGCGAACCACTTGGCGACCTCGCGGATCTCCTCGCCGTTCTGGTCGAGAGCCACGACCTGGGCGCCGCGCCGGTAACACTCGAAGGCATGCCGCCCCGCCCCGCAGCCCAGATCGAGCACACGGTCGCCAGGGGCGAGCGGGAAGCGGGTGAAGTCGACGGTCAGCACGGGGAGGTCCTGCTTTCGGTGTTGACGGATGGTTGTGGGCAATCGTTCCGCAGGGCGGAACGGGTGGGCACAACCCACCCACCGGGCGGCACCCGGCGAACAGGGCGAGGCGTCACCGGCGGACTCCGGCGCCTTGGCGGGCGATCGCCTCGCGGTACAGTTCGGCCGTGCCCTGGGCGGCCTTCGCCCAGGTGAACCTGGACAGCACCCGCTCGCGGCCGGCCGCGCCGAGCCGGGCGCGCAGCACGGGGTCGCCCAGGACCCGCCCGAGCGCCGCGGCCAGCGCCCCCGCATCCCCCGGCGGCACAGCCAGACACGTCTCCCCGTCGGGCCCCGCGACCTCCGGAATCGCCCCACCGGTCGTCGCGACGAGCGCCGTCCCCGTGGCCATCGCCTCCGCGGCCGGCAGCGAGAACCCCTCGTACAGCGACGGCACGCAGGAGACCTGCGCCGAGCGCACGAGGTCCACCAGCTCGGCGTCGGAGATCCCCTTGACGAACTCGACGGCGCCCTCGAGCCCGTACCGCTCGATGGCCTGCGCGACCGGCCCGTCCTCGGCGCGCCTGCCGACGACGACGAGGTGCGCGGCCGGGTTCTCGGTACGGAGCTTGGCGAGCGCCTCGACCAGGTGGATCAGGCCCTTGAGCGGGACGTCGGCGCTGGAGGTGGTGACGATCCGGCCGGGGACCTCGGCGACGGACGGGTCCGGGGACCAGAGGTCGGTGTCGGCGCCGATGTGGACGACCCGGACGCGGTCGTCGCGTACGCCGAGGTGGTCGACGATCTCCTGCCGGGAGGAGCCGGACACGGTCAGGACGGACGGCAGGCGGCGGGCGACCCGCTTCTGCATCCGGGTGAAGGCGTACCAGCGGCGGACGGAGGCCCGGCGCTTCCAGTCGGCGGCGGCGTCGAGCTCCAGCTGCCGGTCGACGGTGATGGGGTGGTGGATCGTGGTGACGAGGGGCGCGCCGATCGCGCGGGGGCCGCCGAGCAGTCCGTACCCCAGCGTCTGGTTGTCGTGGACGACGTCGAAGTCGCCGCGGCGGGCGGCGAGCATGCGCCGGGCCCGCAGGGAGAAGGTGAGGGGCTCGGGGAAGCCGCCGGTCCACATGGTGGCGACCTCGAGTGCGTCGATCCAGTCGCGGTACTCGTCCCGCTTCGGCGTACGGAACGGGTCCGGCGAGCGGTAAAGGTCGAGGCTGGCGATCTCGGTGAGCGGGACGCCCTCGTCGAGGGTGGGGTACGGCTGCGAGCCGATGACCTCGACGTGGTGGCCGAGGCGGGCGAGCTCGCGGGAGAGGTGGCGGACATAGACGCCCTGACCACCGCAGAAGGGATTCCCCTTGTACGTGAGGAGAGCGATCCGCAACGGACTGTCACCGTGGTCAGGGACGACGCCCTGGCGGGGGCCTGCCTCTATGGCCTCAGCGGTCACTCGCGGCCCCCTTCGAGCATGCGTTTCGCGCGAGCGTAACTGCTCGCGCTAATCTAGAACAAGTTTCAGACTTGATCGTTCTTGATCGTTCAAGGAGCACAGAATCTACCGGCAGGTAGCCCCGTCGTAAGAGCCGGATCAGGTGATTCGCGCCACGGCGGAAGCCCCGCCATACTCCCGCCATACTGTCGCTCCCCCATCGCACGGAACGGGACTCATGACCGCGGAAGACAGACCCGCCTCGCCACCCCTGACAGAGCGCCAGGAGGCACGACGCCGCCGCATTCTGCACGCCAGCGCGCAGCTCGCCGGGCGGGGCGGTTTCGACGCCGTACAGATGCGTGAGGTCGCCGAGGCGGCCGGGGTGGCCCTGGGCACGCTGTACCGCTACTTCCCCTCCAAGATCCATCTGCTCGTCGCGACCATGCAGGACCAGCTCCAGCACATGCACACGACGCTGCGGAAGCGGCCGCCGGCGGGCGAGACCTCGGCGGAACGGGTGGCGGAGACGCTGATGCGGGCGTTCCGGGCGCTCCAGCGCGAGCCGCAGCTCGCGGACGCGATGGTGCGGGCGCTGACGTTCGCGGACCGCAGCGTGAGCCCGGAGGTGGACACGGTCTCGCGGCTGACGACGGCGATCATCCTGGACGCGATGGGGCTCGAGCACCCGACGCCGCAGCAGCTGTCGGCGGTACGGGTGATCGAGCACACCTGGCACTCGGCGCTGATCACCTGGCTGTCGGGGCGGGCCTCGATCGCACAGGTGAAGATCGACATCGAGACGGTCTGCCGGCTGATCGACCTGACGGCGCCGAACGCGACGGCCACCGCGCCCGCGGCCCCGGAGGGCCGCGGGACGGCCTGAAGGAGCCCTTACGGCTTCTTGTTCTTCTCCAGGTCGGCCTTGAACAACGCCTCGCACTGCGCGGAGTTCTCCGTGCCGATGAACATCACCATGGAGAAGCCGGCGGCGCCGTGGTTGCTGGCCTTGACCGACCAACTGCCCTTGTTCAGCGTCTTGATGGTGGACCCGGCCTGCGCCGTGCTCTGGCCCTCCGTCCAGCCGCCGCCGGTCAGCGTCGCGACCGTGGCGCCGTAGGACTTCTTCGGGTCGGCCGCCTTCTTCGCGTCGGCGGTCCAGGAGACCATGCAGCTCTTGAGCTCGGCCGGGACCGGGTCGCCCGAGGGGTCCTCGGTGAACCCGGCCGCCGTGGCCGCCGCCTCGATCTCCTTCTCCACCGCGGCCGCGTCCAGGCTCTCGCCGCCGCCCGCCTCGGAACCGCCGGTCGTGGAGCCCGTGGAGGAGGACGAGCCGCCCTTGTTCTTGCCCGAGCCGCCGTCGCTACTCCCGCAGCCCGCGACCAGCAGCACCACACCGGCGGCCGCGGCCACCAACTTCGCCTTGCGCACAACTCTCCCAATCCCGAACGCACGCGGGCCTGTTGCCCCCGCGACCAAGGGAAGATTTTTGCACGCGTGAACGAGTGCTCGCGGCTACTCCTCCGGCGGGAAGACCGGTTCGCCGCCGTCGAGCAGGGTGATCAGGATGGCTTCCACCGGGCAGCCCTCGGCCGCCGCGAGCACGCGCTCGTTCGCGTCGGACTCCGGTTCGCGCGGGTGGGACTGGCGGGCCGAGTCGAGGCGGAAGCCGTCCGGGGCGTGGCTGACGCACATGCCCGAGCCGATGCAGACGCCCCGGTCGACCTCCACGTGCCAGCGGTCGCCCATCACGCGCCACCCGGACCCTCGTACCCGGCCGGCAGATGGATCATCTTGTGCTCCAGGTACTCGCTGAAGCCCTCGGGGCCGAACTCCCGTCCCAGGCCGGAGTTCTTGTAGCCGCCGAAGGGGCCGAGCATGTCCAGGCTGAAGGTGTTGATGTTGAAGGTGCCCGTGCGGACCTGACGGGCGAAGTCGATGCCGTGCTCCACGTCCCCGGTCCAGACGCTGCCGCTGAGCCCGTAGTCGGAGTCGTTGGCGATCCGGAGCGCCTCGCTCTCCTCCCCGTACGGAAGGAGGCAGATGACGGGCCCGAAGATCTCCTCGCGGGCGATCCGCATGGTGTTGTCGACAGCCCCGAAGAGGGTCGGCTCGACGTACCAGCCCCGGTCGAGGCCGGCCGGACGGCCGCCGCCCGTCAGGACCTTGGCGCCCTCGTCCTGCCCGAGCTTGATGTAGTCGAGGGAGCGCTGCCGCTGGCGCGCGGCGACGAGCGGGCCGACCTGGGTGGCCGGGTCGAGCGGGTCGCCGACCACGAGCGCGCCCGCGGCCGCGGCGAACGCCTCGGCGATCTCGTCGTACCGGCTGCGCGGGGCGAGGATCCGGGTCTGGGCGACGCACGCCTGGCCGTTGTTCATCCAGGCGGCCGGGACGATCCCGGCGACGGCGGTGGCCACGTCGGCGTCGGGCAGGATCACGGCCGCGGACTTGCCGCCGAGTTCGAGGGTGACGCGGGTGAGGTTGCGGGAGGCGACCTCCATGACGCGCTTTCCGGCCGCGACGGATCCGGTGAAGGAGACCTTGTCGACACCCGGGTGCCCGACCAGGTACTCGCTGGCCTCGCGGTCGGCGGGCAGGATGGACAGGACACCCTCGGGGAGCCCGGCCTCGGTCGCGATCTCGGCGAGGATGTACGAGTCGAGCGGCGTTTCGGGCGACGGCTTGAGGACCACCGTGCAGCCGGCGAGCAGCGCGGGCCCGAGCTTGGCGGCCGCGGTGAACTGCGGGACGTTCCACGGCACGACGGCCGCGACGACGCCGACCGGCTCGCGCCGCACCATGATCGGCCCGAGGACGCCGGCGCGCCGGCTCTCGTACGGGAAGTCGCGGGCGATGGTGATCGCCGCGTCCCAGACCATCATGGCGCCGAGGGCCTGGGCGAGGATGCTCCAGGAGTACGGGGAGCCGTTCTGGGAGCTGATCGAGCGGGCGATCTCCTCGTGGCGTACGGCGATGGCGTCCTTGATCCGGCCGACGACCTCGATCCGCTCCTCGACGCTCATCCGGGGCCAGGGCCCGTGGTCGAAGGCCTGGCGGGCGGCGGCGACGGCCCGGTCGACATCGGCCCGGGAGGCGTGCGGCACGCGCCCGATGACCTCCTCGGTGTGCGGCGAGATCACCTCGATGACGTCACCTCCGGCCGGGTCGGTCAACTCCCCGCCGATGTACAGCTTTCCGTGCTCCACAAGCTCGGTCATGGCCGACTGCCTCCCGGAACGGAACCCGCGATGTTTCTGACTGTGTTTCAGAACTGATACCAGTTCTAGTTATAGTGGGCAATGGCCGAGCAGGCGCCGTGCCGTCGTATCCGTCCTGGAGAGATGAGGGCCCATGAGCCAGGTGACCGAGCACGGCGGAGGCGTCTGGTCGATCCGGGTCCCCATCCCGGACAACCCCCTCGGGCACACCCTCGTCCACGTCCTCGACACCGACCGCGGGCCCGTCCTGATCGACACCGGATGGGACGATCCGGCGTCCTGGACCGAACTGTCCGACGGGCTGGCCGCGTTGGGGACCTCCGTACGGGCCGTGCACGGGGTCGTCATCACCCACCACCACCCCGACCACCACGGGCTCTCCGGGCAGGTCCGCGAAGAGTCGGGCGCGTGGATCGCGATGCACGCCGCCGACACTGCCGTCGTCCGCCGCACCCGCGCGTCCGAGCCCGGCACCTGGCTCGACTACCTCGCCCGCAAGCTGGCCGCTGTCGGCGCCCCCGAGGAGCACACCGCCCCGCTCCGCGCCGCCCGCGCCACCGGCCGCGCGAGCACCCTGCCCGGACTGCGCTCCGCCCTCCCCGACCGCGAGATCGTCCCCGGCGAACTCCTCGGCCTCGCGGGCCGCCGGCTGCGCGCGATCTGGACGCCCGGCCACACCCCGGGCCATGTCTGCCTGCACCTGGAGGAGGAGCACCCGGCGCGCCTCCCCGGACATGGCCGGCTCTTCTCCGGCGACCATCTGCTGCCCGGGATCTCGCCGCACATCGGCCTCTACGAGGACCCGGACGACGCCACTTCCGCCACCGACCCCCTGGGCGACTACCTGGACTCGCTGGAGCGGATCGGGCGGCTCGGCGTCGCCGAGGTGCTCCCGGCCCACCAGTACGCCTTCCCGGACGCGGCCGGGCGGGTACGGGAACTGCTCGCCCACCACGAGGAACGGCTCACCGGACTCCTCGACCTCCTCGCGACGCCGCTCACCCCGTGGCAGCTCGCCGAGCGCATGGAGTGGAACCGCCCCTGGGACCAGATCCCGTACGGCTCCCGGAACATCGCGGTCAGCGAGGCCGAGGCGCACGTACGGCGGCTCGTGAAGCTGGGCCGCGCGGAGGCGGTGGCGGGCACGGACCCGGTGACGTACGTGGCGGTGTGAGGCGGCGGTGTGAGGCCGCTCGCGCCCCCGGGGCGCGGGGAGTACGGGCCGGTAGAGTGTGCGAGTCGTCCTCACACCCGTACGGGGGGAAGCCGGTGCGAATCCGGCGCTGACCCGCAGCCGTGACCATCCCTTGCGGATGGAAGTCGGAATGCCCCGCCCGGGACGTGAACCGCCGGCACCGTCGAGGAATACGGAGCCGAGCCTGGTGCCTCAAGCGTGCCGGTGCCCGGCCGCAGGAGAGGCCACAGCTCGCATGACCACCGTCCGCCGCGGCGCCGCCGCGTTCGCAGCCGCAGCGGTGCTCTGCACCGGCTTCGCCCCCGCCGCTTCCGCCGCCCCCGCCGCGCCCTCGCCGTCCGCGACGCCCGCGCCCGTGATCCCCGCCGGGCTCTACGGCACGAAGGACCCGACGTACGACGGTGTGTGGCGCCAGTCGCTCGCCTTCATCGCGCAGACGACCAGTGGTGTTCAGCCCGCCGACGAGGCCGTGACCTGGCTGCGGACGCAGCAGTGCGACACCGGCGCCTTCGCCTCGTACCGCCCTGACCCCGCCAAGCCCTGCGACGCGGCCACCATGCTGGACACCAACGCCACCGCCGTCGCCGTCCAGGCGCTCGCCGGGGTCAGGGGCGCGAGCACCGACCCGGAGCCCGTGGCCAAGGCCGCCGCGGCCGGTGCGAGCTGGCTGAAGAGCGTGCAGAACAAGGACGGCGGCTGGGGCTACAACCCCGGCAGCCCCAGCGACGCCAACTCCACCTCGATCGTCATCAGCGCGCTCACCGCGCTCGGCGAGAAGCCCGGCGAGGTGAAGTCCGCGGAGGGCAGGACCCCGTACGACGCCCTGCTCGGCCTCGCGCTGCCCTGCTCCTCCAAGGAGGGCGCGGGCGCGTTCGCGTACCAGCCCGACAAGGAGGGCAAGCTGCTCGCGAACGCCGACGCCACCGCGGCCGCCACCCTCGCCGGGCTCGGCAAGGGCATCACCGCGCGCGGCGTGGCGCCCCAGCAGACCCCCGCCTGCACGGACCTGGCCAAGCCCACGATGGACCGGGCCGCGCTCAACGGCGCCTCCTACCTGGCCGCCGCGCTCGCGAAGACCGGCCACCTGAACACCCCGCCGCTGCCCGGCGCCACCGACCCGACCGAGCTTCCCGACTTCGGCAACACCGCCGACGCCGTCGTCGCCCTCGCCGCGAGCGGCGCCACGAAGGAGGCGTCCGGCGCGCTGACCTGGCTCCAGCAGAACTCCGCCGCCTGGGCGAAGGAGAGCGGCCCCGCCGCGTACGCGCAGCTGATCCTCGCCGCGAAGGCGATGCACATGGACCCGCGCGCGTTCGGTTCGACCGACCTCCTCAAGGAGCTGGGCGCCACCGGCCCCGCCCCGAAGGCCCTGCCGTCCTCGGCGCCGCAGGAGAGCGGCGAGGACTCCGGCTCGTTCGACGTGTGGTGGATCATCGGCATCGGCATGGTCGTCGGCGTCGGGATCGGCTTCCTGGTGAGCGGGCGCAAGAAGTGAGGGCGCGCCGGCTCCTCGGCGCAGCGGCCGGTGTCGTACTGACGCTGGCCGTCGCCGCTCCCGCGCAGGCCGCCGGATACCGGTACTGGTCGTTCTGGGAGAGCGACGGCGGCGGGACGTGGGCGTACGCGACGCAGGGCCCGGCGACGGCGCGGCCCGCCGACGGGGACGCGATCGGCTTCCGCTTCGCGGTCAGCGAGGACGCGAGCGACGCCTCGCGGCCCTCCGCCGCCCCCGACTTCGCGACGGTCTGCGGCGGTACGGGCGAGAAGGCGGGCACCAAGCGGGTGGCGGTCGTCGTCGACTTCGGCGGCCCGCAGGACGCCCCGCCGGGCGAGACGCCGCCGAATCCGGTGCTGAAGTCCGGCTGCGCGCAGGTGCGTGAGGACGCGACGAGCGCGGAGGCGCTGGCGACGGTGGTCAAGCCGCTGCGGTACGACAGCGCGGCGCTGCTGTGCGGGATCGCGGGGTATCCGGCGAAGGGCTGCGGGGAGCAGGTGGCGGAGCCGAAGCCGTCGTCCATCCCGTCGTCCACCCCGACGGTCTCCAAGACGGTGGACGAGGACGGCGTACCGACCGTCACGTTCTTCATGGGTGCCGCCTTCGTGCTCGTACTCGGTGGCGCCGCGGTCTGGAAGGCGCGCCGCCGCGCATGATCCGTGCCCCCGAGGCGAGCCGCTCCAACGCCCTGCACGCGGGCGCCTGGTGGCTCTGGGCGCTCGGCCTGGCCGTCGCCGCCTCCCGTACCACCAACCCGCTGCTGCTCGGCCTGATCGTCGGAGTCGCGGGCTATGTCGTCGCGGCCCGCCGCACGGACGCCCCCTGGGCGCGCTCGTACGGGGCGTTCGTGAAGCTGGGCCTGTTCGTGGTGGCGCTGCGGGTGGTGTTCTCGGTGGTGCTGGGATCGGCGATCCCGGGGACGTACCAGCTGTTCACGCTGCCCGAGGTGCCGATGCCGGACTGGGCGGCAGGCGTGCGGATCGGCGGCCGGGTGACGGCGGAGCAGGTGGTCTTCGCCGTGTACGACGGGGCCAAGCTGGCGACGCTGCTGATCTGCGTGGGCGCGGCGAACGCGCTCGCGAACCCGGCGCGGCTGCTCAAGTCGCTGCCGGGGGCGCTGTACGAGGTGGGGGTCGCCGTCGTCGTGGCGATGACCTTCGCGCCGAACATGGTGGCCGACGTGGTGCGGCTGCGGACGGCGCGGCGGCTGCGGGGGCGGCCGACGGGCGGGGTGCGGGCGGTGCTCCAGATCGGCCTGCCGGTCCTGGAGGGCGCGCTGGAGCGCTCGATCGCGGTGGCGGCGTCGATGGACGCGCGGGGTTACGGACGTACGGCACAGGTACCGCCGGCCGTACGCCGGACGACGAACCTCCTCACACTGGGCGGACTGCTGGGGGTGTGCGCGGGCTCGTACGGTCTGCTGGCGGCGCAGGGCGCGGGGTACGGGCTGCCGCTCGTCGTCGCCGGACTGGTCGCGGCCATGGCCGGGCTCCGGCTTGGCGGTCGCCGGGCGGTACGGACCCGGTACCGGCCGGACCGGTGGGGGGTACGGGCCTGGCTGGTGGCGGGCTCGGGTGTGGCGGTGGCGGCGCTGATGATCGCGGCGAACGGGTACGCGTACGGGGCGCTGCACCCGGGTGTCGTACCGCTGGTGGCGCCGGAACTGCCGGTGTGGCCGGCGCTGTCTTTGCTGGTGGGCCTGGTGCCGGCGTTCGTGGCCCCCGTACCGAAGGAGTCTTCGTGATCCGCTTCGAGAACGTCTCGGTGAGGTACGGGGAGGAGGCCGAGCCCACGCTGCGGAACATCGACGTGACGATCCCGGAGGGCGAACTGGTCCTGCTGGTCGGCCCGTCGGGGGCCGGCAAGTCGACGCTGCTCGGGGCGGTGTCGGGGCTCGTCCCGCACTTCACGGGCGGCACGCTGAAGGGCCGTGTGACGGTGGCCGGCCGGGACACCCGTACGCACAAGCCGCGGGAACTGGCGGACGTGGTCGGCACGGTCGGCCAGGACCCGCTCGCGCACTTCGTGACGGACACGGTCGAGGACGAGCTGGCGTACGGGATGGAGTCCCTGGGCCTGGCGCCGGGGGTGATGCGGCGTCGGGTGGAGGAGACGCTGGACCTCCTGGGCCTCGCGGAGCTGCGCGACCGCCCGATCGCCACGCTCTCGGGTGGGCAGCAGCAGCGGGTGGCGATCGGCTCGGTCCTGACCCCGCACCCGCGGGTGCTGGTCCTGGACGAGCCGACGTCGGCGCTGGACCCGGCGGCGGCGGAGGACGTCCTGGCGGTCCTCCAACGCCTGGTGCACGACCTCGGCACGACGGTCCTGATGGCGGAACACCGCCTGGAACGGGTGGTCCAGTACGCGGACCAGGTCCTCCTGCTCCCGGACGGGGTGATGGGCCCCCCTCCCGAGATCATGTCGATCTCCCCGATCCACCCCCCGGTGGTAGCCCTGGGCCGCGTGGCGGGCTGGACCCCGCTGCCCCTGACGATCCGCGACGCGCGGCGCGCGGCGGGGCCGTTGCGGGCCCGCTTGGAGGGGCGCGTGCCAACGGGTGACCCTGCGGGGCTTCTCCCCCACCCCGCCCCTTCCCGTAACCGGGGGCTCCGCCCCCAGACCCCCGCGCCTCAAACGCCGGCGGGGCTGATTCTGCCCGTGGGGCAGGAACCCGACAGCCGGCCGACCCAGCGCGAACCCGCCGCGCCCGATGCCCACACCCCACGGCACGAGGCCGCCGCCGAGCAGGCGCGGCCCGAGTCGCCCCTGCGGCACGAAGCCGCCGCCCAGCAGGCCCAGCCGGAGTCGCCCAAGCGGCGCGAAGCCGCCGCCCAGCGGGGACCCGCCGCGCCCGAGGCCCACGCCCCGCGGCGCGGAGCTGCCGCTCGGCGGGGGCCGGGGGCGGCAGCCCCCGAGTATCAGCCCTCCCCCAGCCCCCGGCAGGGTTTCGGGAAGGGGTGGGGTGGGGGAATCTCCCTGTTCCGGCGGCGGCCCCCGGCAGACGCCCCCGCGTCCGGACCCCTCGTCGACGTTCAAGCCCTCGGCGTCCGCCGCGGCCGCGTCGAGGCGCTTCGGCGCGTGGACCTGCAGGTAAAGGCCGGCGAGGCCGTCGCGCTCATGGGGCGCAACGGGGCCGGCAAGTCCACGCTTCTGAACACACTCGTCGGCATCGTCACGCCCACCTCCGGCACCGTCCTCGTCGCCGGCCGCACCCCCCACCGCACCGACCCCCGCGAGCTGATCCGCCACGTCGGTCTCGTACCGCAGGAGCCCCGCGACCTGCTGTACGCGGACACGGTCGGCGAAGAGTGCAGCGCCGCCGACACCGACACCGGCGCCGCCCCCGGCAGCTGCCGGGCGCTGGTGTCCGAGCTGCTGCCGGGTGTCGCGGACGACACCCACCCCCGCGACCTGTCCGAGGGCCAGCGCCTCGCCCTCGCGCTCGCCGTCGTCCTCACCGGCCGCCCCCCGCTCCTCCTCCTCGACGAGCCGACCCGCGGTCTCGACTACGCCGCCAAGGCCCGCCTCGTCGCGCATCTGCGCGAGCTCGCCGCCGCCGGCCACGCCATCGTGCTCGCCACGCACGACGTGGAGCTGGCCGCCGAGCTGGCGCACCGGGTGGTGATCCTCGCGGGCGGCGAGGTCGTCGCGGACGGCCCGACGGCCGAGGTGGTCGTCTCCTCCCCCGCCTTCTCCCCGCAGGTCGCCAAGATCCTCGCCCCGCAGCCCTGGCTCACCGTCGAGCAAGTCAAGGACGCGCTGTGACCGCCCGCCCCATCCGCCTCGGCGCCCGTTCCACAACCGCACTCGCCCTCGTCTCCCTCATCGGCCTGGTCGCCATCGCCTGGCCCCTCTTCGCCGACAGCACCTCCGCCGTCACCACGCACGCCGCCGACGCCCCCTGGCTCTTCGCCGCCCTCCTCCCCCTCCTGATCGCGGTCGTCGTCGCGACGATCGCCGACTGCGGCATGGACGCGAAGGCGGTCGCGATGCTGGGCGTGCTCGCGGCCGTCGGAGCCGCGCTGCGGCCGCTCGGGGCCGGGACGGCCGGTCTGGAGCCGATGTTCTTCCTGATGGTGCTGAGCGGCCGGGTCCTCGGGCCGGGCTTCGGCTTCGTCCTCGGCGCCGTGACGATGTTCGCGTCCGCCCTGCTCACGGGCGGTGTGGGCCCCTGGATGCCGGTGCAGATGCTGGCCATGGGCTGGTTCACGATGGGCGCGGGCCTGCTGCCGGGGCCGGAGAAGGTCCGGGGCCGGGGCGAGCTGCTGATGCTGTCGGCGTACGGGTTCGTGGCGGCGTTCGCGTACGGCACCGTCACCAATCTGTACGGCTGGGTCACGGTCAGCGGCCTCGATGATGCGGGGATCTCGTTCCAGCCCGGCGACCCGGTGCACGAGAACCTGATCCGTTTCCTCGCCTTCCTCCTCGCCACCTCCCTCGGCTGGGACCTCGGCCGCGCCGCCCTCACCGTCGTCCTCACCCTGACCGTCGGCGGCGCGCTCCTGAAGGCGCTCCGGCGTGCCACGCGGCGCGCGAACTTCGAGGCCCAGGTCACATTCGAGGGCCCCGAGAAGCCGCTCCAGGGTGAGGCGCCCCACAGGACCTACGTCACGTACGAAGCGAAATAGGAGAGGTCCCAGACCCTCCCAAATCACCCCATACACCCACGCGACCTGCGAAAACACCCACCACCCAACCCCCCGGCAGCCCCGCCCGCCTCCGACCCCGCTTCGTACATGGGGTCGTTGCCACGCCGCCCCCGCCCTGCTTCTCTGGTGGACGTCGCCAGGCAGGCAGCGCTCAGCGCAGCGCCTCGGACAGGCCGATTCCCCGCAGGATCCGGGTTCCCCGGGCTCTGGTTCCGGCTTGCCGAAAACGCCCGGCGCACCCCATGTCCCCGACGTTAGGTGCCTACGTGTTCCGCTCCATCGCCACTCGTGTCTCCACCCACAAGAAGTCCCTCGCCGCCTCCGCAGCCGTGCTGCTGGGCGCCTCGGGTGCCGTGCTGGGTACGACGGGTACGGCCTCGGCCGCCACCCCGCAGGAGATCGCCCGACAGATCGTGCCGGCGTCCCAGTACGCGTCGTTCAGCAAGATCGTCGAGCACGAGTCCGGTTGGAAGCACACCGCCACCAACTCCTCCAGCGGCGCCTACGGCCTGGTCCAGGCCCTGCCGGCCTCCAAGATGGCCTCGGCCGGTTCCGACTGGAAGACCAACCCGGCCACCCAGATCAAGTGGGGCCTGAACTACATGAACGAGCGTTACGGCTCCCCGAACGCCGCCTGGGCGTTCTGGCAGGCCAACGGCTGGTACTAAGAGTCGCCGCCGCAAGCCACGCACACCCGCAAGGCCCCGCCCTCCTTCCCGGAGGAGCGGGGCCTGCGGCGTTTCCGTCCGCGACTCAGGCGCCGAGCAGCATCAGCGTCTGGGACCAGAGGTCGTCGAGCACCGCGGGGTCGTTCTTGAGCTTCGCGAGCAGGACCATGCCTTCGAGCTGAGCGACAACAGCCCTGGCTGTCGCGACGCCGGCCCGGTCCGCCGGGATCGCACCTTCGGCCGCCGCCTCGGCGAGGATTCCCGCCACCAGGGCGATCAGCTCGGTGAAGATCTCGTCCAGGCGGGCCCGGACATCGGGTTCCTGCGTACTGAGCTCCAGGGCGAGATTGCCGAGCAGGCACCCGTCGACCGTGCCGGAGGTCTCCTTCATGTGCCGCTGCACGGCGACATTGGCGTCGAGCAGCCGGTGGAGCCGGTCGATGGCGGGCGCGGGGCCGGCCAGCTCACCGGCCCAGCGGGTGCGCTCACTCTGCCAGTAGACGTCGACGACCTCGACCGTGAGGGCCTGCTTGGACTCGAAGAAGTGGTAGAAGCTGCCCTTCTTCACCTCGGCACGGGCGCAGATCTCGGCGACGCCCAGGCTGCTGTAGCCGCGGCTCCGCATGAGGCCTTCAGTGGCCTCGAGGAGCCGTTCGCGTGCCGTGCTGGTGCGTCCCATGGCGGCCACTATACGGCCGGTCAACTATTTCCCGGGTCTCCAGGGTGCCTTTTAGTTGACCGGTCGTCTAGTGTCCTCGACATCGGCGGGCACACGGCCCGCCGCGATGCAGGAGGCTGCGCATGTCCGCCGTACCCATCACCGTCGTCGTCGCCCATCACAGCGGGTACGGGCACACGGCCCGCCAGGCGGCTGCGGTCGCCGAGGGCGTCGCCTCCGTGACCGGGGTGGAGGCCGATCTACGCAATGTGTCGACCCTCGACGACGCGCTCTGGGCCGCCCTCGACGCGGCCGAGGCGATCGTCTTCGGCTCCCCCACCTACATGGGCTCGACCTCGGCGGTCTTCCAGCGGTTCGCCGAGGCGAGCGCGCCGGTCTGGGCCGAGCGGGGCTGGCAGGACAAGCTGGCGGCCGGCTTCACCAACTCGGCCGGGGTGAACGGGAACAAGGACAACGCCCTGCTGTCCATGACCGTCTTCGCCGCCCAGCACGGCATGACGTGGGTGCCGCTCGGCCTGACGCCCGGCTGGGTGTACACCTCCGGGGGCAGCGCCGAGGACCTGAACCGGCTCGGCGGCTTCGTCGGCGCCATGGCCCAGTCCCCCTCCGACCTCGGCCCGGATCAGGGGCCCAGCGCGTCCGACCTGCTGACGGCCCGCCACCTGGGCGTGAGGGTCGCGCGGGCCGCGCTGCGCCAGGCCCTGGGCCGCGAGGCGGAGCTCGCCCTGACGGTGACGGCGTGAGGCCGGGCCGTCTGGGGGATCTCCTGGGCATCGAGCTCCCCATCGTCCAGGGCCCGTTCGGCGGCGGCCTGTCCACCATCGAACTGGCCGTCGCGGTGTCGGAGGGCGGCGGGCTCGGCTCGTACGGAGCGCACATCCTCACTCCGGAGGAAATCACCCGCCTGGTCGCCCTCCTGAAGGACGTCACGGACCGGCCGTTCGCGGTGAACCTGTGGGTACCGCTGGCGGAGGAGACCGGGCCACGGCCGTCCGACACCGAACTCGCCCCACACGTCGAGCGGTTGAAGCCGTACTACGAGCAGCTCGGCGTGGCTGCGCCGACCGCCGCCGACGTGGCGGCATGGCCGGACTACGACGCGCAGACGGAGGCTCTGCTCGCCGCCGCGCCGCCGGTGATCAGCCTGGTGATGGGGCTGCCGACCCGGAGGCTGGTCGAGGAGACCCGGCGGCGCGGCATCGCGCTGATCGGTACGGCGACGACGGTGGACGAGGCCGTCGCCCTGGAGCGGTCGGGTGTGGACGCGATCGTCGCGTCCGGCAGCGACGCGGGCGGCCACCGGGGCGCCTTCCTGCGTCCCGTAAGGGAGTCCCTGGTCGGCACGTTCTCGCTGGTCCCGCAGGTGGCGGACGCGGTCACGGTGCCGGTGATCGCGGCGGGCGGCATCGCCGACGGCCGCGGGATCGCGGCGGCGCTCGCCCTCGGCGCGGACGCGGTCCAGATCGGCACCGGCTTCCTCGCCACGCGCGAGTCGGGCGCGAGCGCGGTCCACAAGCGGACCCTGGGCACGCCCGAGTCCCGTACGACGGTCCTGACCCGCCTCTTCTCGGGCCGCACGGCGCGCGGCATCCCGAACCGCTTCGTCCGCGACATGGCCGCGCACGAGGATCACGTACCGCCGTACCCCGTCCAGAACGCCCTGATGCAGCCCATCCGCCGCGCGGCGGGCGTACAGGGACGCCCCGAGTACGTAAACCTGTGGGCGGGCCAGGCGGCGGCGCTGGCCACCGGATCCTCCGCGGCGGAGTACCTGGCGGAGCTGGTCGCGGACGCGGAGAAGCGGCTCAGCCCTGACGGGGCTTGACCGGAGGGGGCGCGGCCGACCAGCTCGCGCCCCCAGGAGCGAGCCCCGAGCACAAGGCCGCGCGGCCCTGCCCTCCTTCCGGAGTGCGGGGCCGCGCGGCATCCTCTCAGGCTCCAACTCAGGTCACCGGCCTCAGCCGATGGCCAGCTTGTTCTTCCAGCCGACGCCGTTGGTGTTGGCGACGATCGTCACTCCGGCGTGCTGCATCTCGCCCGTGGTGCCGGCGTAGAAGCGCACGTTGCCGTCCGCGCGAATCGTCCAGACATCCGGGATGTTGTCGCCGTTGACGTCCGGCGTCCCGAGCAGTAGCCGGACACTGCTGGAATGCCAGCCGCTCGCACCGTAGACCAGATCGGCTCCGTCCGCCGAAGCGACACCGGATGCCAGCGAGGCCAGGTCGACCCCTCCGCCCGCCGCAGGCTTGCCCTTGCGGAGATACAGCTTGGAGTATGCGTCGCTGCGGTAGATGAGGTCGGTGACCCCGTCGCCTGATATGTCCATGGCCGACACGATGTCGCGGTCTTCCCATACCGTCCCAGCCACCTTGACGACCTTGTCGACGGTCGCGCCGTTGTAGCCGATCAGCAGCCAGAGGTCGGCGCCGATCGTGACGAAGAAGTCGGGCTTGCCGTCCCCTGTGGCATCACCGGCGGAGGTGATCTGGGTGTACGTCGACGGATCCGGCGCACCCGCCGGCAGCAGGATCTGCTGCCGCTTGTCGATGTTGACGGCCCCGTAGCCGTCACCCGGGTACACCCACAGCTTGCCCTCGCGCCGGACGATCAGGTCCTGGAGACCGTCACCGCCGTAGACGTCGCCGAGGTGGGTGATCAGGGTGTCCTTCCAGTACCCGGACGGCGCGGCGGCGTAGACGGGCAGACCGTCGTCGCCGTTCGGGTCCTTGGCGGGATTGCCCCGGTAGGCACCCGACATCGAGTAGCCGATGTCGCCGCTGCCCTTGGCGAGGTCGTCGCTGCGCGCCTCGCCGGGGTACAACCGGAGGTTGCCGTTGCCGTCCACGATGAACATGTCGGCGATGTCGTCACCGGTGAAGTCGCCGGGCTCGTCCGCCTTGTCGCGCGGGGCGAGGTAGAAGAAGTACTTCGTCGGCGGGGACACGTGCCCGGCGTCGTCCACGGCCCTCACGTACAGGACGTTCGGCCCGGCCATCGGCGGCTTGACGGTGGTCACGCTGGTGAGCGTGGTCACCGCCGCACCGGACGTGCGGGAGGCCGAGAACGGGTAGTTGCCCTGGTTGAAGCCGTACTCGTAGCGGATCACGTCCGTCTGGCCGGCCTTGAACGTGAACGTGCCGGCCGTGCCGAACTTGACGGTGCTCCAGGTGGAGTCCTCGGCCTCGTTGTTGAAGCCGTTGTCCCGGGCGTCCGCGTCCGGGAAGTGCGGGGACGTCACGATCGGCGCGGTCGGCGCCGACGAGTCGAACACGAACCGGCAGGGCACCTTCGTGTGCGAATAGCCCGAGGTGGAGCCGAACTTGTCGACCGACTTCGCCCGCCACGAGTAGGTCTGGCCGTTGACCAGCTTCAGCCCGCCGGTACTGCTGTCGGTCAGGAACGAATCGGTGTGCACACGGGCCGAGGAGGTCTGACTCCCCACGGACACCTTGCCCTTGCTGCCGAGCAGATTGGAGCCGCCGCTGCTGAGCCACAGCTCGAAGTTGACCGAGGCGAGGTTGCCGTCCTTGTCGCTCGCGCTGGCCCACAGCGACAGCGAGGACGCACCGAGGTTGATGTACGGGTACGTCGTGTCGCAGCTCAGCTCGGGATCGAGGTCCAGGCTGGTGGGCGCGTTGGGCGGACGGTTGTAGCTCAGATCGATATACGGGTCGCTGCCACCGTTGGCCTGGAACTTCTTCCAGGAGTACTGGGAACCCTCGTCCGTAGCCCGGAAGCCGAGCGTGATCGTCGGCCAGCCGTTGTCGACCGCGCGCTGCGCCGTCGGCTTGACGTCGAACGACTCGTAATCGTCACGGCAGTTGGTCTTGTAGCCGTGGGCGAAGCTGCGCCGGGCGATCTTGTTGCCGTCGTTCATCGACGGCGCGTTCTTCCAGTGGGTCTTGGAACTGATCGTGCCGGTGAGGTGCACGGACATGCTGCGCGCCTGGCAGGACCAGGAGTACGTGTTGAGGGTCTTCAGCACGGCCTTGGTGACGAGCGCGCCCTTGAGGTCGGGGTCCCAGTCGATCGTGAAGAACGAACGGGACGTGCCCCAGGTGTCGGACTCGAAGCCGACGCGGGCCTCGTGGGTGCCGCCCTTGTTGAAGTTCTTGCCGTTGTAGAAGTTCGCGTACGGATGCTTGCTGTACGCGGTGGTCCAGTCGTCGGTGTGCTTGCTCACCGACGGGTCGATGAAGACCGGGTAGACGGTGGTCGCGTCGGCCAGGAATTCCTGGTCGGGGATGAGCACCCAGTTGCCGCCGTCGAGATGCGTCTCGACGAGTGTGCCGTTGGACGCGGGCTGCGGCCCGTTGAGAGAGGGCAGCGACAGCGTCGCGGCGGCACCCGTCTGCGAGGGCTCCGGCGTCGGCTCGGCCGGTACGGGCGGAACCGTCGACTCGGGTTCGGTGGCCGAAGGGTCCGGCGCCTCGTCGGAGGCATCGGGCAGCACCTCGTTGAACGGGTCCTCGACGTCGCCGTCCTTGATCGCGTCCGTCGGCTCCGCGGTCGGGGCCTCCGTCGCGTCCGGATCCAGCGGGGTGCCCACGGACTCGGACGGCAGCACCTCGGGCGGCGCTGTGGCATCGGTGCCGGCCTGGCCGTCGGTGGTCGCTGGGACACCCGCGCTGTCCCACATCAGCGGGGTGGGCGACTCGGCGATGTCCTCGCCGCCCTGGTCCTGCGCGCTGACGATTCCGGACACGGGGTCCAGGGAAAAACTCAGGTCGGGCGAGGACAGCCCGTACGCGAGGCGCGCGACCCGGGGATCGGCGGCGGCC
Organism: Streptomyces sp. NPDC029169; assembly: GCF_055563935.1. Classification (NCBI taxonomy): domain Bacteria; kingdom Bacillati; phylum Actinomycetota; class Actinomycetes; order Kitasatosporales; family Streptomycetaceae; genus Streptomyces; species Streptomyces sp. NPDC029169. The sequence continues at coordinate 129,086 of NZ_JBVHXA010000005.1, forward strand.
GCACGGGTCTTGACCACGAGCAGCTGCGCGAAGCCGTTGTCGTCCGCGGTCAGTACCAGGTCGGCCCCGGGAAGGATCTCCGGGTAGAGCGCGCGGGACCCGTCCACGATCGGCGTCGGAATGGCCTCGGGCCAGGTCAGGATGATGTCGTGGCCGTCGACCGTGATGGTGGCGAGGGTGTTCCCGGTGCCCGGCGTGATGCCGTCGGACAGCAGCGGGACACGTCGGACGGAGGCCCGGGAGGCACGCTCTGGCTCGGAGCCGGAACCACCCTTCGTGCCGGGCCTCTTGCCGGCCTTCGAGCCCGCTGAGAAGACCATCGCGGTGTTCGTCGCCTTCGGAGCCCAGCCGGCGTCAACCCGTTCGAGGGTCGGGTCGATGGCCTTCCAGACGCCGCCGACCTTGGCGCGCACCGGGCTCGCGTGCATCCGCCGGAGCATCGAGCCGTCCGGCTGTGCCCAGGTGGTCGTGTACGCGCTGCGCAGCGCGGTCGCCTCCACCGGCTTGCCGGTCTTGGCCGCCCGCAGCGCCGCGTCCGCCTCGGTCAGCGCGACGCGGTCCTGTTGCGCGGCTCGGGGTGTGGTCGAACCCGGACCATCCCCGGACTCGTTCAGCCCGACGTACGTCAGTCCGGACGCCAATACGACGGCCGTCGCAACGGCCGCGAGCGACCGGCGACCGGACGGCAGGCGCCATCTGCTCGTCATGAGCACGAATTCCTTCCCCCCAACCCGACAATGCGAGCGAAGCATGACCCATGCGACGGATGTCGTCACGCGCCGGAGCTGCCCCGATGAGGGAGAACGGAAGGCTGGGGCATGGTCGGGCGGGGAATCGACCGCCTCCCCCAAACAGGGGCATATATCGCTCAACGTGCCCTTGATCTCCGACACTTGACCCGATTTGATACAGGAGCAGTACAGCTGCGGCAATCTCCCCAGAACAGGCTGTGATGGACAGGTTACGTCTTGTGATCCTTTTCACTTGATTCCGTTTATGCTGGCTTTACCGGCATATGGCTACGCACAATCACGCTGTTTTCCGATCGGGAATCACGTGAGCTCTGCCCGGGCTCCGTTTCAGCAGTCCGGGGGGACTTCTCCGTGCCATCCCTGCCGTTCGTTCACCGTCGCCTGCGCGCCTTCGGGTTGCCGGCGGGTGCCGTTCTGCTCGCCCTGCTTCTCCCAGCCACAGCTCTGGCGCAGCCACCGGATCCGGCCAAGGACGAGATACCGCGCGATGCGCTGGTCCTGGAGAGCCTCCAGAAGGGCCAGTTCGTCCCAGAGAAGGCGAACAACACCGGCCTTGAGCGCATCGGCGCCGAGGCCCCCGTCACCCAGAGCGAACCCCCGGCGGGCACCGCCACGCCGCCGAAGGCCGGCACCGGGGTTGTCGACTTCAGTGCTCCGGTCCAGCCGGCGACGTACTACAGCGGTCAGAGGACCACCGCGGCCACGTTCTCCGGAAGCACGACTTCCGGAAGTACCGTGCCCGTGACCCCCGTCGAGCTCAAGCCCGCCGCGGACCTGCCGGTCAAGCTCGGGCAGGCGCCCGGCGCGACCGCCCCCACCGGCACCTGGCAGGTCGCGGTCGCCGATCGCGCCGATCCGCTCACGCAGGGCGTCGACGGCGCGCTGCTCACGGTGACCGCGCCCGTCACCGGCTCCGTTCCGGTCGCCGTCCAGCTGGACTACAAGGCGTACCAGAACTTCTACGGCGCCGACTGGGCCTCCCGCCTCCGCTTCGTGCAGTTCCCCGAGTGCTACCTGACAACGCCCGAGGTCGAGGCGTGCCGGGCGTACGAGGAACTGGAGACGGTCAACGACACCAAGACCAAGTCGATCACGGCGACGGTCGACACGGCGGCGGACGGCACCGTCACCCCCGCCGTGGCCCCGAACCTCGCCCCCTCCGCGGAGGGTGTCATGCAGGCCGCGTACGTAAGGCCGGCCGCGACGGCCGCCTCCACCGGCGGCGACCGCGCGGTCCTCGGCGCCGTCGACTCCGGCGCGGGCGAGGGCGGCTCCTTCAAGGCCACCCCGCTGATCTCCAACGGCCAGTGGGCGGCGGGGAGCTCCTCCGGCGGCTTCAGCTGGACGTACCCGATCGACGTGCCGCCGACCCCTGCCGGTCCCGCGCCGAAGATCGCGCTCGGATACAACTCCCAGTCCGTGGACGGCAAGACCGCCGCATCCGCGCCGCAGGCCTCCTGGATCGGCGAGGGCTGGGACTACGACCCCGGCAACATCCAGCGCCGTTACCGCACGTGCAAGGACGACACCAAGAGCGCCGGCGGTCAGGCGCCCAACAACACGGGTAAGGCGAACGAGACTTCCGACCTGTGCTGGGTCTCGTACAACGCGGTGATGTCCCTCGGCGGCAAGACCGTAGAGCTGGTCCGCGTCGGTGCGACGAACGAGTACCGCCCCAAGGAGGACGACGGAACGCGTGTCCTGCTCAAGACCGGCGCCACCAACGGCGACAACGACGGCGAGCACTGGGAGGTCACCACGCGTGACGGCACCAGGTACTACTACGGACTGAACCAGATCGGCGGCGGACACGCCGACACCGAGTCCGTCTTCACCGTCCCCGTCTTCGGCAACCATCCCGGTGAGCCCTGCCACGCGTCCACGTTCGCGGACTCGCGCTGCAACAGCAGCACCAGTAAGCAGCAGGCCTGGCAGTGGGGCCTCGACAAGGTCGTCGACGTCCACGGCAACGTAATGATCGTCAACTGGCACCGGTCGACGAACTACTACGCGGTCAACGAGAAGACCGAGACCCCCGAGAAGTACACCCGCGGCGGCCTGCCCGACTCCATCGAGTACGGCCTGCGCGACGACAATCTCGCCGGCACCCCGAGCGCCAAGATCAACTTCTACCTCTCGCAGCGCTGCCTGGAAGGCGGCACCGTCTGCGAGTCGGCGAACTTCGACAAGACCGACCCGGCCGCGTACCGCTACTGGTGGGACTCTCCCGGCAACCTCAACTGCAAGTCCACGTCGAAGCTCTGCCCCCAGTTCCCGTCCTTCTGGAACCGCATGCGCCTCGGCAAGATCGAGACGTTCGCGCACCGCCCCGGCACCACAGGGCTGCAGAAGGTCGACACGTACGTCCTCAACCACTCCTTCCCGCGTGACTGGTACGACACCTCTCCGGGCCTGTGGCTGAACTCGATCACCCGCTACGGATATCTCCCCGGTGCCACCAGCGGCACCCTGATGTCCAAGTCGGGCGTCAGCTTCAAGGAGTACGTGGTCGGACCGAACCACCCGCTGCGGCATCTGAAGGACCAGCAGCTGCCCAACCTCGTCCCGCGCGACGCGAACGACGCCCGTCCGGGCTTCAAGCGCCCGCGCATCGGTGGGATCTCCACCGAGCACGGCGGTGACATCGAGGTCATCTACCGCGGCGGCTGCAAGGTCCAGCCGGCCGTGGCCCCCGAGAGCAACCACGGCACGTGCTATCCCACGCGCTGGTCCCCGGACGGTGACGAGAAGCTTCCCCAGCTCGCCTGGTTCAACAAGTACGTCGTCGACACCGTGATCGAGACGGACCGGATCACCGCCCTCTCGGCCCGCGTCGTGACCAAGTACAAGTACGCGGACGCGGCCTGGGGCAAGAGCGACGACGAGTTCACCAAGCCCGACCTGCGCACGTACAGCGAATGGCGTGGCTACCAGACGGTGACCACGATCAAGGGCAACGAGACCAAGAGCGCCAAGAGCACCGATCCGGAGACCCAGTCGTACGGCGTCACGCGCTACTTCCGCGGTGCGGGCGGTGCCGTCAAGGACTCCACCGGCAAGGTCACCCTCGTCGACGACGACCAGCCGCAGTACGCCGGGCAGGTCGCGGAGACCATCGCGTACAGCGGAGCGGGCGGCCGCGTCCTCAGCCGAACCCTCAGCAAGCCGTGGTCGGTCGAGACCGCCTCACGCGCCCGCGACGGAGGTGCGGGCGACCTGCTCGCGCACCGTGTCGGCGTGCGGCAGACGGACACCATCCAGACCGTCGGTGCGAGCTGGCAGGCGGTGCGCACCGAGACCGAGGTCGACCCGACATACGGTCTGCCGATCCAGGCGCAGACCTCCGTGGTCAAGCCGAACGGCACCGGTGAGACGCTCAGCGACCAGAACTGCACCAAGACCGAGTACGTGCACAACCCCGAGGCCGGCCTGATCGGCCTGACCAAGTCCGTGCGCGCCACCGCGACTTCCTGCGCCGACTACGCGACCGCCGATCCCGGCACCCAGCTGCTCAGCGCCGCCCGCACCGCGTACGACGGCCTGGCCTACGGCACGGCCCCGGTCAAGGGCATGGCCACGAGCCTGTACGAGACCAACGGCGAGGGCACCTCGCACTCGGTGGTCACCACCATGCAGTACGACGCCCTGGGCCGTGCGACGAAGGCGACGAAGCCGCTGGTCGGCACCACGGAGACGCAGTACACGCCCGCGGAGGGCGGCCCGGTCACCTCGATCAAGATCATCAATCCCAAGGGGCACTCCAACACCTCGACGTTCGACCCGGGCCGGGGCCAGGCCCTGACCGTCAGCGACGCCAACGGCCGGACCGCGCGCAACGAGTACGACGCCTTCGGTCGCCTGGTCAAGGGCTGGTCCCCGGCCCGCTCCACCGGTACCCAGACGCCCGACGTGCAGATCTCGTACCAGCTGGCGGACGCGTCCACCTCGGTGACCAAGCCCTCGGCCGTCACGGTGCAGAGCATCAAGGACGATGGCACCTACGCCAAGCAGGTCACGATCTACGACGGCCTGATGCGCCCGGTCCAGACCCAGTCGCAGGCCCACGGCCCCGGCCGTATCGTCACCGACACCCGTTACAACGATCACGGTCTGGCCTGGGAGCAGACGAGCCCCTACCTGGCCAAGGGCGAGCCGGCCACCAAGCTGTTCAAGCGCCAGTCGGACACCCTGGTCCCCAGCCTTCGCAGGACGTTCTACGACGGTCTCGAGCGACAGGTGCGCGTGGCGACGTACCACGGCATGACGTTCCTGCACAACGCGTCGACGACGTACGGCGACACCACGACGTACCACCGCCCCGCCGGAGTCAGCGACCCCGCGACGAAGTCGTTCACGGACGCGCTCGGCCGGGTGGTCAAGATCCTCCACTACACCAACACCAGCTCGACGCTGTCGCGTGCGACGACGTACGAGTACGACGCGCGGGGCAACCAGTACAAGGTCACCGACCCCGCGGGCAACGTGTGGACCCGCAGCTTCGACGCCCGTAAGCGCGTGGTGTCGAGCACGGACCCGGACACCGGCACCACGAACACCACCTACGACGCCGCCGACCGCGCGATCACCGTCAGCGACGACATCCGCGGTTCCACCCACACGTCGTACGACGAGCTGGGCCGCGTCACCGCGGTCCGCGAGGGCTCCGCCACGGCTTCCCCCGTCACGTCGTTCACGTACGACACGCTGCCGGGTGCTCTGGGTCTGCCCGTCTCCTCGACGCGGCACGACGCGAGCGGCGACTACATCGACCGGGTCACCGGCTACGACATCGGATACCGGCCGACCGGCCGCGAGACGGTGATCCCGGCCAACACCATGACCGCCGGTGTCTCCGGCACGTATGCCTCCGCCTTCACCTACACGCCGACCGGCAAGCCGCTGACGACCACCCTTCCCGCGAAGGGCGGCCTGGCGGCGGAGAAGCTCGTCACCCGCTACAACGAGGACGGTCTGCCCGAGTCCACCTCGGGCGACACCTGGTACACGGCCGACGTCACGTACTCGCCCTACGGCGAGCCCCTGCGTACGGTCAGCGGCCCGCAGCCCCACCGGGTGTGGACCACCAACTTCCTCCAGAACAACACCGGGCAGCTCCAGCGCACCGTCGTCCACCGGGAGACGGCGAAGAACCAGATCAGCGACACCCGTTACTCCTACGACTACGCCGGCCGGATCACGTCCATCGGGCAGAAGATGTCCGACCCGACCACCGGCGCCGCCACGAACGACAACCAGTGCTACACCTACGACGCGATGGGTGAGCTGGTCCACGCCTGGACCTCGAACGTCGTGGCCGGCCCGGGCGGCGGCGCCGCCTGCCAGAGCCCGGGCGGCTGGTCCTGGGGCTACCGCTCGGACGGCAAGGCCACCCGTGGCCCCGTCGCCGACGCGCCGGACACCGTCGGCGACACGACGACGCCGGACGCCACCCTCACCAGCTCGCTGACCGCCTCAGGCCCGGTGACGGGCACCGTGTCCGGCGGCACCCTCGGGTACTGGGACAGCTACACCTTCGACGTCATCGGCAACCGCACCACGCTCACGGTGCACAACCCGGCCGACGCGACGAAGGACGTCACCAACACCTACGGGTACGGAATCCAGGTCCCCGGCAACGGCACCCAGCCGCCCACCGAGATCCAGCCGCATGCCTTGGCGTACGTGAACTCCACGGCCGCCGACCAGGGCAGCTCGTACCAGTACGACACCGCCGGCAACACCACGGTCCGTGACCTGCCCGCCACCACGCAGCAGCTGACCTGGAACCGGGAGAACAAGCTCGCCACGATCACGGACGGCGGAGTCACCACGAAGTACGTGTACGACGCCTCGGGCAACCGCCTTCTGGAGAACACCCCGTCGGGCAGCGTCCTCTACCTCGGTGAGACCGAGCTGACCACGGCCGCGGGCAAGATCACCCGCGCCACGCGGGCCTACGGTCACCCCGGGGCCCCGACGGTCCTGCGTTCCACCGACAACGGCGCGACCACCGGTCACAAGCTGGACGTCCTGATCAGCGACCACCTCGGCACGTCGAACACCGTGATCGCGATGGCCACCGGCCAGGCGGTCAGCCGACGCGCCTTCAAGCCGTACGGCGAGGTCCGCGGCACCAAGACCGCCTGGCCCAACAAGCGCGGCTACCTGGGTGTCGGCATCGACGACCCGTCCGGCCTCACCCATATGGGCGCACGTGAGTACGACCAGTCGACGGGCCGCTTCATCTCGGTCGACCCGATCATCGACTTCGCGAGCCCGCTCCAGATGAATGGGTACGCGTACAGCAACAACAGCCCGATCAGCTCCTCCGACCCCTCGGGTCTCTTCTGCGACGGCTGCAGCGCGAACGACGACAACTCGGCATGGGGCCCGGACCACGGCCCGGGCTGCACGACCCAGGGCTGCTACGACACGGACGGCAACTACCTCTACAACCCCAACACCAGCAGCGGTAACGGTCAGTCGCCCACCCAGCCCCAGCAGCCGACCACGACCGTCACGGTCACCAAGGACTCCAACGGCAACACCTTCATCGAAGGCACGCGCCAGCCGACGGCCCAGGAGCTCATGGCCCGCTACCCGCTGGTCCCGGAGGATCAGCGGTACGAGAAGTGGGCTCAGCACCACTGCGAGTACATGAAGTTCGAGGGTGGCTTCTGTGCCACGGCCGAGAGCTCGGGCCTGGTCAGCTCGGAGCAGACCCCCTTCCAGAAGGCCGTCACCGGGATCGTGGTGGGCATCGTCGCCCCGGACGTCGACGCGTGGGTGGGCTGCGCCACCGGCCCCAACTTGTCCGACTGCGGGTCTGCGGCCCTCGACCTGCCCTTCCTCAAGGCCCTGAAGGGCCTGAAGGTCACCTACAAGCTGGTCAAGAAAGCCGACACCGTCTGCGAGGTGAACAGCTTCGTCCCCGGCACCCTGGTGCTGATGGGCGACGGCACGACCAAGCCCATCGAGGACATCAAGGCGGGTGACAAGGTCCTCGCCACCGACCCGGAAACGGGCGAGACCAAGGTCAAGACGGTTGTCGTCCCACTGAAGAACACCGCTGAGAAGCATCTGGTCCGCGTCACCATCGACACGGACGGGGAACGCGGGAACGAGACCGAGCAGATCGTCGCGACCCAGGGCCACCCGTTCTGGGTACCGCAGCTCGGCGAGTGGCTGGAAGCAACGGACCTGATCGCCGGCCAGACGCTTTCCTCTGGTTCCGGCACCGAGGTCCGCATCGCGGCGGTCCACCGCTGGACCGAATACGCAACGGTGCACAACCTCACCGTTGCGGACCTCCACACGTACTATGTGCTTGCGGGGGCCACTCCGGTACTCGTTCACAACAGCAACTGTGGCCCTCGGTTTGAAGTCGATTCGAAGGGAACTGCTACTGATCGAACCGATCCAGGTGGCAGGGTTGGAGTACCGAAGCTTGAGGGTGGAACCCTGCAAGAGGTCGGTGGGCGAGTATGGGGCAGTGGAGATCCCACCCATCTCATAGGTACGCGATCCCCTGCCGAACTTCGGTCACTGGCAAGCAGGGGCGATGCGGAAAAGTTGCAGGACTTCTATCAAAGTGCGGCCCTCGCTGGGAGGGGCGGAGTAACTGCTCCAGCGCGCGTGGTGCTGACTCAGGAGATCATCGATGCTTGGAGATAGCCGACCAGAGGCCGGGGAGCAGCGTGTGGACTTGAAGTTCACGGCAGCTCAAGGGGAAAGCGTTGAAGTGTGCTTCGAACCGGTAGGGACGACGTTCGCCTTGACTGATGGACAGTCGATCTATCTTCGAACTCCCGTTGAAAGTCTGGCCTCGCTGGAGATTGTTTCTTGGCCCAACGGAATAGGTGTATGGGTTCCGTATCCCGGGGAATACGCAATTCTGGACTCTGCGGGTGAAGAGCTCGACACGCTTTAGTTCATTCCTGTACCGAGACGCAGGCGGCGCCTCTTCGGAAACGAAGAGGCGCCGCTTTCGCGAGAAGGGCCGGTCCGGAACCCCTTCCCCCACTCCCCCGTACCGCTCCTACAACCGCTGGATGATCGTCCCCGTCGCCAGCGCCCCGCCCGCGCACATCGTGATGAGGGCGAACTCCTTGTCCGTGCGCTCCAGTTCGTGCAGGGCCGTCGTGATCAGCCGCGCCCCCGTCGCACCCACCGGGTGGCCGAGTGCGATGGCGCCGCCGTTGACGTTGACCTTCACAAGCCCGTCCAAGTCCCCGTCGAATTCCTGCGCCCAGCTCAGCACCACCGACGCGAACGCCTCGTTGATCTCGACGAGGTCGATGTCCTTGAGCGACATCCCCGCCTTGCCGAGCACCGCGCGCGTCGCGTCGATCGGGCCGTCGAGGTGGAAGTGCGGGTCGGCGCCGACGAGGGCCTGGGCGACGATCCGGGCGCGGGGCCTGAGTTTGAGCGCACGGGCCATCCGCTTGGACGCCCACATCAGCGCGCACGCCCCGTCGGAGATCTGGGAGGAGTTCCCGGCCGTGTGGACGGCGGTCGGCATGACCGGCTTGAGCCGTGCCAGCGCCTCCATGCTCGTGTCGCGCAGCCCCTCGTCGCGGTCGACGAGCCGCCACATGCCCTGCCCCGCCGCCTGCTCCTCCTCGGTGGTCGGGACCTGGACGGCGAAAGTCTCGCGCTTGAAGCGTTCCTCGGACCAGGCGATCGCGGCCCGTTCCTGGGAGAGCAGACCGAGGGAGTCGACCCGTTCGCGGGTGAGGCCGCGGTGCCGGGCGATCCGCTCGGCGGCCTCGAACTGGTTGGGCAGGTCGACGTTCCACTCGTCGGGCCACGGCTTTCCGGGCCCATGCTTGGAGCCGGAGCCCAGAGGTACGCGTGACATGGCCTCCACACCGCAGCTGATGCCGATGTCGATGACCCCGGACGCGATCATGTTGGCCACCATGTGGCTCGCCTGCTGCGAGGAGCCGCACTGGCAGTCGACGGTGGTGGCGGCCGTCTCGTACGGAAGCCCCATCGTGAGCCAGGCGTTGCGCGCGGGGTTCATGGACTGCTCGCCGGCGTGGGTGACGGTGCCGCCGACGATCTGTTCGACGCAGTCGGCGGGGATGCCGGTGCGGCCGAGGAGTTCACGGTAGGTCTCGCCCAGGAGGTAGGCGGGGTGGAGATTGGCGAGCGCGCCTCCGCGCTTGCCGATGGGGGTGCGTACTGCTTCGACGATGACGGGTTCCGCGGCCATGAGCTCGTCCTCTCCTCGCCCGGGCGGGGTGTCCCGGCACTCCGCGACGGGGGCGGTACGGGGGCGGTACGGGGGAACTAGTACGCGTTCTAGTTCTGCTTGCAGTCTTATGACTGCTACCGCCGGTACGCAAGGGTTGTGCACGCACCCGCGCGCGCCGATTACCCGCAACAGTTCCGGCCGCATCCCTTGCCACTTGTAGAACCGGTTACTACCTTGCCGTCACCTTCTGATGGTCCGTCAGAGAAGCTGGAGTGTGTTGCCGATGCCCTGCCCTCACCTCCCCGAAGGGTTCGACGCCACCGACCCCGATCTGCTCCAGAGCCGCATACCCTTCCCCGAGTTCGCTCAGCTGCGGCAGACGGCACCCGTGTGGTGGTGCCCCCAGCCCCGCGGCATCACGGGCTTCGACGACGAGGGCTACTGGGCCGTCACCCGGCACGCGGACGTCAAGTACGTCTCCACGCACCCGGAACTGTTCTCCTCGACCGAGAACACGGCCGTCATCCGCTTCAACGAGCACATCACCAGGGACCAGATCGAGGTCCAGAGGCTGATCATGCTCAACATGGACCCGCCCGAGCACACCCGGGTCCGCCAGATCGTCCAGCGCGGCTTCACCCCCCGCGCGATCCGGAACCTGGAGACGGCGCTGCGCGAGCGCGCCCGCGCGATCGTCGAGGAGGCGAAGCGGAACGCCGCGGGCGACGGCTCCTTCGACTTCGTCACCCAGGTCGCCGTCGAGCTGCCGCTCCAGGCGATCGCCGAACTCATCGGCGTACCGCAGGAGGACCGCGCCCGGATCTTCGACTGGTCCAACAAGATGATCGGGTACGACGACCCCGAGTACGCCATCACCGAGGAGATCGGCGCCGAGGCCGCCATGGAGCTCATCGGCTACTCGATGAACATGGCCGCCGCCCGCAAGGAGTGCCCGGCCAAGGACATCGTGACCCAGCTCGTCGCCGCCGAGGGGCAGGGCAACCTCTCCTCCGACGAGTTCGGCTTCTTCGTGCTGCTGCTCGCGGTGGCCGGAAACGAGACCACCCGCAACGCCATCAGCCACGGCATGCACGCCTTCCTCACCCACCCCGACCAGTGGGAGCTCTTCAAGCGGGAGCGCCCGGCGACCGCGGCCGAGGAGATCGTGCGCTGGGCGACGCCCGTGGTCTCCTTCCAGCGGACGGCCACTCAGGACACCGAGATCGGCGGCCAGAAGATCCGTGGGGGAGACAGGATCGGACTCTTCTACTCCTCCGCCAACAACGACCCGGAGGTCTTCGAGAACCCGGAGACCTTCGACATCACACGCGACCCGAACCCCCATCTGGGGTTCGGCGGCGGAGGCCCGCACTTCTGCCTCGGCAAGTCGCTCGCCATCAACGAGATCGAGTTCATCTTCAACGCCCTGGCGGACGTCCTGCCCGACCTGACGCTCGCGGGCGAACCGCGCCGGCTACGCGCGGCCTGGCTGAACGGGATCAAGGAGTTGCAGGTCCGGGTCGGCTCCTGACGGACGCTCACGACAGACACTCCTGACAGACCGGGAGGCGGGAGCTCATCCCCCCTACGCCTGGGGCTCCCGCCTCCCGTCGACCGTCGCCCGCCGGAACCGGATCTTCCCCCACCGCGTCTGATGCGGCATGTACATGCGGGGGACACAGAGACTTCTGGCCGTGCTCGTCGCGCTGCTCGCGCTCCAGCTCGGCTCGCTCATCGCACCGGCGTACGCGTGCGGCTGCGGGGCCATGGTGCCCGACCGGAACCACCGGATCGGCGTCGACCGGGAGACCTCGGCCGTGCGCTGGGACGGCCGTACGGAACAGATCGTCATGCGCTTCACCGTGCGCGGGGACGCCGAGAAGGCCGCCTGGATCATGCCCGTACCCAGCCGGGCGGACGTGACGCTCGGCGACCCGGAGCTCTTCGACGAGCTCGGACGGCTCACCGAACCGGAGCACAAGAAGAGGCACTACTTCTGGCCGCGCGGCCGCGACTGGCCCTTCGACCTCGACTACGGGGACAGCGCCGGGGCCACCCCACCCGGGAAGGGCTCGGACGTCGGTCTCGTCGGGCGCGAACGGCTCGGCCCCTTCGACGTGGCGCGGCTGACCGCCACCGACCCGAAAGCGCTGAGCGGCTGGCTGGAGACGAACGGCTTCGAGCTCTCCGACCGCCTGGCGACCGAACTGACGCCCTACGTCGAGCAGAAGTGGGAGTACGTCGCGGTGCGCCTCGCGCCCGACGCCACGGGCGCGGCGCTCCGGGGCGAGCTCACCCCGCTCCGGATCAGCTTCGCCAGCGACAAGCTCATCTACCCGATGCGGCTCTCCCGACTGGCGCAGACCCCGCAGTCCCTCGGCCTGTACGTCCTCGCCGACCACCGCATGGAGCCGCGCGACGACATCGGCGGGCAGGCGCCCGAGGTGACGTTCGCGGGCGGGATCGAGGAGACGGAGGGCGCGGTGGCCGCGCTCACGGGCGGCCGCCCGGTCTATCTGACCGCCCTGGACCAGGAGTTTCCCGAGCCCTCGCGGATCGACGGTGACCACGAGCTGACAGCGGCGGCCGCCGACACCCCGTACCGCGAAGTGGTCTACCACGACCGGCTGCTCACGGTCGGCGACGGCATCCCGGTCTGGCTCCTGACGGTCACCGGCGTGCTGCTCGCGGCGGCCTGGACGGTCGTGGCGGTCCACCGCCGACGGCAGCGGCCTGCGGTACGTTCGGCCGTATGACACAGGATCAATGGACCGCTGTCGACCACTACTTCACCGACCTGCTCGCCCCGGCCGACGAGGCGCTCGCCGCCACGCTCGCCGACTCCACGGCCGCCGGACTCCCGGAGATCGCCGTGGCCCCGAACCAGGGCAAGCTCCTCAACCTGCTCGTCACCATGATGGGCGCCCGCAGGGTCCTGGAGATCGGCACGCTCGGCGGCTACAGCACGATCTGGATGGCCCGGGCGCTGGGCGCCGAGGGCCGGATGATCTCGCTCGAGTACAACCCGACCCACGCGGACGTGGCCCGCGCGAACATCGCCCGGGCCGGGCTCGACAAGATCGTCGAGGTCCGGACGGGCGCGGCCCTGGACACCCTGCCCCAGCTGGAGACGGAGGGCGCCGGCCCGTTCGACTTCGTCTTCATCGACGCCGACAAGGTGAACAACCCGAACTACGTGGGGTGGGCCCTGAAGCTCTCCCGCCCCGGCACGGTCATCGTCGTCGACAACGTCGTGCGCGGCGGATCGGTCCTCGACGACGAGACGGACGACCCGACGGTCACCGCCACCCGCGCGATGTTCGAACTGGTCTCGCGCGAGCCCCGCCTGGACGCGACCGCGTTCCAGACGGTCGGCGTGAAGGGCTACGACGGAATGCTGCTGGCCCGGGTCGTGGCGTAGCGGGCACGCAGGCGTCCGCGCCCAAGAAATGACGAGCGAGACATGACGAGCGAGAAATGACGAGCGCCCCGGGCCGTGAGCGCCTCACAATGGCGCGCATGACCTGGTCTTTCGTACCCGAGCACGTCCACACCCCCGAGGCGACCGCCCTGCGCCGTGACTACTACGACGACGTCGCGAGCCGCTACTGGCAGCGGCCGGCGACCGAGGCGGAGATCGACGAGGGGCTGGCGAACGACGGGGTGGAGCTGCTGACACCCCCGACCGGCCAGTTCCTCGTGGGCCGGCACGAGGGGAAGCCGGCGGCCTGTGGCGGCGTGCTGCTCCTCGACGAGGAACGTGCCGAGCTGACCCGGGTGTTCCTGCGCCACGCCTTCCGGGGCACGGGCGGTGCCGGGGCCCTGCTGGAGCACCTGGAGGACGCGGCCCGTGAGCTGGGCGCCCGGCGGATGGTCCTCAACACCCGCCTGGACCTGATCGAGGCCCGCACGCTCTACACCCGCCACGGGTACGTGGAGATCCCGGCGTACTGCGAGGGCCCGTACATGGACATCTGGTACGGCAAGGATCTCTAGGGCGCGTGGTGGTCGCGGGGCGGTTCGGGCAGGTGGGGCCGCTCCGCGTCCGAGCCGCTCAGCTCGGCCGTCAGCTCCTCCACCAGCTGGACGAGATCCGTGGGCCGGTCCGGCCCCCACCAGTCGCCGAGCAGCTCCGCGAGCGACTCCTCGCGCGCCTTCGCCAGCCGGGTCGCGGTCTCGACGCCCTCGTCGGTGAGGATCAGGTGCAGCCCCTCCCGGCGCGCCAGATGCCGCTCCTCGACCTGGCGGGACGCCTCCGTGATGGCCCGTAGGGGTACGGGGGTGGTCTCGGCGAGCCGGGCCGGCTCCACGGTCCCGTGGCGGCGGATCCGCAGCAGCAGCCAGCTCGCGGCGGGAAGCAGATCGAGCCCGGCCTTCGCGGTGATCTTCTCGTAGACCGCCTTGCGCCCCTCGCGCGAGCCGAGCACGGAAAGGGCCCGGCAGCACTCGTCGTACGAGGAGCGCTCCACCGGGTTGGAGGCCAGCGTCTGGCTGGTGTCGGGGGCGGTCACCGAGCCGCGCAGCTTGTCCTCCCTGAGGAACCAGGCGACGACGCAGCCGATGAAGACGACGGGCGCGGCGTAGAGGAAGACGTCGGTGATGGAGGTCGCGTAGGCGTGGACGACCGGCGGCCGCAGCTCGGCCGGGAGTTCGGCGATGGCGCGCGGGTCGGCGGCGATCTGCTCCGGTCCGGTCCCCGGCGGAAGCGGCTGTCCGGCGAGGGCGTCGTCGAGTTTGGTGTTGAGCCGGTTGGTGAAGATCGTGCCGAAGACGGCGACGCCGAACGAGGCTCCGATGGACCGGAAGAAGGTCGCACCCGACGTGGCCACCCCGAGGTCCTGGTACGAGACGGCGTTCTGCACGACGAGGACGAGGACCTGCATGACGAGTCCGAGTCCGGCGCCGAAGACGAAGAAGTAGGCGCTCATCGCCCACGTGGAGCTGGTCTCCGTCAGTTCGTTGAGCAGCAGCAGCCCGAGGGCCGTGACGCCGGTGCCCGCGATGGGGAAGACCTTCCAGCGCCCGGTGCGGGAGACGATCTGGCCGGAGGCGGTGGAGGTGAGGAGCATGCCGAGGACCATGGGCAGCATGTGCACGCCGGACATGGTGGGGGTGATGCCCTGGACGACCTGGAGGAAGGTCGGCAGATAGGTCATCGCCCCGAACATCGCGAAGCCCACGATGAAGCTGATGACCGAGACGAGGGTGAACGTCCGGATCCGGAAGAGCTTCAGCGGCAGCACGGGCTCGGCCGCGCGCTGCTCGACGTACACGAACCACACCAGGAGTACGGCTCCGAGGACGGCGAGCCCGATGATCTGCGGGGAGCCCCAGTCCCAGGTGGTGCCGCCGAGGGAGGCCACGAGGACCAGACAGGTGGCGACCGAGGCGATGAGGAGCGTACCGAGATAGTCGATGGTGTGCCGGGTGCCGCCCACCGGGATGTGCAGCACGGCGGCGATGACGAAGAGGGCGACGACGCCGATGGGCAGGTTGATGTAGAAGACCCAGCGCCACGACAGGTGTTCGGTGAACAGCCCGCCGAGCAGCGGGCCGAGGACGCTGGTGGCACCGAAGACCGCGCCGAACAGGCCCTGGTACTTGCCGCGTTCCCGGGGCGAGACGAGGTCGCCGACGATGGCCATCGACAGGACCATGAGCCCGCCGCCGCCGAGGCCCTGGAGCGCACGGAAGCCGATGAGCTGCGGCATGTTCTGCGCGATGCCGCAGAGCGCGGAGCCGATGAGGAAGATGACGATGGCCGCCTGGAAGAGCTTCTTGCGGCCGTACTGGTCACCGAGCTTGCCCCAGAGGGGTGTGGCGGCGGTCGAAGCGAGCATGTAGGCCGTGACCACCCAGGAGAGGTGCTCCATGCCGCCGAGTTCGCTGACGATGGTCGGCAGGGCGGTGGAGACGATGGTCTGGTCGAGCGCGGCGAGCAGCATGCCGAGCAGCAGCGCGCCGATCGCGACCATCACGGAGCGGTGGCTCCGCCCGTCTCCGGGCGCCGGGCCACCGCCGAGGTCCGCCGTAGGTACTTCCTGGGCCATGGGCATCTCCTCGCGTCCGTTCCACTCCATCCTGATCGGAATGTCCATTTACGGCCTGCGGAAGGGCACGGCTGCCCGCGGGGCACGGGAGGGTGGCCTGCATAATCGCTGCCAGTTGGACTGGGGAGGGGACCCACGATGGTCGGACATGTATGTCCTGAATGCGGTGCACACAGACCGCGCTGTGCCTGCGTCGAGGCGGAGATCGCCGCGGCGGAGGACTTCGACCCGCTGCGGGTCCGTCCGTACGTGACGCTGGAGGCCCCGGAGCAGGGGGAAGGGCCGCCGCCCACCCCACCACCGGCACCGATAGCGACACCGGCGCCGGCGGACCCGCCCGAGACCACGCCCACCGAGGCCGGGGAGCACGCCCCCGAGGTCCTGCCGTACGAGCTGGACGGGCCCTACGAGCCCGAGCGGCCGGTCACACGCCGACGCGGCGCGCTGGTGGCGCTCGCGGCGGCGGTCGCGGTCGCGGTGGTCACCACGGCAGCGCTCGCGGGAGACCTGCTCGGCGGCGGGGACGCGACGGACGACCGAGCGGCCGTGCCCACGCTCACCGCGAGCGCCTCGGAGAACATCGCGGTGTCGGAGGCCCCGCCCTCCCCGTCCCCCTCGGCTTCGCGGTCCGCGTCGCCCTCGTCCTGGCCGTCCGCCTCCGCCTCTGCCTCCGCCTCTGCCCGCCCGACGGAGGCGACCGAGCCGGGCGGACCGCCGTCCCCCTCGACGTCCCGCACGACCACTACGTCCGCACCGGACCCCACGCCCACCGAGGACGCCCTGGGGCCCACGCTGCGCGTCGGGGACTCCGGCGCCGAGGTCCAGGAGCTACAGAAGCGCCTCAAGCAGGTGTGGGCCTACGACGGACCCGCGAACGGCGAGTACACGAAGAAGGTCGAGGACGCGGTCGCGAGGTACCAGTCGTACAAGTACATCCAGGGGGACGCGAAGGGCGTCTACGGGCCGAACACCCGCCGCGCGCTGGAGGCGGAGACCACGGCCGAGGGGCGCTGAGGTCCGCGATACGGACGGACTGGCGCCGCGGCTCCCCGTTTTGTATCGTCGAGGAACAAAGTGGCCCCGCCCGCACACCCTGACCGGCGGGCGGGACCGCTCTGTTCTCCTCCCACCCCTCTGGAGACCCCCTGATGCCCGCGCTCACGACCCGCGCCCTCCTGCTGGACATGGACGGCACCCTCGTCAACTCGGACGCCGTCGTCGAGCGCTGCTGGCGCCGCTGGGCCGTACGCCACGGGCTCGACCCGGAGGAGGCGCTCAAGGTCGTCCACGGCCGCCAGGGGTACGCGACGATGGCCGTCCTCCTCCCCGGCCGGCCCATGGAGCAGAACCACGCCGACAACCGGGCGATGCTGGCGGAGGAGACCGCGGACCTCGACGGCGTCCTACCGGTCCCGGGCGCCCCGGCCTTCATGGCCGCACTCGACAGCCTCCCGCACGCCCTCGTGACCTCGGCGGACGAGGCCCTCGCCCAGGCCCGGATGGGCGCGGCGGGGCTGCGGATGCCGGAGACCCGGGTGACGGCGGAACGCGTCGGCGCGAGCAAGCCGGACCCGGAGGGCTTCCTCAAGGGCGCGGCGGAACTGGGATTCGACCCGGCCGACTGCGTGGTCTTCGAGGACTCCGAGGCCGGCATCCAGGCGGGCCGCGCGGCGGGCATGCGCGTGGTCGGCGTCGGCCCGAGGGCGGCGGCCTTCGCCCCGGACGTCCACGTCGCGGACCTCACGTCCGTAAGGGTGAAGTCCCTGCCGACCGGCATCCGCCTGACGTTCCCGGCGTAACGCCCACGCGGTACGGGCCCGGGCCCTCGGCCTGAACGCCCTTGAACGGCCCTGGCCCCCGTGGGTTGTGCCCACCCGTTCCGCCCTGCGGAACGATTGCTCACAACGGCGGCGGCCGAGATGCACCACGCCGCCCGCCCAAGGGCCCCGCCCACGGGGGACCAGAGGCTCACGGGCCCCAGGACCGCGAGCCCCTACCCCCGCCCCCGGACAAACGCGCCACGCGCCACCAACTCCAGCACCACCCCCACCGCCACCGCCTGCACCACCATCAGCGCCACCAGCACGAAGAGCTGCACCGCCCCCGCCTCCCAAGGCGACGCCCCGCCCAGCAGCATCCCCACGAACGCCCCCGGCAGCGTCACGAGCCCCACCGTCCGCGTCTGGTCGAGCCCCGGCAGCAGCGCGTCCGACGCCGCGCGCCGCGCCACCTCGAGCCGCGCCTCCCGCTCCGGAAGACCGAGCGCGAGCCCCGCCTCCACCTCGCCGCGCCGCGTCTCCAGCTCGTCCAGCGCCCGCCGCCCACCGAGGACCGTGGCGGTCAGCGCGCCGCCGATGAGGATGCCGGTGACCGGGATGAGCGCCACACCCCGTACCGGTACGAGCCCGGTGAGCAGCAGCACCCCGACGACCGGCCCGACGCCCGCCGCGATCGGCACCCCCGCCCACCACCATCCGCGCCCCGGACCGGGGACGATGCGCCGCCCGGCGGTCCAGACGGCCACTCCGTACATCACCACCAGGAATCCAAGGAGCAGCGGCAGATACCGCATCACCCAGCCGATCACGAGTGACACCGCGACCAACTGGACCGCCGCGCGCCCGCCCGCGACCAGCGAGTCGCGGGCGCGCCCGAGCCGGGCGAGGGCGACTGCGCCGGCGGCCACGACGAGCAGAACGGCGAGAACCACGCCAAAGGTGACGTTCACGTCCAGAAGCACAGGCCAACCCTAGAACCAGGAAACGGAATTGTCGTTCCGTCACAACCCTTGATGTGACGTGCTCATGTCGCCACCCTGTTACCTGGCGCACCCCCCACCGAAACCTGGCGCCGCCACGATGACCGGGCCGCCGGGCACCCACCCGGACGCGCACGCGCACCCACCCGGGCGCGCACCCGCGCACGCACCCGGGCACCCGCCCGGGACGGAACGGCCAAGGACCCTCCACCCCAAGGGAGTTCGCATGCTCGCCGCAAGCATCTACGCGCGTCGAATAGCCCGTCGCGCGACCGTTCTCGCCGCCACCGCCGCCCTCTCCGTCACCGGCCTCCTCGCCACCGCGCCGACCGCCCAGGCGGCCATGCCCACGCCCGTCAGCGCGGCCACCGCCCGTACGTACCTCGCCGCACTCACGGTCAAGGCGGAAGGTTCCTCCACCGGCTACAGCCGTGACCTCTTCCCCCACTGGATCACCCAGTACGGCGCCTGCAACACCCGCGAGGTCGTCCTCAAGCGCGACGGCGTGAACGTCGTCCAGGACTCCAGCTGCGCCGCCGTCAGCGGCAGTTGGTACTCGGAGTACGACGGCGCGACCTGGTACGCCGCCTCCGACCTCGACATCGACCACGTCGTGGCGCTCGCCGAGGCGTGGCGCTCCGGCGCGAACTCCTGGACCACCGCCAAGCGCCAGCAGTTCGCCAACGACCTGACCCGCCCGCAGCTCATCGCGGTGACGGACAACGTCAACCAGGCCAAGAGCGACCTCGACCCGGCGGAGTGGCTGCCGCCGCGCACCTCGTACCACTGCACGTACGCCCGCGCGTGGGTCCACACGAAGTACTACTGGGGCCTGAGCGTGGACTCCGCCGAGAAGAGCGCCCTCCAGTCCGTCCTGAACGGCTGCTGACCCACCTGCTGAGACGGCTTCCGCCGCCCCTCTGTCGTTCCGTACCGTACGGCGGGACGACAGCGGGGACGGGACGGGGGCGGAAAGAACAATGGCGGCCGGACTGAGACTCGGACCAGCGCTTCGGTACGTCGACGGGGTGCGGGGCGACTCCGCGACGATCTGGGTCGAGACCGACCGCCCCTGCACGGCGGAGGTCCACACCGGCTCCGGCGCGGGCGGAAGCACCCGCACCTTCCAGATCGCCGGCCACCACTACGCCCTGATACCGGTGACGGGCCTGACTCCCGGTACGACGACGGAGTACGAGGTACGGCTCGACGGCCGCACGGTCTGGCCGCCACCGGACTCCCGCTTCCCCCCGAGCACGATCCGCACCCCGTCCCCGGACGACGCCGTCAGGGTGGCGTTCGGATCGTGCCGCTGGGCGGCGAAGCCGGCCGAGGGCAGGGACCCGGTCGGCCCGGACGCCCTGGACACGCTCGCGCAGCACCTCTCCACCCACCCGAACGCCGAACGCCCGGACGTACTCGTCCTGTTGGGCGACCAGGTGTACGCCGACGAGACCTCGGCCGCCACCCGCCGCTGGCTCGCCGCCCGCCGGGACCCGCGCGACGCGCCGGGTTCGGAGGTCGGGGAGTACGAGGAGTACACCCGGCTCTACGACGAGTCCTGGGGCGACCCCGAGGTCCGCTGGCTGCTCTCCACCGTCCCCAGCTGCATGATCTTCGACGACCACGACGTCATCGACGACTGGAACACCAGCGCCGCCTGGCTGGCGCGGATGCGGGCCACGCACTGGTGGCGCGAAAGGGTCCTCAGCGGCCTCATGTCGTACTGGGTCTACCAGCACCTGGGCAACCTCTCCCCGGCCGAACTGGCCACCGACAAGCTGTACGCGGAGATCCGCGCCGTGCCCGACGGTACGGACCGGCTGCGGCGGTTCGCGTCCGAGGCGGACGCCGATCCGGCCTGTGTGCGGTGGAGTTACCGCAGGGACTTCGGCCGTACCAGGCTGCTGGTGATCGACACCCGCGGGGCGCGCCTCCTGGAGGAGGACGCGCGGGCGATGCTGAACCCGGCCGAGGCGGCCTGGTTGCGCGAGCAGGCACTGTCCGACAGGAGCTCGTACGACCATCTCCTCGTCGGCACCTCGCTGCCCTGGCTGCTGCCCCCACTGATCCACGAAGCGGAGACGTGGAACGCGGCGCTGTGCCGGGGCGAACGCGGCGGGCCGGAGGGCCGGTGGGCGCGGTTCGCGGAGGATCTGCGACAGCGGGCGGACCTGGAGCACTGGGCGGCGTTCCCGTCGTCGTTCGAGGCCCTGACGCGGCTGCTCGCGGAGGCGGGCAGCGGCCCGGACGCGCCGGCGACGGTGTGCGTCCTGTCCGGGGACGTCCACCACGCGTACGTGGCGGAGCCGCACTGGCCGGACGAGCGGCCCGAGGCGCGGGTGGTCCAGCTGACCTGCTCGCCGCTCCACAACGCGATCCCGCGTGCGGTACGTCTGGGCTTCCGCTTCGGCTGGAGCCGCGCCGGCCGCCGCCTGGGCCGCGCCCTCGCCCGCCATGCCCGCGCGGGCCGGCCCCTGATCAGCTGGCGCAGAACGGGCGGCCCGTGGTTCGGCAACCAGCTCATGACCCTCACCCTCGACGCCCGCTCGGCCCACCTGACCCTCACTCAGGCCCGCCGGGGCGGCCGCCTGGTGACCGTCGACGAGCGGATGCTCAGCGGCAGTTGAGCAGGGGGGCGGTTCGACGGTTCAACCCCACCCCCGGCGCGTGACACTCACCACAGATCACCATATGACCGAATGTTGAACTTGCAAGTATCGCTGAGGGGTGCCTAACCTGACGGCCTCATCGGTTCCGTCCCCCCACGTTCCGCTTCCTCCGGAAGCGGACCGACCGAAGGGTCCCCGTCCCCATGAACAACCTGGCCAACCGCCTGAACCAGGCCCAGCCGTACGCGCTCGGCCTGTTCCGCATCGTCATAGGCCTGCTCTTCGCCTGCCACGGCGCCGCCTCGCTCTTCGGCGTCCTCGGCGGCGCGATGGGCGGTGGCACCATCCCCACCGGCACGTGGCCGGGCTGGTACGCGGCCGTGATCCAGCTCGTCGGGGGTGTGCTCGTGCTCGTCGGCGTGGGTTCCCGTACCGCCGCCTTCATCGCCTCCGGCTCGATGGCGTACGCGTACTTCAAGTTCCACCAGCCCTATGCGCTCTTCCCCATCCAGAACACCGGCGAGTCCGCGGCGCTGTTCTGCTGGGCGTTCCTGCTGATCGTCTTCACGGGCCCGGGCGCTCTGGCGCTCGACGGGCTCTTCGGGACCCGCGGCGCCCGCGGTGCCGACGCCGGGCAGCGCGAGAAGCAGGACGCGCCGGCCGCCGCGTGACGCCCACGCACACTCCACGGGGCAGGGGGCCGGAAGCCGTCCGAACGGTTTCCGGCCCCCTGCCCCGTTTTCGCTGCCCGCCCCCGCGTACGCTCTAGCGCTGTGAACGTGCTCGACAGCATGGGGTCACTGCGGTCGCTGACCGCGGGCCCGTGGATCTACGCGGCGGTGGCCACGTCGGTACTGCTCGACGTCTTCCTGCCGGTGCTGCCGAGCGGGGTCCTGGTGATCACGGCCGCGACGGCGGCGGCGACCGCCACCGCGGCCTCCCCGGACGTGCCGTCCGTCCTCCCTCTTCTCCTCTGCGCGGCAACGGCCTCGGTGCTCGGCGACTTCGTCGCGTACCGGCTGGCCTGGCGCGGTGGGGCCCGGCTTGACCGGGCGATCGCCCGTTCACGCCGGCTGACCCGGGCGCAGGAACGTCTTGGCACGGCCCTCGCGCGCGGCGGCGGCCTGCTCGTGGTGATCGCGCGCTTCGCCCCGGCGGGCCGCTCGGTGGTCTCCCTCGGCGCGGGCGCGGCGCGGCGCCGGATCGTGGAGTTCCTGCCCTGGTCGGCGCTGGCGGGCGTGGCCTGGGCGAGCTACAGCGTGGCGCTCGGCTGGTTCGGCGGGCTGTGGCTGGGCGCGACCTGGGTGAGCGCGGGCGTCTCCATCCTCGCCCTGTTCCTGGCGGGCGCGCTGGCCGCCTATGTCATACGGCGTCCGGCTGCGGCTCCCGCACCGGCTCGGGCTTCCTGAGCCCGCGCACCTCGAGGCCGTCGAGGAGCCGGGCGGTCGCGGCGGCGACCTCGTCCACGGCCCGGTCGAACACCTCCCGATTGTGCGCGGCGGGTCTGTGGAAGCCGGAGACCTTGCGGACGTACTGCAGGGCGGCGGCGCGGATGTCGTCCTCGGTCGCCTCGTCGGGCAGGACCGGCGGTCGGAGGGTCTTGATGCTGCGGCACATGTCTCCAGTGTGACGCGCCCCACTGACAGCGTCAGCTCCCGAAGCCGCGCCTGCTCCGTGCGTTGATCTCGGCGGCGCGCGCCCGCAGCTCTCTCATGGGCGTGGCGAGCTGTACGTCCCCGGGTTCGGCCTCCCACTCGCGGCCGCCGTGGACGGGCCGGATCAGATACCGCCCGGCGACGCTGTCCACGTAGAAGCCGACCCGCCCGGTGGCAGTGTCGCGTACGAGGTCACCGACCTCGGGCAAAGGCTGCACGAATCCCCTCCGTCCCGGAATCCCAGATCTCTAGAGATACACCCAGAGAAACCCGGCGCCTCCCCCCTGTCAACGTATCTCTAGAGATGTCCCCCGATGGACGGATCACTCGCACAGGTCGGCGCACACGCGTGCACCACCTCGTCGGACCGCGCCGTAGGGTGTCCCGCAGACGAAGGGAGTGGTCCACCCATGACTGACCGGGACAGCGGTCGTCGGCCCAAGTACCAGCGCATCGCCGACGAGTTGAGAACCGCCATCCAGTCAGGCGCCTTCGCCCCCGGCGACCGGCTCCCCGGTGAGAACGATCTGATGACGACGTACGACGTGGCGAGGATGACGGCCCGCCAGGCGCTCTCCGTGCTGCGCAACGAGGGCCTGGCCGAGGCCCGGAAGGGCGCCGGGGTCTTCGTCCGTACCTTCCGCCCGCTGCGCCGGCGGGGCATCCCCCGGCTCGCGCAGGACCATTGGGGCACGGGCCGTTCGGTCTGGTCGGCGGACATCGAGGACCGCGCGCTGGTGGTGGACCAGATCGAGGTCGGCCGGGCGACGGCGGACTCCCGGGTCGCCGCGGCGCTCGGCCTGCCCGCGGGCTCGCCGGTCTGCGTCCGCAGCCGGCGCTTCGTCCTGGACGACAAGCCGGTCCTGCTCTCGGTCTCGTACCTCCCGGCCGACCTCACCCAGGACACCCCGATCGCCACCCCCGACACCGGCCCGGGCGGCACCTACGCGCGGCTGGCCGAACTCGGCCACCAGCCCGTCCACTTCCGCGAGGAGATCCGCTGCCGGATGCCCAAGGCCGACGAATCGGCCCGACTCGCCCTGGAGTTCGGAACGCCGGTGATCCTGATCGCGCGTACGGCCTTCACTGAGAAAGGGGTTGCGGTGGAGCTCAACGAGATGACGCTGGACTCGGCGTCGTACGTCCTGGAGTACGACTTCGACGCGTGACGGCTTCGACGGGTGACGGCTTCGACGCGTGACGGCTTTAGCGCGTAACGGCTCAGCGCGTGACGGCGAAGACGGCGCCGGGCGCGGCGTACGCGACCTCGCCACGGAACACCCGCCCGGCGCTGGACACGGCCTGCTCGGGCGCGACCCCGGGCCCGACATGCGTCACAACAAGCCGCCCGGCACCCGCCTCGGAAGCGCTCCGCCCCGCCTGCTCGGCGGAGTGGTGCCCGAACCCATCGCCGTCGGCCTCGCAGAGGAACAGCTCGCAGTCCCGGGCGAGTTCGGTGAGCGCGGGGCACGGCTCGCAGTCACCGGAGTACGCGATACGGCCCCCGCCCCCGTCCCGATCCTCGATCCGCAGCGCAAAGGCGGGCAGTCCCCCGTGCTCGACGGCCCGCGCGCGCAGGCTGAGCCCGCCGATCCGCACCTCGTGCCCGTCGTACAACTCCTCGAAGGCGAAGGCGTCTTCGACGGGGCTTCGGGTCGGCCCGTTGGTCAGGAACCCGGCGAGCCGGTCGGCGGTGCCGGGCGGTCCGTAGAGGGGCAGGGGCGCGTCGCGCCGGATGTCGGCGTAGAGGAGCCCGTAATAGGCGGTGAGCAGGTCGGCGCAGTGGTCGGCGTGGAGGTGCGAGATCCACACCGCGTCGATCTCCCCGAGTCCGGCGTACCGCTGCAACTCCCCGAGGGACCCGCTGCCGGCGTCCACCCACACGCGGACGCCGCCGCCCTCAACGAGGTACCCGGAACAGGGGTTCCCGGGCCGCGGGAAGGGCGTGGCGGACCCGAGCACGGTGATCCGCAGGCTCACGCGCCCTCGGCCTCCCGCCGGGCGGCGGGGATGCCGTGCTGCTGGACGTCGGCGTTGACCTGCCCGCCGAGGGTCATGACGTTGAGGGTCGCGGAGTTCTCGCTGGCGATGGCCTTCTCGACGCGGGCGACTAACGTCGTGAAGCAGTCACGGTCCGAGAGCTTGTGGTACGGCCCCACCTTGGCGGCGAAGTAGACCCGCTCGTGCCCGAGCAGCTGCTCGGTCGACCGGTAGTTCTTCCACTGCTCCCGATACCGGTACACGCTCTCGAGCGACACCGACGCCACCACGACGAGGCTGAGCACGGTGGCGGTGATCTTCGCGAACCCCAGATCGAGATTGACGAGCACGGGCACGAGCGCACCGCCGACGACGGAGAGGGTGCGCATGCGCAGATGCATGGCCTTCATCTTCGTGGCCTTGCGGTCGTACCACTCCTGATACTGCGTCAATCTGCTCTCGATATACCGCTGTGGCGTCATCTCGCCACCCTGCACCTCGACCTCGGGCGCGTCCCCCACGTCAGCCATGCCCGGAGTACACCCCGCAGCCCCCCACCCCGTCAATCTCGACTCCCGCCAACTTACCGATTCCGTGGTCCTTCTGGCACAGGACCGATCACAATGTGCGGAAACTGTGCAGCCGCATCCCCTGGGCCTGAGTTGATCTGGAGTAAGCGTGACGCGTCCGCACGTTCCTGCCGCCCCACAGCCCGACCCGGCCTTCGACGCCGTTCCCGCACTGGACGGGGAACTGCGCTTCGACGGGGCGGCCCTCGAAGCGGCGTCCACCGACTTCGGGGGTCTGGTCCACCGGCCGCCCGCCGCGGTCCTCAGACCCGGCTCCGTCGAGGACATCGCCACGATGGTCCGCTACTGCCGGGAGCGCGGACTGAAGGTCGCCGGGAGAGGCCAGGGCCACTCCACCAACGGACAGGCCCAGGTGCCCTCGGGGCTGGTCATCGACCTCACGTGCCTCGACGCGATCGAAATCCGCGAGGACACCGCCGTGGTCCAGAGCGGGGCACGGTGGAGCGCCCTGGTCCGGGCCTCCCTGCCCAAGGGCCTCACCCCGCCGGCCTTCACGGACTACCTGGAACTGTCCGTGGGCGGCACGCTGTCGGCCGGAGGCCTGGGCGGGCAGATCGGCCGCTACGGCACGCAGGTCGACAACGTGCTCGAACTCCAGGTCGTCACCGGCGAGGGCGAGATCACGACCTGCTCGCCCGCCGTGCGTCCCGACCTGTTCCGAGCCGTCCTCGGCGGCCTCGGACAGTGCGCGATCGTCACCCGCGCCACGCTCTCCCTGGTCCCCGCGCCCACGTCCGTACGGCACTACGTCCTGACGTACGACAGTGTCGCCGCGCTCACCGCGCAGCAGGCCAAGCTGATCAGGGAGGGCCGTTTCGACTACCTCATCGGCCAGGCCCGGCTCACCCCGGCCGGCTGGACGTACCTGCTCGAGGCCGCCGCCTACGACGGGACCCGCGCCGACGATGCCCGGCTCACGGGCGACCTGGAGCACACCTCGGCAGAGGTCCAGGACGTGCCCTATTTCGACTTCCTCAACCGGCTCGCCCTGATGGTGGACACCTTCACGTCCCTGGGCGAGTGGCAGCGCCCCCACCCCTGGTACGACAGCCTGCTCCCCGCGTCCACGGTGAACGCCGTCGTCACGGAGACGCTCTCCGGCCTCAAGCCGACCGCGATCGGCGCGAGCGCGGTCATCCTCCTCTACCCCATACTCACCGCCAAGTGCAGGACCCCGCTCCCGGTCATGCCGGACGAGGAACTCGTCTACCTCTTCTCCCTCCTCAAGACCGCTTCCCCCGGAGCGGACTCCGCCGAGGAAATGACCGCCGCGAACCGCATCCAGCACGACACGACCCTCGAAGCGGGCGGCCACTGGTACCCCATCGGCTCGGTCCCCCTGACCCCAGCCGACTGGGCCCACCACTTCGGCCCCTTCTGGCCCGAATTCCGGAAGGCCCGCCACCGCTACGACCCAGCCGGCATCCTCACCCCCGGCCACCACATCTTCCCCTCACGGGGAAGCCGCCCGTAGCGTCGGCTCAGGACACCACGTACGGCGCCCCGACGATCCAGCCGCCGCGGACCGGTTCCGGCCACTCCTCGTCGGTCAGCCGGACCTGGTCGCCCTCGGCGACGGTGCCGGGCGAGGCCACCCAGCAGTCCAGTGCGAAGGTGCCGTCGTACAGCCGGTGGATGTCGCGCAGGACGTCGTAGTTCCGCTCGCCCGTGTCCGGGTCGACCGTCGTCATGACGCAGCGGGACCGCAGCTTGAGGACACCGATGACGGCGTCGCCGATGCGCAGGGTACGGCCGGGCCAGTCGCGTTCGGCGAGGCCGGGAACGCCACCGATCACCAGGTTGGACCGGAGCCGCCGCGGGTCGTGGCCGAGGGCCTGGGCGGCGCCGTCGGTGATGACGGTCAGGTTGAGGACGTCGAACCTCTCCCGACCGGTGTAGTGCACCGCCTCCGCGTCCGGGCCGGCCGCGCCGCGAATCAGTTCCGCCGCCTCCGGGCTGTCCCAAGGGTGCCCGTCGACGAGCATGCTGCCGTCCTGCGCCGTGGTCGCCGACAGACCGAGCAGCCGGGAGCGCACCCGTGCAGTCAGCAGGCCGCGGGAGTCCCGGACGTGAACGTGCCGGTCACCGACCAGTCCGTTGTCGGTGAGTCCGACACTCTTCAGCTGCTCCCCGCGCATGGACTTGACGGGGAATCGCCAGATTTCTCGAAGGTGCACGTGAATCTCTCTCGAATCCCAGACCGGCACGGTCAGAAGAACCGGACGAGAACGGCAGCCCGGCCCCTCCGCTCAGGGGCGTGCGTGTCATACGCGCCACGCACCCGACCATTCTCGTGCCGACCGACACCGAGCTCCAGTACCTCCCAGGTCACCCGTGGTCGTCTTCCTGCCATGCGTCGACGCCGGCCCGAGCAAGCGCCTGCCGTATCCGCAGTTCGTCGGCGACCGTTCCGCGGTTTCCGGGCCGCCCTGTGTTGTCCACCGTGGGCGCGGACGGTTTCGAACCGCGGACATCTGCTTTGTAAGCCTGGCAGCAGCCTCCAAGCCGTCACCCCAGCTCAGCCTGTCTCTGCGTTGCGACGACTGTCAGCAGCCGCGGACGCCGTGGCGTTCCTCGAATGACCGTGGCTGACCGCCCGATCTGGCACGCATCTGGCACGCGTTCTCAGAGCTCAATCCGCTCGTCCCACCTGAAAGCATGCGATCCAGGAGCCTCCGGCAAGTCGAACCCGCGCGAGGGCACCCTTCCACCGGGGGCTCGAGGTAACTCCGGCGGCAGCGCAGCCTTGGGCTCGGAGTACGTAGCCGGCGAAGCACCGAGTGGGGCGTTCACCCACGCGTCAGCCCCCGCTTGCGGCATCCTACTCATACGCATAGACGCAGTACCGGAAGGTCTAGCGCTGCGCCTTGGGGGAGCCATGGAAATCATCGATCACTTCATTGCACGCTACGCGAAGGAGTATGACTTTTACAGCAGGGCGGCACGCCTCGTCGCCCAAGCCCTAGAGAGAGACCTCAAAGAATCAGGCGTCCGCTGCATCGTCACTTACCGCGCGAAGGACATCACGCGCCTGGAAGAGAAGTGTCGCCAGCGTGCACCGAGAAAGAAATACAAGACAGTGGAGGACATCTACGAGGACATCGTCGACCTGGCAGGCGTCCGCATCGCTCTCTATTTCCCGGGGGAGCAAAACCAGGTAGAAAGAGCCGTCAATCGCCTGTTCGATCTGGCAGAAAAGAAGAATTTTCCGGAGTCAAATAAGAGGCTGGCCGGGAAGGAGTTCTCTGGGTATTCAGCAACCCACTATCGCGTTCGCCTCAAGGAGCGCGAACTAGTCGATCTGGATAAGCGATACGCCAAGGCCCGCGTCGAGGTTCAGGTCGCTTCAGTACTTATGCACGCCTGGTCAGAGGTGGAGCATGATCTCGCCTACAAACCGATGTCAGGCGACTTGTCTGAGGCAGAAAGCGCGATCTTGGACCAGCTCAATGGTTTGGTTATCGCTGGTGAAATGTCACTCAGAATGCTGCAAGAGGCGAGCGAAAATAGAGTGGCCAGAAATGGTCGGTTCCTCAATCACTACGAACTCGCCGCATACCTCCTGAGTCAGGCGGGCAAGGTTTTGGACGAGCCGGTTGGGGACTCGGGTCTAGGTCGAGTCGACCTCTTGTTCAATTTCTTGAGTGAACTAGGCAAAGAGACACCTGCCGACCTGACTCCGTATTTGGCATCACTGCACGACAACGTCGAGATGCGCCCCCTGGCCGAGCAGGTAATTGATGCCCTTCTGGCCGAAGATCCTTCGCGATACGAGCACTTCAACTTGATTCAAGTTGACGCAGATGCCGCTCCACTTGATCCTCGTTCTCAGAGTGCACGAATGCATCAAGAGATCGGCCATTTCCTTACGAGCTGGGTAGAGCTTGAGGAGTCGTTGCGGAACATCTCACCGACGGAAGGTGACGAGCGGATCGCACCACCGATCTTCCGGCTTCTCGATCGCCTGCCGATGCTGGACCCGGAAACTCGTCACGAGATCAATTTGTTGCGAAGGGTGCGCAACAATGTAGTGCACGGCAGAGACGTGCCGCCCCCCAGCTACCTAGCCGACGCCACTGAACGAGTTAAGGAAATTACGGAAAGGGTGCGCCGGATACTCCCCTGACGAAGCGATTTCACTATCCCCACCATCGCTGTCGGACAGTAGGTCGGCGGAGCGGCTTTGGGCTGGAGCTGCTTTGGGGCGAGAGATCATGGCCCCTTACGCTCGCCCGCGGATCGGGCAGGCTTCACCGCCTGCCCCTAAGGCCCGATCTGGGGCCATGATCTTAGAGGCTCGCCCCAAAGTGGCTGCCTAAAGCCGTGGAGCCGACCGCCCCAGCCACAGAGGGGTTCACTCATCCAGCCCTCGCCTTGGCGCGCGGCCGGCGGTCCGGGCTGGAGCGGGGCGGAGACAGGAGCGCAGGCCCGGGGCGACGGGCGCGCGACGCCGCGTTGTCGCGGCGGAAGCGCCCTTGATGACGTAAAGAAACTCTCACCGCACTTTGGCTAGACGCTCCCCAGCATCGCCCCTGACGTACGGGCCCGCCCCGTCCAGGACGTTGAGCAGCCTGATCGCGTCGGCCCCTCCCATGCGCGCTTCGCCTTCAACGGGCGTCAGTCAGTCGACTGTTGTCGACTCGTTGCCCAGGGGCGTGTTCTCGTAGACCCGGTCAGATCGTCCACTTCGCCACAGGGACCGGCTGCTCAGGAGCCGACCCCGGTCGTGATCGACTGGGGCCCGTTGATGTCAGAAGCGGATACCACAGGCCCCTCGCCATGATCGGCGAGGGGCCTGTGAGCTGGTGGGCGCGGACGGTTTCAAACCGCCGACATCTGCTTTGTAAGCCTGGCGCCACGCGTGGATACGTCCTCGCTGGTCGTCGTGCGTGGCACGGTGTCGAGTCTGCCGACGGGCGTTCGCCCCACGCGCTCCGAGTGTCCGTGGTTGACCGCTCGATCTGGCACGGATCTGGCACGGGAGCGCGCTGAGGCGAGGGGGGTCAGTCGTGTCGCGAAGCTGGTACGCGGGTGCCGGAACCAAGGTCGGTAGAAGCTGCCAACAACTTGGCTGCCGCTTGTAGATCGTTGTCCCATGCCGGGAGATCGGGCTGCCTGACACGGCGATGTACCCCAAACGCCTGGAATGGGTGCGAAAGGTAGAGCTAGCGGCTTAGCGTCAACTCCGGATCGAATTCTCCGGGAGCGCGGCGTGTGAGTCCACAATGTGCCCGCTCGCGAACCAACGACAGGAGCATTGGTATGCGTGTCTTCACTGCTGCCGCGGGAGCCGCCGTCGGTGCCACGGCCATGCTGGCCTCGCTGGCGATACCCGCCAGCGCCTCGACCGGAAACCCCGACGCGCCGGTAGGGAGTAGCAACGGGGACGTCTCCGGGGATGTGCGACTCGATGGCGGGCAGGAAGTGCCCGGGCCGGGCGACCCGGACGGTAGTGGCCAGTTCCAGTTCAAGGTCAGCGGTCACACACTCTGCTACAAGCTCAGCGTGCGTGACATCCGTCCTCCCACCTCGGCCCACATCCACATCGCTCCCAAAGGTGAGGCAGGACCCGTCGTCGTCACGCTGAAGACACCCCCCGAGAACGGTTCGGTCAGCGACTGCATCCAGGCCCAGAAGAAGCAGAACCCCGAGAATGCCGCTACAGTGCTGACTTTCTGGGAGCTCAAAGGCATCAAGGAAGACCTCTTCCTCTTCTACACCAACGTCCACAACCAGGAGTTCCCCGCCGGAGCCGTCCGCGGGCAGCTCTCATAACCTGACCTCTGGGCGGTTGCGGCAATCTTGAAAACCGTCGTGGCGCGAGTCACCGGGGTTCACATCCCACACCCACCGCCAGGTGGAACGGCCACTGACCAGGTACATCGGTCAGGGGCCGTTCTCATGCTCGCTGCCCGTCCATCACCGTAGTTCGGTCGGTTGCCGCTAGATGGGGCACGGGAGGGGCACGGCGGCACGGCCACCTTCTGATCCGTAGCTCTAGCCGGATCGGTCAACGGCGGTCATACAGGCTACGTCGAGGCGCCCAGCGGGGGGCGCCGCTGAATGGGGACGATCGCTGTGGTGCGGTACTCAGCTGCTGTACAGCTGCGAGTAGTCCATTGGCTGGGCGAAGTCCCTACCGTCTCGCCCACCGCCGCAGCTTCCCGAGGGCGTGCCTCTTGTGAAGCCGGGTTGCCGAGATTTCGTCCGGGCTCGTCAGGAACGCCGTGATAGGGGTCCATCGCCTGCGCCCCGTGTGAGTCGTCCATCTGACCGCCGGAAAGTCCGTGATCCCTGTGATGCTGTCTCGGGCAATCAAACGCGTGCGCAGATATCCACGGATCACCAACGTCGCGTGCTCGCACCTCGCGCCGAGCCGGTATCCCCTGATGGCGATCACCGCGAACCCGATCACGGCGAGGCAAGCCGCGAGTCGCGGAAGGGTGTCGCTGGCCTGCACCGCATATGCAATGCCCCCAGCCGCCGGGACCGCTCCGGGGATGCTGTTCGCGAGACGGTTCAGCGTCAACGGCGACAGCTCCATGACGCTCCTCATCTGCACCAGCGGCGGGTCGGCGAGCCTACAGGCAGCGAGGCGTGCACCGACAACAGCGCCAGGCTCCCATCCCGCAGACGCACGCGGTGCCCCTCCATCCCGGAGTCTGAGCGCCCCCGATTACGTAGAGAAACTCTCACCGCAGTTTGACCAGACGCTGCCCAGCATGGCCCCTGACGTGCGGGCCCGCCCCGTCCAGGACGTTGAGCAGCTTGATCGCGTCGGCCTCTCCCATGCGCGCTTCGACTTCAACGGGTGTCAGTCAGTCGACTGTTGTCGACTCGTTGCCCAGGGGCATGTTCTTGTAGACCCCAGTCAGATCGTCCACTTCGCCACAGGGACCGGCTGCTCAGGAGCCGACCCCGGTCGTGATGGACTGCGACCCGTTGATGTCGGAAGCGGATGCCGAAGGCCCCTCGCCATGATCGGCGAGGGGGCTGTGAGCTGGTGGGCGCGGACGGTTTCAAACCGCCGACATCTGCTTCGTAAGCCTGGCACCCGCCACCGACCCGTCACAGCCGCTCAGCCCCTCCGCGCGCCGCGACGGCTGCCACGAGGAGTGGACGCCGTAACGATCCTCCAGTGACCATGGTTGACCGTTCGATCTGGCACGCATCTGGCACACGTCCGCCGGCTCCCTCATCGACCGCGAGCAGCCGCACCTTCGGGCGGGTCGGTGACACGCCGGGCGGTCACCAAGTAGCCCGCGAAGCTGACATCCGTCCTGGCCTCCGCCCACCCGTCCGCCTTCTCAACCGGTACCAGTACGGTCGTGCCCGGAACGGGGTAGTTCACCTTGTCCGTGACACCCGGGGGTACCCCATAACGGCAGTGCGCCTCGACGATCGACACCACTTCCACCGAGGTGGGCGCGTTTCCCTCGTCCTGGCCGTGATGCTCTTCGCAGAAGTCGATCTCATCCGCACGTTCGCTACCGACGATGTCGGCGTAGTCCTCCGGATCGGCCTCCAGCAGGGTCCACGAGACAACATCGCCTGGCGCGAAGCTCTCTCCACAGCACTGCATCTGCCAGTCATCGACCCAAATCGTCAACGTCATGACGCCATTGTCCGCCGCCCGCGGGCGGCTGCTCACGGCTGCTCTTACAAGCCTCCTACGAACGCCAACGTGCACAGCCGGTGATGCCAGAGGCCTCGTGGGCCTCCCGGGCGGTCACTAATCTGTTCGCATGATCCCGAACGAAGACCGCCAGTTTCCCGCTGCGCTCGCCGCTGCCATGGCGGTCCGGCTCGACTGCATAGGCGAGGACGGCGTCGACTTCGAACCCTACGAGTCCTTCCTGACTGCCGACGAGACAACGGATTGGCTCCGTGCATGGACGGGGAACAGCGACCTGACCGGCGATGACTTCCGCGTCTTCGGCCAGGACGGCACCGGCGGGAACGCAGCCCTCTGGCTCGTCCGTCCCGGCCGGGACCTGGCAGAGCAGCCCGTTGTCTTCATGGGCTCCGAAGGGG
Source organism: Streptomyces sp. NPDC029169 (assembly GCF_055563935.1). Taxonomy (NCBI): domain Bacteria; kingdom Bacillati; phylum Actinomycetota; class Actinomycetes; order Kitasatosporales; family Streptomycetaceae; genus Streptomyces; species Streptomyces sp. NPDC029169. Next base: position 162,716 of record NZ_JBVHXA010000005.1, read on the forward strand.
AGACCGCCGTCGTTGCCCGCGACCTGGGCACCTTCCTATGGCTGCTGGCCGACGGCTTCGGCCCGTGGGAAGCAGCCGCCTTCTACGAACCCGAACCCGCCTGGGCTCCGCAGGTCAACGAGGACCTAGCGGCCATCGCGGAGCAGCACGCTCCCGGCCGGCGGGCATCGGCGCCAGCGATCATCGCGGAGGCCGCACAGGAGTTCCCCGACTTCGACAACATCATCATGGGGCTGTGCCGCTGAACATCGCCAGGTGAGCTGGATTGGGCTGCTACGCCTGCGGGGTCGGGCCGCAGCTCGCGAAGGCCATAAGCGGCCGTGAGGACTGTTGTCATTCACCGTCGATGAGGTCAGGTGTGGATGTCGGCTGTCGCCGGTCCGTGAACGGCCGCCGATAGTCCGAGGCGTCCCCGACCGGGGGATAGTCCCTGCCGAACACCACGTAGACGGGGTGCTCGGGATGCCCGACCTCCATGTTCAGGGAGATGTCCACGTCATGGTTGGCGAACCGGTGCAGGTACTGGGTGAAGAGCTTCAGCTCCTCGTCCGATAGTGGATCGTCGAGCCCCTCGTTGTGCATGCCGCTCCCGCCAACTGCTCTGCTGATCGACCGGGTCGGACGATACCCGGGCCGTAGGCGCCATACTCATCGCGTGCGCATAGATGGACATGCTCAGGTGGCCCTTCGGTGCGGTGTCTGGGTCGGTGCGACTCTTACCGCGCCCCTGCTGCTGGTGGCCGGCGATCCGGCGTACGAACGCCTGATGCGGCATCTGTGCCGCGACGAGGGTCCGGGACTCCTGTCGAAGGAAGAAGGTTGGGTGCACCCGGGGTACTGGGTCGTGACCAACGGTCTGGTCCGGGCCCTGACCTGGCCGACCCGGCGTGATGGGCTGTTGAGGGCAGGCCTGATGCGTTAGGCCTCTACCGATTGATCGGGATCTCGTAAACGATCTCGCACAAGGCAGTCGGGACGACGATGTCCGCCGTCTCCACCGGCCGCCCTTCGACGCTGTAGTCCGCCGGATGTGGGTGACGAGCGCGGCCTTCTGGATCCCGAGGAGTGACGCCTCCTCGGCGGTCGCCTGCCGCGGCTCGGGCTGCTCCACGGCATGGCTGATGGTGACGCCGATCTGGGCCATCCGGTTCACGACGCTGGCCCCAGCGTGCGGCCCGCCCTCGGGAAGGACGATGAGCGTCCCGCCGGTGAGGTCGTACGGCTCCCAGCTCGTCGACAGCTGCACGGGCCGCCCGTCGGCGAGGAACTCGTACATCGTCCGGACGCACAACTCGCCCTCACCGATCCCGAGCCGCGCAGCGATCTCCGCTGGCGCGGGCACCTTCGCATTGCCCTTCAGGCGGGACAGGGCGCAGGTGATCGAGGATGCGGTCAGCGGCAGACTTCGAGATCGCGAACAGCGGCGCCACCTGTCGTAGCGTCAGGTTCGTGCGCAGTACGTCGCTACCAGCAACACTCGGCCCTCCAGCGGCAGCCGCCACGGCCAACCAGCGCACCAACTTCCCCACCGGCTACGTAATGATCTCTAGGTCAGGTCATACAGGTCCTCTTCATCCCCCTTCGGAACCAGTTCATCGAATGCTCGCAGTAGTGGGTAACCCACTTCTGGCTCGACTGCAGCGATATAGCATGCCCAACCCAACAGGCGACGACGAGTCATCCTCTCGTCGCAGCCGCCAAACTCCGCCATATAAGCGTCGTAACCGAATTTCGATATCACGTGCAAGATCCATCGCATCTTACGCTTCACTTTGCGCGGAATTCGCGGCCCGTCTGATTCTCCGACGTACAGGCCAGTAACATATTGCGGGCCACCGCGGCGCATGAAAGCGGTCTTGCGCGTGTTCACCGACCAGCCAGCGTCGTCGAGAATGCGAGCGATATCCACTGAATGGCGGTCAGTGACGTCGCCAGAGAATGCGAGATCATCCACATAGCGTGTAAACGACAGACCCTCCGACTGTGCGTATTCGGCAAGGGAGCGGTCCGTGCTCAGGAAGACCAGATTAGACAAGAAGGGCGACGTGCTAAGTCCGATTGGCAGCTTGCCGCCGATAGTGACGAGATTGACAGCAAAGTCCGCGGCCTTCTCTTCGTAACCTTGCTCCAGCAACGAAGCCTTTACGGTTTCGGCGCTAATCGACGGAAAGAAATCCTCAAGGTCCATACGCAACACGCACGCTTTTGCTAGGTGCTGACTGGCATTGCTGACCGTAGAACGCTCGCGAACAAATCCGTGAACATGATCAGGAGCCTCATATGAGAGCAGGCTTATAAAGCTCCGGTGCAAGTTCTTACTAACGGCGTCGAAAGGCCTCTTCGGCTTGAACACTTCTCGTATTCCGCCGTGCTTCTTGCGGTATATCTGCTGAACATAGAGGCGCCCTGCGCCCGCAGGAAGACTCGAAGATAGCCGTTCCAGAATTTCAACCGATACGCCGGCTTGCTCCGCCAGGTCATCAACCGAGTACGGCATTGCCCCCCTTGCGATGGGGCGCCAAGAGGTAGGGTCGCACTCCCGTGCAAGGGCTATCATGCAACGCACGCGAACTCGCGCACAAAGTTGACTGCAACCCTACCTCGCAAGTAATCGTATCACACGTCAATGAAGGGGGTCCTTTCGACTAGAGATTCGACCGCGCTCGAACGAATAGAGCATAGAAATGGACGGCTCAATCTCGCGGAATGCCCTATAGGGATAGTCTTTCGGGTTCGTGGTACAGCCCGCTTGGAGCCATCTACTTACGGCCGCCATGACATAGTCGATGATGGCCGTAGACATGTAAGCCTGCTTAGCGACCATCGTAATGTTCAGCTGCGGCAGCGGTGCTGCTTTTCCGATCGTTTTGCAGGACTGCCTGAAGACGCTATCGGGAAGTCGGCGAATAATCGACTCCATGCCCTCGCTCTGCTCTATATAGCAAAGCAACTCGGGTTCATGGCGATGCTTGATCGATAGGTCACTCAACAATTTTACATACATAAACTCAATTAGCTCGGATTCCGTGCCGCCGGGAACGCGCGTTCGATCGGTTGTAACCATATATGACCGAAAGAAGCTCTTCCCCATGAGCTCTAGAAAACGGTCGGATACCTCTCGCGGATTAGTCGAGCTGTGAAAACCGTTCTTGCGAAATTCTTCGAAGCTGGCAAGCCCGATCAAACTGCTCCTCGCGGATAGGCTTTTGTGCAAGTCCCGAATTCGTTCCTCTACATCATCCGCATCTTCACCCAGTTCAACCGCACCGACGATCAACGGCTGAGAGGCATTTCCGTTTCCTGACTCGTCCATAAATAGCTTCACCGCAAATAGCCTTTCGTGAGGCCTGCCGCAACGCCGTCAATCCGTCCGCGTCGTCGCGTGAGACACGTTGGCCCTACGAAGACACTTCGCGCTGTCACGCTACCCCGCGCGTCTGGCCTAGGCGGTCCGTTGAAGAGATCCGGTGCCGGCCCGCTCTCGCGTCGAAGGTGGCACTGCCGTCAGCCTCTACCGTCAAAGGCCCCCGCAGCGATGAGCTGCGGGGGCCTTTGTGCTGGTGGGCGCGGACGGTTTCGAACCGCCGACATCTGCTTTGTAAGAGCAGCGCTCTACCCCTGAGCTACGCACCCGTGGAGTGAGGCAACAGCGTACATGGCCCATGGGTGGGTCCCGCAAACCGGTGGTTTCCGGGGGGGCAGCCCCACCATCGGGGGGTGGGCCGCCGGATCGTCGGCGCGATGGGGGTCCGTGGCGTGGGCAGACAGCGCTTTGCCTGGGGGCTTGATCGTCATGGTCGCTCCTTGTCTCCGGCGCGGTCCTCGTCGGGGCACTCGGGGTTGCCGGGTGGGGGACGGCCCGGCACGAAGCGGGGCTGGAGGACGGGCGGCTCGCGCTGCGGGTGGAGTGCGATGCCGTCGTGAGCGACTGCGGCTCCCGCCACCGGATCAAGGTGCCCCGCAGCGTGGCCGTCACCGTCGGCCGACGGGCCGACGACGGCAGCGTCGGCGTGCGGGGCGCCTCGGTGAGCTAGATGTCGTGGGGCCGTGCCCGGGCTCGCCGTGCCCGGCGCCTCGTGTGGCAGCGTCCATGTCGTGATCGTGCGCAGTGGTAACGGGGAAGTCGTCGTCCGTGGCGTGAACTGATGGGCCCGTGTGTTCGTCCTTAGCTGGTGGGAGAATGAACCAGACCGGGCAGGGCGGGCGGATACAGCACGGGAGAGGGACGTGGCGGCGACTCACGCGAGGGGCAGTTCCACGAGCGCCGCGACGGGGGCGGGGGTCGTGCGCGTGGCGCTCATGTTGCCGCTGCTCGCCGTCGCCCTCCTTCCCTCCGCCTTCGCGAGCGGCGGCAACCGGCGCTGGTTCGGCGGCGGGCGCGGCGGGAGTCAGCGGGCCGAGGCGCAGGCCGCCAAGGACGACGCGGCTGCCGCGTTCTACGAGCTGGACACCGCCCAGCGCGATCTGCGGATCTCCATCGAGACGATCACGGCCGTGGACGACTCCCCCGGCGCCCGGCGCGCCGTCGACGGCTTCGCGGCCCTCGGCCGGCGCATCGACGAGGTCAGCCACGCCTACATCACCGCCGTCGACGCGCACGACCTCGACCGGGACGAGCTGGACGCGGCCACCGCCAGCCGGGCCCGCTCCGAGCTGACCCGGGCCAAGGACGAGCTCGTACGGGTCAAGGGGGAGCTGGACCGGTTCGCGCAGGGGCTCGGGCCGCTCCTCGACACCGCCGAGACCCAGCTCGCCCGGCTCGCCCCCGCCGTCGAGCGGGCGCGACAGGCGCTCCGTAACGCGAGCACCGCTCTCGACAAGGTGCGCCAGGCCGGGCTCCGTGCCGATGATCTCGCCGCGCGGCTCGCCGCCCTCGGGCCCGAGCTCACCAAGCTCAACGAAGGCGCCGGGCGCCACGGCGTCACCGAGACCCTCCAGCGCGCCGACCGGGTCCTGCGGGACGCCGAGGCCGTCCGCACCGAGGCCGAGCGCCTCCCCGAGCGGGCCGCCGAGACCGGAAAGCGGCTGGTCTCCCTCCGTACCCGCGCCGAGGCGCTCACCACCCGGACCGGCACCGTCGAACCGGTCCTGTCCGAACTCCGCCGCCGCTTCTCGGCCGCCTGCTGGCAGGACCTCCAGTACGTCCCCGCCCAGGCCGCCGACAACGTCCGCAAGGCCGAGGAGAAGCTCCGCGAGGCGGCCAAGGCCCGCGACGAACAGCGCTGGCCCGACGCCACCAGCCTCCTCGCCACCGCCCGCGCCCTGCTCAACGCCACCGACGAGGCCGTCTCCGCGGCCGGCGACCGGCTCCGCCGCCTCGACGCCATCGCCAAGGACCCGCAGGCCGAGATCGGACGCGCCCGCTTCGCCGTCCGCGACGCCCAGCGCCTCGCCATGACCGGCCGTACCAACCCCGACCCGCGCCATGCCCGCCCCCTCGACGACGCCGTCGCCCGGCTCGACCGGGCCGTCGCCACCCTGGAGGAAGGCCGGCACCCCGACTACTGGCACTTCCTCACCGAACTCGAAGCCGTCCGCGCCGCCGCCGCCCGCGTCGTCGAGCAGATCCGGGAGGAGCGGGGCGCCGGACAACGTGGGCAGCGTTAACCTCGTCCCTATGCCTCGTTACGAGTACCGCTGCCGTTCCTGCGGCGAGACCTTCGAACTCAATCGGCCCATGGCCGAGTCCTCCGCCCCTGCCTCCTGCCCCGCCGGGCACGACGACACCGTCAAGCTGCTCTCCGCCGTCGCCGTGGGGGGTACGGCAGCCCCGCAGCAAAGCGGCGGTGGCGGTGGCGGCGGGTGCTGCGGTGGTGGGTGCTGCGGCTGAGCGCCCGGCCCCTCGCGCCCCTCAGGCCTGAGCCGGCAGCGCCGACGCCCGGTGGTTCGCCACCGCCGTGCGGAAGCGGCGCAGGATCTCCTCGCCCGCCGCCACACCCCGCTCCGCGAGGACGTCCAAGTGCGGGGCGGTCCAGGACGTGTCCGCCAGTTCGCCGTGGCCCGGGCGCCAGGCGCGGTCGGCGGCCCGCAGCAGGTCCGCGTCGAGCAGCGAGTCCCCCGCGGCCAGGACGAGGCCCGCGCCGCAGCGGCGGGCCACTTCCCGCATCGCCGCGCTCTTGGTGAGCGGCTTCGGCACCGCGTAGACCTTCCGGCCCTGGAGCGAGACCGTCCAGCCGCGTTCCTCCGCCCACTCGCCGAACCGCTTCAGCCACTCCTCCGGCATCCGCTCCCGCTCCACGACGAGATACGCGAACAGATCCTCGGCGACCCGGTGCTTGCGCACCCAGGACGGGTCCGTCGTCGCCGTGAAGTACGCGCGGATCTCGGAGAGCGGCGCGCACTCCTCGGCGAGCCGGCGCACCACGGTCTCGTGCCAGTCTCGGTCGGCGACGCCGTCGACGAGGATGTGCCCGCCGTTGGCGCAGATCGCGTACTCCGGAGCGCGGCCCGGGAGCTGGATGCGCTGGTACTGCTTGCGTGTGCGGGTCGTGGTGGGCACGAAGACCGCTTCCGTGGCCAGTTGCTCAAGGAGCGCGGCCGCGTCCTCGGTCATGTACGACAGCGGCCTGGACTCGTGCACCTCGATGCTGAGCAGCCGGGGCGCCTGCGCGTCGGGCATGCCGAGCGCGAGGGCGGCCGAGGAGTAGATCAGCGTACGGTCGAGGTCGCTGGCGACCATCACGACGGGGGCGGTACTCACTGCGAGATCACCGCCTTTCCGTCGGCGCCCGTGGCGCCTCTCGTGAACTGGGGGTGGATCAGTCCCACGCAGGTGTACGGGAGTCCGTCGACCTCCTCGACGGGCACCCCGCGCTGCTCGGCGAGGAGACGTACGTGCGCGAGGTCGGCGCCCGCGCCGCGCTGGGCGAGGATCTTCCAGGGGACGCGGCGCAGCAGGACGCGGGTGGTCTCGCCGACGCCGGGCTTCACCAGGTTGACGTCGTGGATGCCGTACTCCTCGCTGATCCGCTCGACGGCGGCCCAGCCCTCCCAGGTGGGCGTGCGGTCGGCGGCGAGCAGCTCCTTCACGGCCGGGCCGACCTCCTCGGCGACCTCGTCGAAGCGGGCGGCGACGGCGTCCAGGAAGTCGTTCGAGACATCGGCGCCGGCCAGCTCGCGGTAGAACTTGCCGCCGTGGAAGTCGTGCGGTCCGACGAGGTCGGCCCGCAGGACCGTACGCGATATCAGGCCGGACACGGTCGAGTTGAGGCAGGCGGAGGGGATGAGGAAGTCCTCGCGGGTGCCGTAGGTGCGCACGCAGGAGCCGGGGTCGGCGAGGACCGCGATCTCCGGGTCGAAACCGGCGATCCCCTCGCCGCGCTCGAACTCCTCGATCGCCTCGGCCAGTTCGCGGGTGATGGCGCCCTTGCCGGTCCAGCCGTCGACGAAGACGACGTCGGCCGGGTCGTGGTGGGCGGCGAGCCAGCGCAGCGCGTTGGCGTCGATACCGCGGCCGCGGACGATGGAGACGGCGTAGTGGGGCAGTTCGAGGCCGTGGCGGGCCTGGGCCCAGCGGCGCATCAGGACGCCGACGGGGGTGCCGGCCCGGGCGAGCGAGACCAGCACGGGCGTGCCGCTCCCCCGGCCGGACTTCTCGGCGAGGACGGTCTCGGTGACGGTGCCGACGGCGCGGGCGATCCGGGCGGCCGAGGTCTCCAGGGCGGCGTGGAAGAGCTCCTGGTACCGGTCGCTCGGCTGGTACTCGACCGGCAGCGACTCCGCGTAGTGGGCGCCGCCGCTCTGGATCGCCTCCTCGCGCTCCTCGGTCGGCGCCTCCAGCTCGACGTCCGAGAGGTCCTGGAGCAGCCAGCCGACCTCCTCGGGGGCGTACGAGGAGAAGGCGGGGCCGCGGAGGGGCTCGGGCAGCATGGAGCTCCTTTCGGGAGCTTCGAGGGCATGAAGAGCTTCGAGGGCGTGGGGAGCTTCGACGTCTTCGAGCGCTTCGGTGACGGGCACGGAGTCGTACGAGGGCACGGACGGCGGCACGTACGACGGGACGACCGCAAGGACCACGTGCGGGATGTGCGCCGCGAGCTGGGCCAGCAGGCCGTCCTGGGCGTGCAGCTCCGGGGTGTCGCCAACGGAGTCGACGACGGCCACGACCGCGTCGAAGCCGGCGCCCGCGACGTTGTACGCGTACCGCTCGCCGGGCCCGTCGGCCGGCGCGTCGTGGGCCGGGAAGACGAGCCGGGTGCGTATCGCGTAGCCGGGGTCGTCGACGGCGAGGACGGGCGAGCGGGTGGTGGTGGAGTACGAGACGTCCCGCCCGGCGCGCTCCAGGGCGACGGCGAGCCGCAACGGCGCGTACATCAGCTCCTCGAAGCCGAGGACCAGGATCCGCTGGGCGTCGCCGAGGGCCGCCGTCAGGCGCTCGGTCATGGCAGGCAGGGCGTCGTCCAGGGCGACGGCGTGGGGCGCGCGGAAGCCGTGGCGGCCGCCGTCCGGGACGGCGGTGGGCCAGCCGAGCTCGACCCGTACGGGGGCCGTGCGGGGCGTCCGGGGCGGCGGCACCGGAGCGGACCGGTACGCGGTCTCGTGCGCGGCGACCAGCGCCTGGCCCTTCTCCAGGACCCCGTCCGGCAGTCGTACGGTGCCGGCGGCGCCGGTCACCAGGTCGACGCGGGCGCCGATCTCCTGGGCGAAGCCCTCCAGGCGTCCGAGGTCGGCGGCCGAGCGCATGTCGACCAGGGCCACGATCACGTACCGCTCGCGCGGGAAGCGTTCGTGCAGGTCGCGGATGGTGTTGAGGACGGTGTTGCCGGTGGAGAACTCGTCGTCGACGAGGACGAGCGGGCCGTCACCGGCCAGCAGCTTCGGGTCCTCGGGGAGGAGAAGGTGCGAGGTGGCGTGCGAGTGGGACTCCTCGAAGCCGCCCGCGCTCGGCACGCTGTCGACGGGCCGCCGGGTGGAGTGCAGGTAGGGCGCGAAGCCGAGACCGTCGGCGACCGAGTGCCCAAGGCCGGTGGCCGTCTCCGCGTAGCCGACGACGACGCTGCGCGCGGCCTCCTCGCGGCCGAGCAGGTCGCGCACGCGCAGGCCGAGCGAGAACCCGGAGCCGTACACGACGCTCGGCCGCTGCGGCACGTGCTTGCCGAGCACGTTGGAGACCAGCAGGTGCGCCCGTCTCGGGTTGCGGCGCAGCGCGAGGCCCAGCAGGCCAGGAAGCCGCTCGTCGCCGTCCAGTTCGACGCCCAGCCGCTCGGCGACCCACGTTCCCGACCACACCACGTCGTCATACACCCTTCGTCAGCCGGACAGTCCGGCGGTGAGCAGATCCACGAAGCCGACGTCCTCCTTGGCGACGCCGAAGACCTCGGCGCGCAGGAGGGTCCGCTCGGCCCACGCGCGATGCGGCTTCACTTCGTTCATTTTGTTCGTATATGCGGAGCGCATCACTCCGCCACCGCCCCGCTCGGGCCGCACGATGTCCTGCGCGTCGCTGAACTCCTCGTGGCTGACCACGGAGAGTGCGTGCACCGGCACCACGTGGGTGGGGTGGATGCAGGTCTTGCCGAGCAGTCCGTTGGCCCGGTCGAGCTCGATCTCGCGCAGCAGCCCGTCGAGGTCGTGCTCGATGAGCGCGGTGCGCAGGTCCTCGGCGCGGCCCTCCAGGAAGGGGCTGCGGCGCAGCTGTGGCTTGAACATGCGCTCGCCGAGCCGGAAGTACTCCCAGACCGGTCCGGTGATCGTGAAGCCGGTGCCGTCGGAGCGGCCGAGGACGTTGACGACGTCGGCGATGACGTGGGCGACGAGCTGGACGTCGTACGCCGTCATGTCGGGCGAGCGGCGCAGCCCGTAGGCGGAGCAGAAGTCGGTGACGCCGAGGCGCAGGGCGAGGACCCGCTGCCGGTACTTGTCCACGGTCGTGGCGATGCCGGCGAGGGTCTCGGCGCGGGTCTCCAGGTGGAGCAGTTCGGGCGACTCGAGGACGGGCATGGCGAAGAGCCGCCGTCCGCTCGCCTTCTCGGCGACGGTGAGGGCCTCCAGGAAGGCCCGTCCGCGGTTCTCGGTGAACTTCGGCAGGACGAATCCGGACAGCAGGCGGACGGTGTCGCCGAGCCGCGCGACCAGATCGGTGATCTGGTGGGGCTCACGGACCCGGATGAAGAGCAGGGGCACATCCTGGGGGGCCTGTCCGTCGGCCGCGCCGCGGCCCCGCGCCAGCTCGGCGAACTGGTGGACGAGGTTGGCCTCGGCCGCCTCCACATCGGCGTCGGCGATGGAGTCCTCCAGGCACAGCACCATGGAGACGACCCCGCGTGCGGCCTGTTTGCGCACGTCGTCGGCGAGCCGCGGCCGGGTGGCCGGGCTGTAGAGGGTGGCCCCCAGGGCCACGGCGAGCGTGCTCGCGGGCGAGTCGGCCGTGAACTCGGCCGGCTCCTGGTGGAACAGCCCGGCCCGCGCGGCGGACGAGACGTGCCCGAAATGACGCATGTAACTCCCTCGACTGCCTCTGCGGGCCTGACGACATGTGGCCGGTAATAGTACGTAGGTGCGGGTGTCCTTAGTTCCCCTCACGTATGAAATCCAGGTAACCCGTCCGCATCGGTCGTATGCCTCGTACTTCGCGAGGTGCCTCGACGTACTTCGCGAGGTGCCTCGACGCGCACATCTGTTGCGGCCCCCGCGTTGTCCGGCGGTCGGCCGGGAAGGCAGGATGACCGTCATGACGCACGCGATGCTGAAGGGCTCCAACGTCCCTCTCGACACCGCGGCCGTACGGGCCGTGCTCCGCTGGACCCCGGGCCCCGGGGTCCCCGACGTGGACGCCTCGGCGCTGCTGCTCGGTGCCGACGGGCGCGTGCGCTCCGACGAGGACTTCGTCTTCTACAACCAGCCACGCCACCCCTCGGGGCTTGTGCGCCGGCTGCCGAAGAAGCGGGTGGCGGAGGGGCTGACCGACACGGTCGAGGCCGATCTCGGCGGGCTCGACCCGTCGGTCGACCAGGTAGTGATCGCCGCCTCCTCGGACGGGGACACCTTCCGCTCCGTCTCCGACCTGCGGATCCTGCTGTACGACGCGGGTGCGACGGACGGTGAGCCGCTGGCCCTGTTCGACGTGAAGGCGGAGACCGGCGAGGAGACGGCGATCATCTGCGGCGAGCTGTACCGGCGCGGGGACGGCTGGAAGTTCCGCGCGGTGGGGCAGGGCTATCCGACCGGGCTCGTCGGTCTCGCCACCGACTTCGGGATCTCGGTGGACGAGGACGCCGCGGCCGGTGCAACGCCGGACACCGGCGCGGTCCCGGACGCCGGTACGCCTGACACCGGTCGGCCGGACGTCGGCGCGGTCCCGGGGCAGGATCGCGGCCAGGACCGGGGGCCGGTTCCGGCCACCCCGGACCTCGACGCGACGGTCGTCCACGCGCCCCTGCCCGGCCCCGGCCCCGTAGCAGGTCCCGTACCCGTGTCCGTACCGCCCCGGCCGAGCACTCCCCCGGCTCCCGTACCGGCCTACGGGTATCCGCAGCCGGTCTCCTCCGACCGGCCCGGTTACGGCTATCCGCAGCCCGCCGAGGCCGCCGCGCCCGCCCCTGACCCGAACTTCCGGCTGCCGCCGATGGGCCCGCAGTTCGTCCGCCCGTAACCCCACGGGTCACGCCTTGGTTTTGTAGCCGCGCCCCCACTGCAGGCCCCATCCGTACAGCCGGTCCAGCTCCGCCTGGAAGCCGTACACGAACTTCACCTCACGGCGGACGATCAGTTCGTCCTTGACCTTCTCGACGGTGAAGACGGCGCAGGAACGGGCCTGCGGGGCGCGCTCGTCCAGTTCGATCTCGATCCGCGGCCCGTTGCTGGGGTAGAGCGTCACCTTGGCGTGGGTGCGGTCGAAGGCCGGGGTCTGGTCGTAGATGTAGACGAAGAACAGCAGACGCTTGATCTCGTCGCGGTGGTCGAGGTTGACGAAGATCGTCTCGCCGGACGATCCGCCGAACCGGTCGTCGCCGCTCAGGTTCACGTACGGCGGCGCGTTCAGGGATCCGAAGAAGCTGCCGAGCGGCTGCACGACGCCCTTGCTGCCGTCCGTCAGCTCGTACATGCAGCCGAGGTCGAGGTCGACGTTGACCATGCTCTGGGTGTGCGCCTGGACGACCTCGGGCTTGAAGAGCTTCGAGGGGTGGCGCAGCAGCTGCCCGCTCTGGCGGGAGCGGCCCTCGATGTCGGAGGTGCGCATCCGCCAGGAGAGGTTGACGCGCAGATTGCCGGTGGCGGCGCCCTGCTTGGTCAGGGAGACCGTCGGGCGCCGTTTGGTCAGGTCGATGGCGTTGCTGGAGGCGCTGCCCGAATCGAACTGCGCGGCCCTCCCCGGAAACAGGCCGTCGAAGAAGCCCATGTGCCCCACCCCCCACTCGAAACCTGGCCGTACGCCCGCGGGGCGGCCGGGTGCACCGGCCGCCCCGCAGTGAAGCGTTCCTCATTGCCGGGGGTGTCACACCCCGGACGACACCTCGGTCTTGTCCGAGGAGTCAGCTTTTCCCTCGGCCGCCGCCATGGCCTTGTTGCGGCGGACGGAGGACCAGAAGGACCAGGCGATGAGGGCGACACCGATGAGGCCGGTGACGACCTCGGGGATCTCATACCGGATGGTGATCATGAGGAGCACGGCGAGCGCGCCGATGGCGTAGTGGGCGCCGTGCTCCAGGTAGACGTAGTCGTCGAGGGTGCCCTGGCGGACCAGGTAGACCGTCAGCGAACGGACGTACATCGCGCCGACGCCGAGGCCGAGCGCCATGAGGATGATGTCGTTGGTGATGGCGAAGGCGCCGATGACACCGTCGAAGGAGAACGACGCGTCGAGGACTTCGAGGTAGAGGAACATGAAGAAGGCGGCCTTGCCGGCCATCTGCACGGCGGAGACCTTCTTGCCCTTGCGCTTGGCCTCCTCCTCGAGCTCGTGCTCGTGCTCCTCTTCCTCCTCCAGCTTGTTCTCGAAGTAGCCGGAGAGGCCGCCGACGACGAGGTAGGTGATGAGACCGAAGACGCCGGAGAGCAGGACGGTCGCCGCCTTGTCGACGTGGACGCCGCCGTGCTGGTGGGCCTGGGTCGCGAAGGTCATGGCGCTGACCGCCAGGACGATCAGGGCGATGCAGACCGAGAGCATGTCGATCTTGCCGAGCTTTGCCAGCGGGCGCTCCAGCCAGCCGAGCCACTTGATGTCACGGTCCTCGAAGATGAAGTCGAGGAAGATCATCAGCAGGAACATGCCACCGAAGGCCGCGATCGACGGGTGCGCGTCGGTCACGAGCTGTTCGTAGCGTTCGGCGTCGTTGAGCGCGAGATCGACGGCCTCGATGGGGCCGATCTTGGCGCTGATGGCGACGATCACGACGGGGAAGACCAGCCGCATGCCGAAGACGGCGATGAGCACACCGATGGTGAGGAAGATCTTCTGCCAGAAGGCATTCATCTTCTTCAGGATTCCGGCGTTGACCACCGCATTGTCGAAGGACAGCGAGATCTCGAGGATGCACAGGATCGCGACGATCCCGAACGCTTCCCACCCCCCGTAGAGCACCGCTGCGACCAGTCCGAGCGCCGTGATGGCGAACGACCAGCCGAAGGTTTTCAGAACCACTGTCTACCCCATCGTTTTTAGTACGCGGCTTTACGAAACGTTGACCCCGAAGTCTAGAGCGATGCCCCGGAGGCCGGACGCGTACCCCTGCCCTACCGCCCGGAACTTCCATTCACCCCCGTACCGGTACAGCTCGCCGAAGATCATCGCGGTCTCGGTGGAGGCGTCCTCGGAGAGGTCGTAGCGGGCCAGCTCCTGGCCGTCCGCCTGGTTCACCACGCGAATGAAGGCGTTACTGACCTGGCCGAAGGTCTGGCCGCGATTGTCGGCCTCGTGGATCGAGACCGGGAAGACGATCTTGTCGCAGTGGGCCGGGACCTTGATGAGGTCCACGATCAGCGACTCGTCGTCGCCGTCGCCCTCGCCGGTGAGGTTGTCGCCGGTGTGCTCGACGGAACCCTCGGGGCTCTTGAGGTTGTTGTAGAAGACGAAGTACTCGTCGCCGAGCACCCGTCCCGACTGGCACAGCAGGGCGCTGGCGTCGAGGTCGAAGGGCGCTCCTGTGGTGGAGCGCGCGTCCCAGCCGAGGCCGACCAGCACCTGGGTCAGGTTGGGTGCGGCCTTGGAGAGGGAGACGTTGCCTCCCTTGGCGAGCGTGACGCCCATGTGTGGTTCCTCCCCGGTGAAACTGCGATCGTGCTGCTGATGAGGCACGTCCGGCGCCGCACGGTGTGTGCGGCGCCGGACGATTCGACTGCCTGTCGGTGACTCAGACCTGTCGGTGCCGAATGACTCAGAACCGGGTCACTCAGACGTTGACGCCGAAGTCCTGCGCGATGCCGCGCAGGCCCGAGGCGTAGCCCTGGCCGACAGCGCGGAACTTCCACTCTTCGCCGCTGCGGTACAGCTCGCCGAAGACCATGGCCGTCTCGGTCGAGGCGTCCTCGGAGAGGTCGTACCGGGCGATCTCGGCTCCGCCGGCCTGGTTCACGACGCGGATGAACGCGTTGCGCACCTGGCCGAAGGACTGCTGACGGTTCTCGGCGTCGTAGATCGACACCGGGAAGACGATCTTGGCTACGTCGGCGGGCACCGTGGCCAGGCTGACCTTGACCTGCTCGTCGTCGCCCTCGCCCTCGCCGGTGAGGTTGTCACCGGTGTGCTCGACCGAGCCGTCCGCGCTCTTCAGGTTGTTGAAGAACACGAAGTCCTGGTCGTTGCGGACCTTGCCCTCCGTGTTGACCAGAATGGCGCTGGCGTCGAGGTCGAAGTCCGTCCCGGTGGTGGTGCGGACGTCCCAGCCCAGACCGACGGTGACGGCGGTCAGGCCAGGGGCCTCCTTGGTCAGCGAGACGTTGCCGCCCTTGCTGAGGCTGACTCCCACGAGTCCCTCCATATGGTTTCCAGGGGCAGCGCCCCCGTCGTGCGTTGGCATCGGATCAACGAGTGGATCCTAGTGAGGGGTTCCCGGCCTGGACAGGCGATTCGCCCCGATGTTCAGAGAGTGTCGAGCGCCTTGAGGTAGTCGTCGAGGTCGCGGGCGTCCGGCAGGGCGTTGACGACGCTCCAGCGGACGACGCCCTCCTTGTCGATGATGAACGTGCCGCGCACGGCGCAGCCCTTGTCCTCGTCGAAGACTCCGTAGGCGCGGGAGGCCTCGCCATGCTTCCAGAAGTCGGACAGGAGCGGGTACTCCAGGCCCTCCTGGTCGGCGAAGACGCGCAGGGTGTGGATGGAGTCGGTGGAGACGGCGAGGAGCTGGGTGTCGTCGTTGACGAACTTCGGCAGGTTGTCGCGCAGCTCGCGCAGCTCGCCGGTGCAGACGCCGGTGAAGGCGAAGGGGTAGAAGAGCAGGACCACGTTCTTCTCGCCCCGGTAGTCGGAGAGCCTCACGGTGCGGCCGTGGTTGTCCTTGAGCTCGAACTCCGGAGCCTTCGCGCCGACCTCGATCGCCATGGCGTGCGCGTCCCTTCACTGGACCGAACAGGTGAAGGCCCAGCTTAGGACCCTGCGGTGCGGACGTGCCGGGGGCAGGTGAGGACCTGCTGGGGGGCAGGTGAGGACCTGGCGGCGGGCGGGTGAGGACTGCCGGGGCCCACCACGCACAACGGCCCCCGCCGGTTTGCACCGGCGGGGGCTCCTGCTTGCTCGTTGGATCAGCGCTTGGGGGCGATGAGGCGGCTGCCCACCCAGTCCTTGGCCACGCTGATGCTCTTGGTCTGGGAGAGGCCGGCAGTCTGCGCGGCGTCGCTGATGTCGCTGGGCTCGACGTAGCCGTCACGGCCCGTCTTGGGCGTCAGCAGCCACATGAGCCCGCCGTCCTCCAGCAGGCCAATGGCATCGACCAGGGAGTCCGTCAGGTCTCCGTCCTCGTCGCGGAACCAGATCACGACAGCGTCGGCGACGTCGTCGTAGTCCTCGTCAGCGAGGTCCGACCCGATGATGGACTCGATGCCTTCGCGGAGATCGAAATCGACGTCGTCGTCGTAACCGATCTCCTGGACCACCTGTCCGGGCTCGAACCCCAGCCTCGCTGCCGGGTTGGTCCGCTCCTCCGCGTGGTCCGCGGTCGCGCTCACGGCTTGCCTCCTGATCATGTATCGGAAAATGCTTCGGCCACGCGCGTACGCGCAGCGCTGGCCGTAGTCCACACGGGCTGGGCGGATCGCGCAAGTACCCGGCCGCCGAGACCGCCGAAACGGTGACGTTTGGGGCCGTCTCGCCGCATCTTCCGGGCCGGTTCCACTCCGCTCCGTGACATACGGCACACGCTTCGTCCTGCTTTGCGGGGTTCCGCGACTTCAGTCTGCCGAACGTCCTGACGAAACGCATGCGCGGGTTGGGCGTAAGGTTGCGATTTGACCCAACCAGGCGTCCAGCGGGGGTTACCCCTCGGTAGAGATGACGTTTGACGCCGAGGGGGTACACGATGGACATCCCCGGCCGGCGTCCCGGCCTCCGTGGGCTCCACCGAACAGCGAAGGAACAGCGTGGCTTCCGGATCCGATCGCAACCCGATCATCATTGGCGGCCTTCCCAGCCAGGTCCCGGATTTTGATCCCGAAGAGACCCAGGAATGGCTCGACTCCCTCGACGCGGCGGTCGACGAGCGGGGCCGAGAGCGGGCCCGCTACCTGATGCTCCGCCTGATCGAGCGCGCCCGCGAGAAGCGCGTCGCCGTGCCTGAGATGCGTAGCACGGACTACGTCAACACGATCGCGACCAAGGACGAGCCGTTCTTCCCGGGCAACGAGGAGATCGAGCGCAAGGTCCTCAACGCGACCCGCTGGAACGCGGCCGTGATGGTCTCGCGCGCGCAGCGCCCGGGCATCGGGGTCGGCGGCCACATCGCCACGTTCGCCTCCTCCGCGTCGCTGTACGACGTCGGCTTCAACCACTTCTTCCGCGGCAAGGACGAGGGCGACGGCGGCGACCAGATCTTCTTCCAGGGCCATGCCTCCCCGGGTGTGTACGCCCGCGCCTATCTGCTGGACCGGCTGAGCGAGACGCAGCTCGACGCGTTCCGCCAGGAGAAGTCGAAGTTCCCGAACGGCCTGTCCTCGTACCCGCACCCGCGGCTGATGCCGGACTTCTGGGAGTTCCCGACCGTCTCGATGGGCCTGGGCCCGATCGGCGCGATCTACCAGGCCCGGATGAACCGCTACATGGAGGCGCGCGGTATCGCCGACACCTCCAAGTCGCACGTCTGGGCCTTCCTCGGCGACGGCGAGATGGACGAGCCGGAGTCGCTCGGCCAGCTCTCCATCGCCGCCCGCGAGGGCCTGGACAACCTGACCTTCGTCGTCAACTGCAACCTCCAGCGCCTCGACGGCCCCGTGCGCGGCAACGGCAAGATCATCCAGGAGCTGGAGTCGCAGTTCCGCGGCGCCGGCTGGAACGTGATCAAGCTCATCTGGGACCGCTCCTGGGACCCGCTGCTCGCCCAGGACCGCGACGGCATCCTGGTCAACAAGCTGAACACCACGCCCGACGGCCAGTTCCAGACGTACGCCACGGAGACCGGCGCGTACATCCGCGACCACTTCTTCGGCGACGACCAGCGGCTGCGCTCGATGGTCGAGTCCATGACGGACCAGCAGATCCTGCACCTGGGCCGTGGCGGCCACGACCACAGGAAGATCTACGCGGCCTTCGCGGCGGCCAAGGCCCACAAGGGCCAGCCGACCGTCGTCCTCGCGCAGACCGTCAAGGGCTGGACCCTCGGCCCGAACTTCGAGGGCCGCAACGCGACCCACCAGATGAAGAAGCTGACGGTCGACGACCTCAAGCGCTTCCGCGACCGGCTGCACATCCCGGTCACGGACGCGCAGCTGGAGAACGGCCTGCCGCCGTACTACCACCCGGGCCGGAACTCCGAGGAGATCCAGTACATGCACGACCGCCGCAAGGCGCTCGGCGGGTACGTCCCGACCCGTGTCGTGCGGTCGAAGCCGCTGATCCTGCCCGAGGACAAGACCTACGCCCCGGTGAAGAAGGGCTCCGGCCAGCAGTCGATCGCCACCACGATGGCCTTCGTCCGGCTGCTCAAGGAGCTGATGCGGGACAAGGAGATCGGCAAGCGGTTCGTGCTGATCGCCCCCGACGAGTACCGCACGTTCGGTATGGACTCGTTCTTCCCGAGCGCCAAGATCTACAACCCGCTGGGCCAGCAGTACGAGGCCGTGGACCGCGAACTGCTGCTCGCGTACAAGGAGTCCCCGACCGGTCAGATGCTGCACGACGGCATCTCCGAGGCCGGCTGCACGGCCTCGCTGATCGCGGCCGGTTCGGCGTACGCCACGCACGGCGAACCGCTGATCCCGGTCTACGTCTTCTACTCGATGTTCGGTTTCCAGCGGACCGGCGACCAGTTCTGGCAGATGGCCGACCAGCTCGCGCGCGGCTTCGTCCTCGGCGCCACCGCCGGCCGTACGACGCTGACCGGTGAGGGCCTCCAGCACGCGGACGGCCACTCGCACCTGCTCGCCTCGACGAACCCGGGCTGCGTCGCGTACGACCCGGCCTTCGGCTTCGAGATCGCGCACATCGTCCAGGACGGCCTGAAGAGGATGTACGGCCCGAACGCCGAGGACGTCTTCTACTACCTGACCGTCTACAACGAGCCGATCCAGCACCCGGCCGAGCCCGAGAACGTGGACGCCGAGGGCATCCTCAAGGGCATCTACCGCTTCAAGGCGGGCGAGGCCGGAGCGATCCCCGCGCAGATCATGGCCTCCGGTGTCGCCGTGCCGTGGGCGCTGGAGGCGCAGCGGATCCTCGCCGAGGAGTGGAACGTCCGCGCCGACGTCTGGTCGGCGACGTCCTGGAACGAGCTGCGCCGCGAGGCCGTCGAGGTCGACCGGCACAACCTGCTCCACCCGGAGGAGGAGCAGCGCGTCCCGTACGTGACGCAGAAGCTGTCCTCTGCCCAGGGCCCGTTCGTGGCGGTCTCCGACTGGATGCGCTCGGTCCCGGACCAGATCTCCCGCTGGGTGCCGGGCGCCTACACCTCGCTCGGCGCGGACGGCTTCGGCTTCGCGGACACCCGGGGTGCGGCCCGCCGCTACTTCAACATCGACGCCCAGTCGATCGTGCTCGCGGTCCTCACCGAACTCGCCCGCGAGGGCAAGGTCGACCGGTCGGCGCTGAAGCAGGCCGTGGACCGCTACCAGCTGCTCGACGTCGCGGCCGCCGACCCCGGCTCCGCCGGCGGAGAGGCGTAACGGCGCGGACGCGTCACGGCGGGTCCGTCGTCGCGTAACGGCGGGTCCGTCGCCTGACGGCGGGTCCGTGTGGTGCGGGTGCGGGGCGAGTGCGCCCCCGCACCACCCATACGATTCCCGGCATGAAGGAAAGCTGGGAGAAGCGCACCCAGACGCCACTGCTGATCCTGGCAGTGGCGTTCGGCGTTGCGTACGCCGTACCGATCGTGGCGCCGGATGCCACCCCATGGATCCATGAGCTGTGCCTGGCCGTGGAGTGGGTGGTGTGGGGGGCGTTCGCGCTCGACTACGCCGTACGGCTTGCACTGGCTCCCAGCAAGCGGCACTTCGTCCGCAACCACCCCCTGGACCTGCTGGCCGTGTTGCTGCCTCTGGTGCAGCCGTTGCGGCTGCTGCGGTTGGTCTCGACGCTCCTCCTCGTGGGCCGACGGGCCCGGATGGCCCCGCAGATAACGCTCACCACCTATGTGGCGGGCGCGGTGGTCGGGCTGATGATGTTCGGCTCGCTGGCCGTGCTCCACGTGGAGCGGTCCGCCCCGAACGGCAACATCAAGACGCTCGGCGACGCGGTCTGGTGGTCGTTCACCACGATGACGACCGTGGGCTACGGCGATCACGCCCCGACCACGGGCCTCGGCCGCATCCTCGCCGTGGGCCTGATGCTCTCGGGGATCGCCCTGCTGGGTGTCGTGACCGCCAACATCGCCGCCTGGTTCATCTCCCGCTTCGAGCGGGACGACGCCCAGGAGCGCCGGCAGACCGAACTCCTCGAGGCCCTGACCCGGGAGGTCCAGGAGCTGCGCGCCGAGGTGTCCCGGCTCTCGGCGCCGGCCCCCGTGCCGCCGCAGGGCGAGCTCCCTAGCGCTCCCAGATCTTGAACGCTCTGACCTGGTACGGACTCTGGGGAACCCAGGTCCCGCGCCCCGGATAGGTCTCGAACTCCCCTGTCTCCGCGCACGTGTCGGACTGGTACGTGGTGACCGGCCGCCCGGTCCGGTTGGCGAGGGCCTGCGCACTCGCGCCCGGAGGCAGAGCGACACAGCCCTCGACGTCCGTGTCGGCCAGCTCGTGCGTCCACGCCGTTCCCCGGAAGTCCGTCTTGGGCCACAGGCAGAGCTGACCGGGCCCGCAGGCGCCGAGCTTCGGCGCGGGTGCCGTGGATGCGGCGGGTGCGGCGGCCGCGGCGGCCGCGGCGGGCAGGGTGGTGAGCAGGACGGCCGCCAGCGCGGCCAGGAGTACGTGCTTCGTATACATGTCGATGTCCCCCCGATTTCGCTTTCGTCACTCTCTGTAATCAGAACTCTGACCGACGTCACCCCCTGTTGGGAAGAGGCCAAGGGTCGATTCACCCGGACAGGTGAAAGCCCCGCCGGACGAGGTCCGGCGGGGCCGCTCACACGCACATGAACGTGACGTCAGATGTGGGCGCCGCCCGCACCCGCCTCCGCGTTCTCGCCGCGCTTGGTCAGCGTGGCGACCAGGGCCGCGACGACGGCGACGGCACCCGCGACGGTGAAGGCCAGGCCCATGCCGTCCATGAAGGTGGCGTGGATGACGCCCCCGATCCGGTCGAACATGTCCGGGGTCATGTTCGGCGCCTGGGCCAGCTCCTGCGGGACCATGCCGAACTCGGCGGCCTGCTCAAGACCCGGAGCGGGCTTGCCCGGAATGCCGGCGGCCGTCCAGTTCTCCGCGAACGCGCCGGAGACCTTGGAGGACATGACCGCGCCGAGCACCGCCGTACCGAGCGCGCCGCCGACCTGCATCGCGGCCTGCTGGAGGCCGCCGGCCACACCGGAGAGCTCCAGCGGGGCGTTGCCGACGATGACCTCGGTGGCGCCGACCATGACCGGGGCGAGACCCAGGCCGAGCAGCGCGAACCAGAGCGACATCGCGAGCGTGCCGGTCTCCGAGGTGAGGCTGATCATGCCGAACATCGCGACGGCCGTGCACACCATGCCGCCGACCAGCGGGATGCGGGGGCCGAACTTGGTGATGAGCGCACCTGCCAGCGGCGAGGAGACGATCATCATCGCCGTCAGCGGCAGCAGGTGCAGTCCGGCGTCGATCGGGCCGAGCCCCTTGACGCCCTGGAGGTAGAAGGTCACGAAGAACAGGCCGCCCATGAAGGCGAAGGCCATCAGGACCATCAGCACCACACCGGCCGAGAGCGGCACGGAGCGGAACATGGCCAGCGGGATGAGCGGCTCCTTGACCTTGGTCTCCCAGAGGGCGAAGAGCGCGAAGAGCAGGACCGCGCCGGCCAGGCAGCCCCAGGTGTTGCCGCTCGCCCAGCCCCAGTCCGCACCCGCCTGGATGATGCCCCAGATGAGGGAGCCCATCGCGCCGGAGAGCAGCAGGATGCCGAGGATGTCGAAGGAGCGCGGGGCGTTCTCGGCGCGGATGTCCTTGAGGATCAGCAGACCCAGGACGAGCGCGAGCACACCGACCGGCACGTTGATGAAGAAGACCGACTGCCAGCTGACGTGCTCGACGAGGAAACCGCCGAGGATCGGACCGCCGGCGGTGGACGCGCCGATCACCATGCCCCAGATACCGATGGCCATGTTCAGCTTCTCGGCGGGGAAGGTGGCACGCAGCAGGCCGAGCGCGGCCGGCATGAGCAGGGCGCCGAAGAGGCCCTGGAGGACACGGAAGGCGATCACGAAGGCGATCGAGTCCGAGAGGCCGATCGCGGCCGACGCGGCGGCGAAGCCCGCGATGCCGATCAGGAAGGTCTGCCGGTGGCCGAAGCGGTCACCCAGCTTGCCGGCCGTGATCAGGGCGACGGCGAGCGCGAGCAGGTAGCCGTTGGTGATCCACTGGAGCTGGCCGAGCGTGGCTCCGAGGTCGGCCTGGATGGCGGGGTTGGCGATGGCGACGATCGTGCCGTCGAGCGCGACCATCATCACGCCGACAGCGACGCCGAACAGGGTCAGCCAGGGGTGGCCTCGCAGGCCTTTCGACGGAGCCGGTACAGGGCTCCGGTCACCCCCCTGACCCTGCGGGGTCTTTTCCATGGTGGTCTGACTAGTCATACGAGAGAGGCTAATGTCAGCGACTGACAATTGACAAAGCAATTCACACGCCGGTAACTGTCACTTGGCTCACAGGTACGCTGAGCGGCACGAAACATCGGAAAGTGGCGGAAAGAGGGCCATGAGGTGACGGTTTCCGGTCTCCGGGAGCGGAAGAAGCAGCGCACACGGAACGCACTGCTCCGAGTGGCCCTGGAGCTGTTCACGACGCAGGGGTACGAGCAGACCACCGTGGACGAGATCGCCGACGCGGTCGAGGTCTCCCAGCGCACGTTCTTCCGCTACTTCACCTCCAAGGAGGAAGTGGCCTTCGCCGTCCAGCAGATGGTCGAGGAGCACTTCGTCCAGGCGCTCGCGGAACGGCCCCCCGAGGAGGGCCCGCTCGACGCGCTGCGCAATGCCGTGCTCTCCGCCTGGGACACCATCGGCGAGGCGGTCATGGAGGTCGTGCCCGTCGAGCTGTATCTGCGGACCTTCCAGATGATCGAGTCCACGCCGGCACTGCTCGCCGCCCATCTGCGCCGCTCCGCCGAGGTCGAGGAGACCGTCGCCCGGCTCGTCGCCACGCGCGAGGGCGTCGACGTGGACCGTGACCCGCGCCCGCGGATCGTGGTCGCGGCCTTCAGCGGCGTGATGCGTGTGACGGGCCAACTCTGGGGCCGGGGTACGGATCTGACCCTGGAAGGCATCCGCGCGATGACCGAGGACTATCTGGACCACCTCGTCCCTGCCCTCGAACCGAACTGGCGGAGCTGACAATTCCGTAGGGCCCGTCCGTACATACACCTCAAGGCGTATGCCCCCGCGTACGGAGCGTCACCAGACCGCATCACCCCGCGTGATCCATGTCACTCGCCCACCCGCCCCGTCGCACCCGTCTCCTAGGGTGTGGCGCAGTGACTTCCTTCGACTCCTCCCCCACGCTCTCCCTCTGGCGCATGCTGCTCGCGCTGGCCGCGGTGTTCGTCATGCTGGCGACCACCGGCTGGACGACGATCAGCCATCAGCGCGGGCCAGGGGAGTCCCGCGAGGCCGCACTCGTCTCCTGGGCGCACGGCAGGATCGGCGACCGGGCGCTGCCCGACCCGTCCGCCCCGGCCCATACGGTCGCCGCTTTCTTCGCCTCGATCGGCCCGGCGCAGGGTGCCTTCCTCGCCGACGCGTACCCGCTCGTCGTCGGCAACCTCGACGGCGCCCCGGTCACACTCCGCTACCGCGCCAACCGGCTCTCCCTCGCCCGCGCCCTGGACGCCGAGCGGGACAGGGTCGAGGACACCCGGCTGACCGCCGACGGCCACCGCGAGGCCGTGCGCCGGGCGCACCGCTTCACCTCGCTGATGCGGCCCGACCGGCAGATCCTCGCCTTCGACCCGACGGGCGGCGGCAGGACGGCCGAGGTGCTGGGCGATCTGGAGCGGGCGCAGCGGGTCTCGGTGATCGTGCCGGGCGTCGACACCAATCTGCTCACCTTCCAGAAGACGAACCGCAAGTACACGGCCCCCGCCGGGATGGCCGAGTCGCTGTACGCCGCCGAGCGCAGGGCCGCGCCCCGGACCCGTACGGCCGTCATC
This sequence comes from Streptomyces sp. NPDC029169, assembly GCF_055563935.1. NCBI lineage: Bacteria > Bacillati > Actinomycetota > Actinomycetes > Kitasatosporales > Streptomycetaceae > Streptomyces > Streptomyces sp. NPDC029169. Next base: position 186,564 of record NZ_JBVHXA010000005.1, read on the forward strand.
GCCTGGGCCGACTACACGGCGCCCGTCGGGGTCGGCATCGACGCCGCGATGGGGCACCTCGCCGCGGCCGGCGCGGTACGGCTCGTCGGGATGACGACCGCCCTGCCCGGCGACGCGCGCGTCAGCCTGTTTTGCCACAGTTACGGCTCCGTGCTCTGCGGGGTCGCCGCGGCCCACCTGCCCTCCCGGGTGACGGACGTCGTCGTGGCCGGGAGCCCCGGGATGCGGGTCGAGCGGGCGGCCGAGCTGTCGACCCGGGCCCGGGTGTGGGCGATGCGGGACGCGGACGACTGGATCGCGGGGGTACCGCATCTCGCGGTCGGCGGGGTCGGGCACGGGGCGGACCCGGTGGAGCCGGAGTTCGGGGCGCGGCTGCTCTCGGCGGCCGGCGCGAACGGCCACACAGGCTATTTCGAGCCGGGCACCGGCAGCCTGGACAACTTCGCGGCCATAGGCGTCGGCTCGTACCGGAGTGTGACCTGCGCGAGCGCCGACAGCGCTTGCCGCAGGGGAATCTCCGGCGCGGAAGGGGTCTGACGCGCGTAGAGAGCGCGTAGAGCGAGCCAGGGCTGGGGATTTCGGCCGCCGGCGCAGGGGCGACGCACAGGCGTGCGCCGCTTACGATGAGGCACATGGGTGATGTGCTGGCCGGAATTCATGCCACCTGGGAGTTCGAGAGCGACGCCGTCGTCATCCGCTTCGAACGGGGGATCCGCACACCGAAACTGTTCCAGGCGCTGCGCGAACGGCGTATCCCGCACGAGGCGTTGGCGTCGGTGACGCTCGCCCCGGGCAAGCGGGGCACTGTCGTGCTGCACGCGGTGCCGAGACCGGGCGCCGATCCGCTGATGGAAGCGGCGGCGGGGCAGTTGAAGGAGGGGTACGACCCGTACCGGCTGGTGCTGCCGGCGGAACGGGAGACGCTGGCCGAGTACTACCGGGACGAGCTGCGGGAGAGGCTGGTCGGGGACGACGCGTCGTCCGACGGTTTCCTGGTGGCGGCGCCTCAGGGGCCTCAGTCCTTCAAGGCGTACGACGGTAAGGCGAGCTTCGACGGGACGTCGGAGGTCGCGTTCCGCTGGTTCTGGACGGGTGCGTCGTCGGAGAAGTGGAAGGCGGGCGACCAGACGTTCTCGGTACGGGAGCTCAGCGGGGTCGAGTGGCGCTCGCCGGACGTCTTCGACGGGTACCTGCGCCTGCTGCCCCGCTCCGGCGAACCACGCTCGCCCCAGGCGGACCGCGACCCGGCGGCCGTCGTCTTCGGCCTCGGCTACGGCCTGGTCCACGAGTCCCTGCCGTTCGCCGCGGCGGTCCTGGCGGCGATCCGGGGCGCGGGGCGGATGGTCGCCCCCGTGGACGCGCCGCCGGAGGGGCGCGATCCGGCGGGGGTCGCGGAAAGGATCCGGCACCTGGGGGAACTGCACCGGGCGGGCCTGGTGACGGACGAGGAGTTCACGGCGAAGAAGGCGGAGCTGCTGGCGGAGCTGTGAGGGCGCTGCCGCGATGACCCTGGAGCGGCGGTGACCGGGGATCCGGCCGGTGACCGGGGATCCGGCCGGCGGCCGCGCCGAGGCCGGGGGCGGCGGAGCTGTTTGCGGAGCTGTGAGGCGCCTGCGCCATGACCGGAGTTCCGGCCGGCGGCCGCGCCGAGACCCTGGAGCGGGGGTGACCCGGGATCCGGCCGGCTCCCCGCGTCATACCCCGGTATCACCCCTCGGCCAGGCCCTCGGTATGACGTGCGGCGGGGTGGGGGCTGCCTAACCTGGGCGGGCCATGAAGAAGACACGCTCCATGCTCGCGCCCGTCCGAGGGGTGATGCGGTCCTTCGGTACCGCGCTCGCGACCCCCACCGAACCGGGCGCCCCGCTGCTCGCCGAGGCGCGTACGCGCTGGCTGAGGCTGCTCCCTTACGTCGTCGCCTTCGCCTTCGTCGCGTCGCTGCTGCCCTCCACCATCACGGTCCTCGTCAACGACTACCAGGTCAACGGAGCCCTCGCCGGTGCCCTGGGCACCGCGCAGACCGCGCCGCTGCTGCTCGCCGTGACCCGCCCCCTCCAGGCCTGGTGGATCATCGGGATCGCCGACGTCGCCGGGGCGCTGGTCATGCTCGCCGCGGACGGTCTCGACGGGCGCACATGGCCGTGGACGCCGCCGGTCGTGGTCGGCTATCTCGCCCTGATGCTCGCCCTCGGGCTGCGCGAGCCGCGCCGGACGCTGCTCGGGGTATGGCTGGTGACCGGGGCCGCGGGGTTCGTCCTCACGGCGGTCGCGCCGGGGAACACCGGCGCCATCCACACCCTCCTCTTCGTCCTGAGCGGGGTGGTTCTGCTCGTCATGGCAACGCTCCGCGAGCGCGGGGACGCCGAGCGCCGCAGCCAGGAGGAGCGGGCCCGCGCCACGCTCCTGGAGGAACGGGCCCGGATCGCGCGCGAGCTGCACGACGTCGTCGCGCACCACATGTCCGTGATCACCGTGCAGGCGGACTCGGCGCCGTACCGGATCCCGGACCTGCCGGAGGCGGCGCGCGAGGAGTTCACCTCGATCGCCGCGAGCGCGCGGGAGTCGCTCACCGAGATGCGCCGCCTCCTCGTGGTGCTGCGCAGCGAGGGCACGGAGGGCGAACGGGCCCCGCAGCCGGGCCTCGACCGGGTGCAGCAGCTGATCGAGGCGACGGTACGGGCGGGGGTGCCGGCCGAGCTGTCCATGGCCGCCGAACTCGACGACGTACCGCAGGCGGTGGATCTGTCGGCGTACCGGATCGTGCAGGAGGCCCTCGCGAACGTGGTCCGGCACGCGCCGGGCGCGGAGACGCGGGTGTCGGTCCGGTCCGAGGACGGCGGGCTCCTCGTCGTGGTCGTCAACGGGCCTGCTCCCGGCCCCACTTCGCCGCTGGAGGGCGGGGACGGGACGGGGCATGGGCTGGTCGGCATGCGGGAACGCGTACGGTTGACCGGCGGCTCGCTGGACACCGGGCCGCTGCCGGACGGCGGCTTCCGGGTCGCGGCCCGGCTTCCGCTGCGTACGGGTACGGAGGACGGCTCGTGACCATCCGCGTGATCATCGTCGACGACCAGGCCATGGTGCGGGCGGGGTTCGCCGCGCTGTTGTCGGCGCAGGCCGACATCGACGTCGTGGGCGAGGCGCCGGACGGGCGGCAGGGCGTGGACGTGGCCCGGTCCACGCACCCGGACGTGGTGCTGATGGACGTACGGATGCCGGAGATGGACGGGCTGGCGGCGGCGCGGGAGATCCTGAACCCGCCGGTGGGGGTCGTGCACCGTCCGAAGGTGCTGATGCTGACCACCTTCGACGTGGACGACTACGTGTACGAGGCGCTGCGGGCGGGCGCGTCGGGCTTTCTGCTGAAGGACGCGCCGCCGGCGGATCTGATCGCGGCGGTACGGGTGGTGGCGGCGGGTGAGGCGCTGCTCGCGCCGTCGGTGACGCGGCGGCTGATCGCCGACTTCGCGGCGTCGCGGCCGGCCCCGCGCGCGGACCGGGCGGCGCTGCGGCTGAACGGGCTGACGCCGCGTGAGACGGAGGTGCTGGAGCTGATCGCGCGCGGGCTGTCGAACCAGGAGATCGCGGACCGGCTGGTGCTCGCGGAGCAGACGGTGAAGACGCACATCGGGCGCGTGCTGGCCAAGCTCGACCTGCGCGATCGGGCGCAGGCGGTGATCTTCGCGTACGAGTCGGGGCTGGTCACGCCGGGGGACGGGCGCCGGTAGCGCTTGGGCGCGCGGCGGGGCGGGGCGGACTGGGGCTGCCTCGCTGGGGCCCCCACCGCCGGGCGCACGGGGGCTCCCTGACCCCGGGGTCCCCCGGGCTGCCCCACGGGGTGTTCCCCCACCCCGCCCCTTCCCGAAACTCTGACGAGACCGGGGGCTCCGCCCCCGTCCCCCCCGCCCGCGGCAGCTTCGCGCCGCACCAAGCGCGTCGGTGCGAGCCGCCCGTGGGCGCACCGGCCTGCCCGCGCAGCGGCCACGAGCCCCGCCGGAGCAGCGCGCCGCGCGCACGGCGCGAACGACCCACGCACCTCCCCAGCCGGGGACGTTTCGCCCGCGCGCCGGAACGGGCACCACGAGGCCCACCGCGGGCAGCCCGGCACGAGCCCCGCCGGAGCAGCGCCACACGCACGCCGCGAACGACCCCGCACCTCCCCGGCCGGGGACGTTTCGCCCGCGCGCCGGAGCGGGCGCCACGAGGCCCCTCGCGCAGCAAAGCGCCACGCCTCGCCCCCTCGTGCGGGGGAAAACCCCACCCCCGACTGGGGGTTCGCTCGTCCTCCGGCCCCTACCCCGGTATCACTCACGACTTGGCTCCCCGGTGTGACGTACCGTCACCCACCCCCTTCCTACCTTCCTCTCGCCAGCGACGAGAGACACGAAGAGGGAGGGCGCCGCATGCGCCGCTATACGAGGACTCTGCTTGCCGCCGCGCTCGCCACGACCGTTGTGGCCGGGACCGCGGGGTGGGCGGCTGGGAGTGCGCAGCAGGCCGTGACCGGGGCGCCCGTCGGGGTGGAGGCCTGGCGGGGGGACGGGTTGCCTGATCCGGAGCGGACAGGGCCTGGCGACGTCGCGCGGTTCTTCGAGCGGTTGAGCGACGAGCGGCAGCAGGAGCTCGTGCGCGCCCACCCTTCCGTCGTCGGGAACCTCGACGGCATCCCGCCTCGGCTGCGGTACGAAGCCAACGCCCGTACCCTCGGCGGGCAGTACGCCGGTCAGCAGGTGCTCGCCTTCGACCCCCGAGGGCGGGGGCAGGTCGCCCTGGTCTACGGGGACCTCTCCCGCGCCCAGCACGTCGCCGTCCTCGTGCCCGGCTCTGACATCGACGCCGCGAACGTCGAGCCGCTGACCGACATGGCCGAGGCCCTGCGCCGCGCCACCCACGGCCGTACCGCCGTCATCGCCTGGGCCGGCTACACCACCCCCATCGGCGTCGGCGTCGACGCCGCCACCGGCGACCTCGCCGAGGCGGGGGCCGAGCGGCTGACCCGGCTGACCGACGGGCTCGCCGCGGTCGGGGCGCCCGCGCCGTCCCTGTTCTGCCACAGCTACGGCTCCGTGGTCTGCGGCCTCGCCGCCCACGGCCTCAAGGCCAAGGACCTCGTCGTCTTCGGCTCCCCCGGCATGCGCGCCGAGAACGTCGGCGAGCTGCGCACCTCCGCCCGCGTGTGGGCCGCCAAGGACCCGTCCGACTGGATCGACCGCGTCCCGAACGTCCAGTTCGCGGGGCTCGGGCACGGCGCGGACCCCACCGACCCCGCGTTCGGCGCCCGCCGCGTCCCCGCCGGCGACGCCCAAGGCCACAACGGCTACTTCGCGCCCGGCACGCAGTCCTTCCGTACCTTCGCCGCCATCGCCCAGGGGGATGTTCGATGAACCTCCTCACTCGAAAGATCGAGGCCTCCACCCCCGCCCACCGCGACCGCGCCATCGACGGCCTGCGCGCCCTCGCCCTGCTCGCCGTGCCGACCGGGCACTGGCTGCTCGGCGGGTTCACGCTCTCCGCCGACGGCGCGATCCACAACGCCAGCCCGCTCTCCGCCTTCGGCGGTCTCGCGCCGGTCAGCTGGATCCTTCAGATGCTGGGGATCTTCTTTCTCGTCGGGGGGTACGCCTCCGTGCTGTCCTACCAGCGGCATGAAGGCACTACGCGCGCGTGGCTCACCGGGCGCCTCGCCCGCCTCGGGCGGCCCGTCCTCGGTGTCACCGCCGTCTGGGCGGCCCTTCTCCCGCTCCTGCACTACGGGTTCGGCGTGCCCGGCGACACCTTGCGGACCGCCTCCACGCTGGTCGTCCAACCGTTGTGGTTCGTCGCGGTGTACGCCGTCGTCACCGCCCTCACCCCGCTGTGCGTGCGCGCCGCCCGTCGGGCGGGCGTCTGGGCCGCGGCGCCGCTGCTCGGCTCCGTCGCCGTCGTCGACTTCCTGCGCTACGGGCCGTACGCGGACACCATGCCGTCCTGGCTGAGCGTCCTGAACATCCTCCCCGGCTGGCTCTTCGCCTACCAGCTCGGCGTCTCCTGGGGCGAGGGCCGGGTCACCCGCCGGCACGCCTGGGGGCTGCTGCTCGGCGGCGCCGCGCTCTTCGCCGCGCTGCTGCTCGCCTTCGGCTACCCGGCGTCGATGGTCGGCGTGCCGGGCGAGGCGCGCACCAACTCCCACCCGCCGTCGCTGCTCGTCCTCGCCCTGGCCGCCGCGCAGAGCGGCGCCGCGATCCTGCTCCGCGAGCGGCTCGGGAAGCTGCTGAAGCGGCCCGCGCTGTGGGCGCCGGTCGTGGTCGTCAACCTGTCCGCGATGACGATCCTGTGCTGGCACCAGACGGCGATGCTCGCCGCCGCGATCCCGGCCTCGTACGGGGGTGAGCTGCCCGGTCTGCTCGGCGCGCCGGACTCGGCCGGCTGGATCCTCGCCCGGCTGGCCTGGATGCCGCTCTTCGCGGGCCTGTTGGTGCTGATCGGGCGGTACGCGCGCCGCTTCGAGTCCCCTTGGACCAAGACCGGCCCCGCCCGCCGCACCATCGCCGCCCTCCTCGCGGCGGGCTTCGCCGTCTTCGCCCTCGGCCTTGCCTAGACCTCCCGGGCCACCGACGTGAAGGTCATGTCCGGGTAGCGGTCGCCCGCGACCCGCTCCGCGATCGGCTCCAGTTCGGCGAGTTCCGAGGCGGTCAGCGTGATACGGGTCGCCGCCGCGTTCTCCTCCAGGCGGGAGCGCTTGCGGGTGCCCGGGATCGGGACGACCGTCAGGCCGTGGACGGAGGCGCGCTGCTGGACCCAGGCCAGGGCGACCTGCGCGGCCGTCGCGCCGTGGTCGGCCGCGATCTTGTGGACCGGTGCGAGCAGCGCCGCGTTCCGCACCGCGTTCTCGCCGGTGAAGCGGGGCTGGTGCGTGCGGAAGTCGCCGCCCGACAGGTCCTTCGCGGCGTCCGCGAACGCGCCGGTCAGGAAGCCCCGGCCCAGCGGCGAGTACGGCACGAACGTCACCCCGAGCTCCGCCGCCGCGCCCACCGCGCTGCGCTCCACGTCGCGCGAGAACAGCGACCACTCCGACTGCAGGGCCGCGATCGGGTGCACGGCGTTCGCCTCGCGCAGCTCCGGTCCGGTCACCTCGCTCAGGCCGAGCTGCCTGACCTTGCCCTCCCGTACGAGCTCCGCCATCGTCCCGACCGACTCCTCGAAGGGGATCTCCGGGTCGCGCCGGTGCATGTAGTAGAGGTCGATCGTCTCGACGCCGAGGCGGCGCAGGCTCGCCTCCACGGCCTGCCGGATGTACGCGCGGTCGTTGCGGATGCCCCGGTAGTGCGGGTCGTCCGCGCGCCGCTCCACGGCGAACTTGGTGGCGAGGGTGACCTCGTCGCGGTGCCTGGCGAGGAACGGCGCCAGGAACTCCTCGTTGGCGCCGCTTCCGTAGAGGTCCGCGGTGTCGATCAGGGTGACACCGGCCTCCAGCGCGGCGTCGAGGGTGTCGCGGGCGGCGGCCTCGTCCGTGTCGCCGTAGAACTCGCTGATGCCCATGGCGCCGAAGCCCTGGACGCCGATCTCGGGTCCGTCCTGGCCGCCGAGCCGTACGGTGTCGATCCTGGTCATGGGGTCGTGCCTCCGCAGGTGGTTCCGTAGTGACTGATCTTGATGTCGAGCACGGCGAGCGTGTCCTGGAGCTCGGAGATCCGGGACAGGACGTCCCTCCTCGTGGTCTCCAGGAGCTCGCGCCGTTCGTCCCGGGTGTGATCGCCCGCCCGCACCAGCTCCGCGTAGCGCACCATCGCGGCGACCGGCATCCCGGTCAGCCGGAGCTTGCCGACGAACGCCAGCCAGTCCAGGTCGCGCTGGGAGAAGCGGCGCTGGCCGGTGTGCGAACGGTCGACGTGCGGCATCAGGCCGATCCGCTCGTACCAGCGCAGGGTGTGGGCCGACAGCCCGGTCAGGGCGGCCACCTCGCTGATGGTGTAGTGGGCGCTGCTCTCGGTCACGCTCATGGGCCCCACGCTAGAACGCTAGAGCGCACTCCAAGCAAGTAGGCTCGGCACCATGTCCCTGCACAGCCTGGCGTTGATCGAGAACTGGCCCGTCCCCACCGCGGCCGCCGCCGTCGTCCGCGCGGACGGCACCCTGGCCGGGGCGCACGGCCCCACCGGACAGCGGTTCCCGCTCGCCTCGGTCACCAAGCCGCTGGCGGCGTACGCCGTCCTCGTCGCGTACGAGGAGGGGGCGATCGACCTCGACGAGCCCGCCGGGCCCGAGGGCGCGACGGTCCGGCATCTGCTTGCACACACCTCGGGTCTCGCCTTCGACGAGCCGCGGGTCATGGCCGCGCCGGGCACCCGCCGGATCTACTCCAACACCGGGTTCGAGGCGCTCGGCGACCATGTCGCCAAGGCGACGGACATCCCGTTCGCCGACTACCTCCACCAGGCGGTCCTGGAGCCGCTGGGAATGACCTCGACGACGCTGGAGGGCTCGCCGGCCAAGGACGGCGTCTCGACGGTCGACGACCTGGTGCGGTTCGCGGCCGAGGTGCAGGCGCCGCGGCTGCTCGACGCGCGCACGGTGCTCGACGCGATGACGGTGACGTACCCCGGTCTGGACGGCCTGCTGCCCGGCTACGGACGCCAGAAGCCCAACGACTGGGGGCTCGGCTTCGAGATCCGGGACGGCAAGTCGCCGCACTGGACGGGGGCTTCGTCCTCGCCGCGGACGTTCGGGCACTTCGGGCAGTCGGGCACGTTCCTGTGGATCGACCCGGACGCGCGCGCCGCGTGCGTGGCGCTGACCGACCGGCCCTTCGGGCCGTGGGCGGTCGAGGCGTGGCCGCCGTTCACGGACGCGGTGCTGGCGGAGCTGCGCGCCGGGGCCTGAGCGGGACCAGCTAGTCGGTTGATGGGCAGGACCGGGTGGGCAGTGTGCCGTCCCGGCCGGTGAGCACGACCGAGACACCGCCCGTGGGGTGCAGCGCGTAGACCGTCGTACAGACGATCTGCTGGACGGCGAGCGGGTCAAGGTCCGTCACCAGGCCGGTGAACCGCACCCGGAACACGGGTTCGCCGTCCTGTCCCCGCGTGATCGCGTCGTCGCTCACGTACAGCTCGTGCTGCCTGTGCTCCGGCCCCGGGAGGCGGGTGCGCAGGCCGACGGCGCGTTCGGCGGCCGTGGGGCCGCCCAGCAGGGCGCCGAGTGCCTTGAGGGGTCTGCCCGGGTCCTTCTCACGCATGTTGTCGGGGGGCTGCTCGACAGGGTGGGTGGGGCTGGGCTCCGGCACGATCGGCACGCCTGGTCCCTCCCGTACCACCGGCAGCAGACGCCCGTCGGCGCCGACGAAGAAGAGCGTCATCCGGAGCGCGGGCGGCGGGTGGACGGGCACGGCCGCCGCGTCACCGGCCTCGACGACGTCGCTGCCGCGGATGCCGCAGGCCCCGAGGGCGAGGAGCAGGACGGCGGTGAGCGTGATCCTGCGGTACCCGCTCAGGTTCACGCTCACAGGGGGATCCTCACCGTGAAGACGGCCCCGCCGTCGGGGTGGTTGGCGGCCAGGACGGTGCCGCCGTGGAGCCGTACGTTCTCCTGGGTGATCGCGAGCCCCAGGCCGCTGCCGGAGGAACGGGCGCGCGCCGGGTCGGCCTTGAAGAAGCGGTCGAAGACGTGCGGCAGCACCTCCGGCGCGATGCCGGGCCCCCAGTCGGCGACCTCGGTGACCAGGCAGGGGCCGTCGGTGAACAGCCGTACCGTCACCGGCGGGCGGCCGTGCCGCAGTGCGTTGCCGACCAGATTGGCGACGACGACGTCGAAGCGGCGCGGGTCGACCCGGGCGCGGATGCCGGGCGGGAGGTCGGGGACGATCTGCTCCGGGTCGGTCCAGTGGCGGCTCGACAGGGTCCGGCGGATCGTTTCCGCGACGTCCACCTCGTCCGTGTGCAGTTCGGCCGCGCGCGCGTCGAAGCGGGAGATCTCCATCAGGTCCTCGACGAGCACGGCGAGCTTGCCGGTCTCGGCGCTGATCAGCCGGACCGCGCGGGCGGTGTCCGTGTCGAGGGCGGCGGCGTCCTCGTCGAGGACCTCGGTGACGGCCAGCATCCCGGCGAGCGGGGTGCGCAGTTCGTGCGAGACGTCGGAGGCGAAGCGGCGGGCGCGGGCCTCGGCGCGCCGCAGCTCCTCGACCGAGCGCTGGAGTTCGGCGGCGGACTCGTTGAACGTCCGGGCGAGGTCGGCGAGTTCGTCGCTGCCCTTGGCGTCGATACGGGTGTCGAGCTCGCCCCGGCCCATGCTGTGCGCGGCGCGCCTGAGGTCCCGTACCGGACGCAGCACGCTCCGGGCGGCGATCAGGGCGGGGATGAGCGCGACGGCGAGGGCCGGCAGGGCGCCGCCGCGGGCCGCGGCCACCATGGCGTCGATGTTCTCCTGCTCGTTGCTCATGTCCACGACGGCGTAGAGGACCAGGCCGGTGGGCCGGCCGACGGCGCCGGGGCCCGGTTTGAGGAGGGCGGGGACGGCGATCGTGAGATAGGGGATGCCGTTCTTGACGACCCGCTGGAAGCTGCCGTGCCTGGTGCCCTGGGCGCGGGCGCGCAGTTCGGGGGTGAGGACGGTGGATGTGGGGCGGTCCGTGGAGGAGACCCAGAGGTCGCCGTATTCGGCGTAGACCCGCCAGGGGTTCGGCTTGCCCTGCTTGGCGATCAGGAAGAGCGAGTCGCGCAGCTGGTCCGGGTCGACGGGCAGCGGGGTGCTCAGCGTCCCGACCTGCTCGCGGAAGGCGGAGACGGCGGTGTCCTGGGCCTGTTCGAGGATGGCGTTGCGGGCGGCGCGGTAGGTGAGCGCGGCGGTGGTGCCGCAGCCGACGGCGGCGACGAGGAGGAAGGCGAGAACGAGCCGGGTGCGGAGCCCGAAGGGGCGGAGGCGGCGCTTCACAGCGGTCCGAAGCGGTAGCCGAAGCCGCGCAGGGTCTGGATGTAGCGGGGGGCGCCGGCGGGGTCCTCGATCTTGGTGCGGAGGCGGCGGACGCAGGCGTCCACGAGGCGGGCGTCGCCGTGGTAGCTGTGCTCCCAGACGTGTTCGAGGAGTTGCTGGCGGCTGAAGACCTGCTCGGGGTGGGCGGTCAGATGGAGGAGGAGCTTGAGCTCGGAGGGGGCGAGGGCGAGGCGTTCGCCGGACTTGGCGACGGTGAGTCCGGCGCGGTCGATGGCGAGTTCGCCGTGGAACTCGACGGCGGGGCGGCCGGCGCCCGGTTCCTCGATCCGCCGCAGCACAGCCCGTATCCGCGCTTCGATGACCTCGGTGCGGGCGGGTTTGACGATGTAGTCGTCGGCGCCGGCCTCCAGTCCGATGACGACGTCGAAGTCGTCACCGCGCGCGGTGAGCATGATGATCGGCAGCTGGCTGGTCTCCCGTATCCGGCGGCAGACCTGGACGCCGTTCATGCCGGGCAGCATCAGGTCGAGCAGCACGAGATCGGGCCGGAACTCGGCGAGCAGCGCGAGCCCCGCCTCACCGGTCGCGGCGCCCCTCACCTCATGCCCGCGCCGCCGCAGCCCGAGCTCGACCCCTTCGCGGACGGAGGGGTCGTCTTCTATGAGGAGCACGCGAGGCATTGGAGCAGTATCCCAACGTGAGGAGGGGGAGGGGTGGGGGGTGTCGTCCGAGGGCGTACGGGCCGGGCGCGAGGGGTTGGTGCCGTCGGGCCGGACGACGGGTGCCCGTCGGGCAGGCGCGGCGGGAGGGCGCCGTGGCGCCGACCGCGACGGCGGGTGCCGTCCGGCGGGCACACGGCGGGAGGCCACCGTGCCGACGGCCGATGCCGTACCGCAGGCGCGGCGGGAGGCCACCGTCCCGCCGGCCGCCACGGCGGGTGCCGCACCGCAGGCGCGCCGGGAGGCCACCGTCCCGCCGGCCGCCACGGCCGGGTGCCGCACTGCAGGCGCGGCGGGAAGGCGCCGTGCCGCCGACCGCGACGGCCGGTGGCGTCCGGTCGGCGTCAGCCGGGGCGCGTGAGGCCCCGCAGGTCGTGGTCGGCGCCCGCACAGGCGTCAGCCGTATCGCGTGAGGCCGCGCAGGCGGTGGCCCGCGGCCGTCAGCAGGGCCTGCACATCGGTGAGCCCGAGCGGGCGGGCCAACAGGCCGAAGACGGCGAGGACGACGAGCGCACCGGCCGCACCGGCGGGCAGCGCGCCCGCCGGGGCGGTCGTGTCGGCGACGAGCAGCCCGAACCCGGCTGCGGGCACGGCGGCCACGAGGAGCCGCGCGAGAGCGGTGGCCGCGCCGGGCGCGCGGCCCGCGCGAGGCGCATCAACGGTGCGGTCCTGCCCTCCCGCGCGGCCCGCGGTGCGGGGCTCCTCGCTCGGGCTCCCGCCCTCACCGTCAGCGGCGGCCGGCCGGCCGGGCACGGAGGCGCCGGGTGGGACGTCCCGCGCCGTCACGGGCGCGCCGGGTGGGACGTCCCGCGCCGGCCCGCCACGGGCACCCCGGCCCCCCAGCCGTCTCCGGAGCGCGTATGCCGTCGCCGCCCAGCCCGTCCACAGGGCCAGTGAGTAGCCGGCCGCCATGCCCGCGACCGCCCAGGTCGGGGGGAGCAGGCGGTACGCGGTCAGGGACAGGGCCGCGTTGAGGGCCGCGATCACCAGGTTCAGGAGGAAGGGGGTCCTGGTGTCGCGGAGCGCGTAGAAGGCGCGGGTGCAGACGTACTGGCCCGAGAAGGCGATCAGTCCCGGCGCGAACGCCATCAGGATCCAGGCCATCGCCCGGATGTCGTCCGCGCCGGTCCTGCCGTACTGGAAGACCAGGCCCATCAGCGGCACCGCGAGCGCGAACAGCGCGCAGGCCGCCGGGACGACGGCCGCCGCGGTCGTGCGGAGTCCGTACGAGACGTCCCGCCGTACCCCCGCCAGGTCGCCGTCCGCCGCCGCCCCGCTCATCCGCGGCAGCAGCGCCGTCACCAGCGAGACGGTGACGATGCCGTGCGGCACGGCCCACAGCAGATAGGCGTTGTTGTACGCGGCGAAGCCGAAGCCCCCGCCCGCCCCCAGCTCCTCCGCCCGCGTCCCCGCCGCCGTCGCGAGCCTCGTCGTCACCCAGTACGCGGCCTGGTTGGTGAGGACGAGGAGCACCAGCCAGCCCGCCGACCGCAGCGGCGCCGTCAGCCCGCTGCCGCGCCAGTCGAAGCGCGGGCGCCAGCGGAAGCCGGCCGCCCGCAACGACGGCACAAGGGCCAGCGCCTGGAGCGCGATGCCCGCCGTCGTGCCCCAGCCGAGCAGCGCCAGCTCGACTGCGGTCAGCTCCCCGCCCACCGCCGTCGCCAGATACAGCGCGAACACCGCGATGACGACGACGTTGTTGAGCACCGGCGTCCACATCATCGCGCCGAACCGGCCCCGCGCGTTGAGCACCTGCCCGAGCAGGGTGAAGAGCCCCAGGAAGAAGATCTGCGGCAGGCAGTACCGGGCGAACGCGACCGTCATCGACTCCCGCGCGCCGGTGTAGTCGGTGTACGCGTCGACGATCGCGGGCGCCGCGAGCACCGCGCCCGCCGTCAGCACGAGCAGCGCGCAGACGCAGACCGTGAGGAGACGGTCGGTGTAGGCGACGCCCCCGTCCTCGTGCTCCTTGGCCGCCTTGACCAGCTCGGGCACGAAGACCGCGTTCAGGGCCCCGCCCAGGAGCAGCATGTAGACGATGGTCGGGACCGAGTTGCCGACCGCGTACCCGTCGGCGATCCCCCCGACACCGAGCGCCGCCGCGACGATCGCCGACCGTACGAACCCGGTGGCGCGCGACACCAGCGACCCGGCGGCCATGACCGCGCCGCTGCGCAGCACCGAGGGGGTGCCCCGCTTCGGCTCCACGACGGCCGTCGCCGTCATCGGCGGGCCAGGTACGCCTGGAAGGCCCGGTACAGCGTGTGGTTCGTCGTTCCGCCCAACGGTGTCTCCCACTCCCCCAGCGTCTCGACGGCCTGCCCGCCCGTGCCGAGCTTCCAGCGCAGCAGACCGTGGGCGCGGTCGTCCGGGTCAAGGGTGGAGGGTATCCCGCGCATGTCGTAGACGTCGGCGCCGAGCGCGTGGGCGTCGAGCAGCATCCGCCACTGCAGGGCGTTGGAGGGGCGGACCTCGCGGCGGTGGTCGGCGGAGGCGCCGGTCTGGTACCAGACCCGCTTCCCGACCGTGATCATCGTGTGGGCGGCGAGGGTCTCGCCCTCGTGGCGGGCGAGGTAGAGCTTCATCCGGCCGGGTTCCTCGGCGTTGAGGACCGCGTACTGGCGTTCGTAGTACGCGAGGGAGCGGCCGAGCCGGAAGCCGTCGCGTTCCTCGGTGATCCGCAGGAGCCGGTAGAAGTCGGGCAGGTCGGCGGCCGAGCCGACGACGATCTCGACACCGGACTTCCGGGCCTTGCGGACGTTGCGCCGCCATTCCTGGTTGAGGCCGTTCCACAGGTCGTCGGCGCTACGGCCGGCCAGCGGGACCTGGTAGACGTGGCGCGGCTGGGCGTCGGCGCCGTCGGAGCCGCTGGTGGAGTCCCCACCGCAGCGGCGCCAGCCGCGGGCGCGGAGCCGTTCGGCGACGGCGGTGCCGAGCGGGTCGACCTCGTCGGCGAGGACGTCGGCGAGCCGGCGGCCCGGTCCGGTGTGCGCCTTGAGGGTGGCGGCGTTCCAGCGGCGGAAGGCGGGCGAGGGTCCGATGCGTACGGCGAAGGCCCCGGCGGCGCGCAGGTGCTGGAGCAGCGGGGTGAGCCAGCCGTCGATGTCCGGGTCGGACCAGTCGGCGACGGGCCCTTCGGGGAGGTAGGCGAAGTACTTGCGGGTGCCGGGGAAGGGGCGCAGCAGGACGAGGGCGACGCCGGTGAGGTCTCCGTACTCGGGCCCCCAGCCGAGGAGTTGATGGCTCCAGCCGTCCTTGACGTCGGCCCAGGAGGGGAGTTGGAGGAAGCCGGCACCCGCACCGCTCCTCGCGAGGAAGGCACGGTACGCCTCGGCGGTGACGGGGCCGAGGCGTACGGCGTGCTGAGGTGCGGCCGTCACGAGCAGAGCTGACACAACGTGAGCCTCCTTGTCTCCGCCCCTCGGTCGTGGGGCGCACAGGATGCTCACAGCCGTCCTTGACCGTGCCGCGGTCCGTCTGTGACCGGACGATGACCGTTCCTCTCCAGCCCTTGTCACAGAGCCTCCGAGGCGCTTCCGGCGGCCTACAGTCCGGGCAATTCCCACACTTTTTCGGAGGCTTCCGTGATTCGAATACGTCCGTTGCTCGCGGCCGTCGCCCTCTGCGGCTCCCTCACCGCGTGTACGGCGGGGGCGGTCGGCGCCCCCCGTACCGCGGAGAGCCCCCAGGCAGCGGAGTCGCCGGCGAAGGTGACCGTGGTGAAGCCCGTCGCGGGGCGGACCGTGACGGTCACCGTCACGGGCGGCACGCTGACGACGGTGAAGGTCGTCGACGCGGACGGCGGTGCGCTGGCGGGCCGTACCGGGGACGGCGGGACGTCCTGGGTCTCGGACCGGAAGGCGGTGCCGGGCACCTCGTACCGCGTGGAGGCGACGGCCCGTACGGCGGGCGGGAAGGAGACGACGACCCGGTCGACGTTCTCGACGGCGGAGGCGGCGCAGGTCAACAAGCTGGAGCTGGCGCCCGGGAAGAACACGACGGTCGGGGTCGCGCAGCCGCTGTCGATCGTGTTCGACCGGCCGGTGACGAACAAGGCCGAGGTGGAGAAGCAGCTCAAGGTGACGACGTCGACCGGCACCGTCGGGTCGTGGGGCTGGCTGACGGACTGGTCGGGCAAGGACCGGGTGGACTGGCGGCCGAAGGAGTACTGGAAGCCGGGAACGCGGGTGAGTCTCGACGCGACGCTGAACGGGACGGACTCGGGCGGGGGCTGGTTCGTACGGGACTACCGGACCGGGTTCACGGTGGGTGGCGTGAAGCAGGTGGTGAAAGTGGACCTGGACCGCAAGAGGCTGGTCCTGGAGCGCGACGGGCGGGCCGTGCGCACGATCCCCGTATCGGGCGGGACACCCGGCGGCGACAAGCGGTCGTGGCGGGGGACGGCGGTGCTGATGGCGAAGGAGGGCACGATCAACATGAACTCGGAGACGGTCGGGCTCGGCGACGCGTACGACAAGATGGTCGACTACTCGATGCGGCTGACCTGGTCGGGCATGTACGCCCACGCGGCCCCGTGGAACGCGGCGCACTTCGGCCGCGCCAACCGCAGTTCGGGCTGCATCGGCATGAGCGACGCCGACGCCGCCTGGTTCTACGCCCAGGTCCGCCCGGGCGACCCCTTCGAGATCACGGGCCGCGACACGAAGGGGACGGTGGCGGAGGGCAACGGCTACGGGGCGTGGAACGTGAGCTGGGAGGGGTGGCGCGCGAAGAGCGCGGCGGGCCGCTGACCCGTGTGGGCAATCGTCCCGCTGTGGGGGTCCCCCCAGGGCGAAGCCCTAGGGGGAGGGACGGGTGGGCACACGGGACGGCGCCCTGGCGGGTGCCTCCGCCCCGTGACCCGCACCACGAGGGCGCCGCGCTCGGGGGCGACGTCCAGGCACGGGAGCCTAGGCCCGGCAAGGGGCGCCGTCCGTTGTGCCCACCCTCCCCCAAGCTCTCGGCTTCGCTCGAGCAGGGGGGACCCCCATCGCCCCTGCGGAACGTATGCCCACAACCGGGGGGCGCGGGCTAAGCCGACCGCATTTCCCAGAGGAGGACCTCCGCGTTCGAGGTCGCGAGCAGGGCGAGGTCCTCCGCATCCGTGACGCGGGCCGCGTCGCCTGGGGCGAGTTCCTCGCCGTCCAGGCGGACCGTGCCCCGCACCACGTGCGCGTACACGAAGTCCGCGTCCGGGACCGCCGTCCGCTCCCCCGGTTCCAGTCGGCGGACGTGCAGCATCGCGGCCGCCTCCGGGAGGGCGTACGGCGTGGAGTCGGCGATGCCGCGGACGATCTCGTACGCGGGGTCGCCGCCGGGTTCCAGCGGGGCGAGCCACATCTGGACGAAGACCAGCTCCGCGTCACCGTCGTTGCGCTCCTCGTGCCGTACGCCGCCCGCGGAGCTGAGCCGCTGGACGTCCCCGGGGCGGACCACCGTCGTGTGGCCGGCGGCCGAGTCGTGGTGGGTCAGCTCTCCCTCGACGACCCAGGTGACGATCTCGGTGTGGCTGTGCGGGTGCTCCTCGAACCCGGCGCCGGGCGCGAGCCGCTCCTCGTTGCAGGCGAGCACCGCGCCGAAGCGGAGGTTGTCGGGGTCGTAGTGGCGCCCGAAGGAGAAGGCGTGGCGGGTCTCGATCCCGGCCGCCGGGTCACCCCCGGGGTAGCGCTCCGCAGCGCGCTGGATACGAATCACGGGAGTCACGGTACGACCTCGTCGCCACCGTTGTGGGCATACGTTCCGCAGGGCGGTCCCGGTCCCCGGCGCCCCGTGCACGCTGCGCGACCGGTGCCGGCCGGTGGTCCGGTGTGCCCACCCGTTCCGCCCCAGCGGAACGAATGCCCACACCGGGCGCGCATCCCGGTAGCCCGATGAGGCACCCTTAGTCCGTGTCTGAACCGACGAACGCCGCTCATCCGCACTCCGCGACCCTGAAGCGCCTCGAACAGTCCTCCGGGCGGCTCGCCGCCAATGCCATTGCCCGTATGGACGAGACGCTGCCGTGGTACCGGGCGATGCCGCCCGAGAACCGGTCGTGGATCGGTCTGGTCGCCCAGGCCGGTATCGCCGCGTTCACCGAGTGGTTCCGGCATCCGGAGACCCCGCAGGCCATCTCCACCGACGTCTTCGGGACCGCGCCCCGCGAGCTGACCCGCGCCATCACCCTGCGCCAGACCGTCGAGATGGTGCGCACCACCATCGAGGTCATGGAGGCCGCGATCGAGGAGGTCGCCGCCCCCGGCGACGAGTCCATCCTCCGCGAGGCCCTCCTCGTCTACGCCCGGGAGATCGCCTTCGCGACCGCCCAGGTCTACGCCCAGGCCGCCGAGGCCCGCGGCGCCTGGGACGCGCGCCTGGAGTCCCTCGTCGTCAACGCGGTCCTCTCCGGGGAGGCCGACGAGGGCGCCGTCTCGCGGGCCGCCGCGCTCGGCTGGAACTCCCCCGAGCACGTCTGCGTCGTCCTCGGCACCGCCCCCGACGGCGACAGCGAGCTGACCGTCGAGGCCATCCGCCGCGCCGCCCGGCACGCCAAGCTCCAGGTCCTCACCGGCGTCCTCGGCGACCGGCTCGTCGTCATCGCCGGCGGCAACGACAACCCGCTCGCCGTGGCGAAGGCGCTGATCGGGCCGTACGCCGCCGGGCCGGTCGTCGCCGGCCCCGTCGTCCCCGACCTGCTGGCCGCGACCCGGTCCGCGCAGGCCGCCGCCGCCGGACTGAAGGCGTGTTCGGCCTGGCAGGACGCCCCGAGGCCGGTCCTCGCGGACGATCTGCTGCCGGAGCGCGCCATCGCCTCCGACCCTTCGGCCCGCGAGCAGCTGGTGGAGGAGATCTACAGACCGCTGGAGGAAGCGGGCTCGGCGCTGCTGGAAACTCTGAGTGTCTACTTGGAGCAGGCGAGCAGCCTGGAAGGCGCGGCGCGGATGCTCTTCGTACACCCGAACACCGTGCGCTACCGGCTTCGACGTGTGACAGACGTCACCGGCTGGTCACCCTCCGATGTCCGCTCCGCGTTCACGCTGCGGATCGCGCTCATCCTGGGGCGCTTGGCCGACGGAGATTCACAGTCCTAGACTTTTGTCGAACACCAACAATTCCCCCGACGGTTCTTCGTCCTAGTCCCCACGGGCGCTGGGAGCCGTCCCCAAGAGAGAGTGTGAGGGTGCTCGTACTCGTCGCTCCCGGCCAAGGCGCCCAGACGCCCGGCTTCCTGACTCCCTGGCTCGAACTCCCCGGTGCCGCCGACCGTTTGGCGGCCTGGTCCGAGGCCATCGGGCTCGATCTCGCCCATTACGGCACGAAGGCGGACGCGGACGAGATCCGCGACACGGCGGTGGCCCAGCCGCTGCTCGTGGCCGCCGGTCTCCTCTCCGCCGCCGCGCTCGGCGACGTCTCCCCCGGCGCCGTCGCGGGCCACAGCGTCGGTGAGATCACCGCCGCCGCGTTCGCCGGCGTCCTCGACGACACCGCCGCCCTGCGTCTCGTACGGACGCGTGGACTGGCGATGGCCGAGGCCGCCGCGGTCACCCAGACCGGCATGTCCGCGCTGCTCGGCGGCGAGCCCGAGGTGACCGTCCCGCACCTGGAGAAGCTCGGTCTGACGCCGGCCAACGTCAACGGCGCCGGCCAGATCGTGGCCGCGGGCACCCTGGAGCAGCTGGCCGCCCTGGAGGCGGACAAGCCCGAGGGTGTGCGCCGCGTCGTCGCGCTGAAGGTCGCCGGCGCGTTCCACACGCACCACATGGCGCCCGCGGTGGCGAAGCTGGAGGCCGCCGCGAAGGAGCTGACGGTCGCCGCCCCGGCCGTGCGCTACGTCTCCAACAGGGACGGCCAGGTCGTCACGGAGGGCAGCGAGGTCGTCAAGCGCCTCGTCGGCCAGGTCGCCAACCCGGTCCGCTGGGACCTGTGCATGGAGACCTTCAAGGAGCTGGGCGCGACCGCGCTGATCGAGGTGTGCCCCGGCGGCACGCTGACCGGTCTCGCCAAGCGCGCGCTTCCGGGCGTCAAGACCGTGGCCCTGAAGACCCCCGACGACCTCGACGCGGCCCGCACGCTCGTCGCCGAGCAGACTGCAGCCTGAGAAGGAGCCGTAGAGCATGTCGAAGATCAAGCCCAGCAAGGGCGCCCCGTACGCGCGCATCTTGGGTGTCGGCGGCTACCGCCCCACCCGCGTTGTGCCGAACGAGGTGATCCTCGAGAAGATCGACTCGTCCGACGAGTGGATCCGCTCGCGCTCCGGCATCTCCACCCGCCACTGGGCGTCGCCCGAGGAGACCGTGACCGCGATGTCGGTCGAGGCCTCCGGCAAGGCCATCGCCGACGCCGGGGTCACCCCGGAGCAGATCGGCGCGGTGATCGTCTCCACGGTCTCGCACTTCAAGCAGACCCCGGCCGTCGCCACCGAGATCGCCGACAAGATCGGCGCCGGCAAGCCGGCCGCGTTCGACATCTCCGCCGGCTGCGCGGGCTTCGGCTACGGCCTGACGCTCGCGAAGGGCATGATCGTCGAGGGCTCGGCCGAGTACGTACTCGTCATCGGCGTCGAGCGGCTGAGCGACCTGACCGACCTGGAGGACCGCGCGACGGCCTTCCTGTTCGGCGACGGCGCCGGCGCGGTCGTGGTCGGCCCCTCCGACGTGCCGCACATCGGCCCCACGGTGTGGGGTTCGGAGGGCGACAAGTCCGAGACGATCAAGCAGACGGTGCCGTGGGACCAGTTCCAGGGCGGCGACGTCTCCAAGCTCCCCGTCAACCAGCAGGGCGAGATCAAGTTCCCCGCCATCACGCAGGAGGGCCAGGCGGTCTTCCGCTGGGCCGTCTTCGAGATGGCGAAGGTCGCCCAGCAGGCGCTGGACGCCGCCGGAATCTCGGCGGACGACCTGGACGTCTTCATCCCGCACCAGGCGAACATGCGGATCATCGACTCGATGGTGAAGACTCTCAAGCTGCCGGAGCACGTCACGGTCGCGCGTGACGTCGAGACCACCGGCAACACCTCGGCCGCCTCGATCCCGCTCGCGATGGAGCGGCTCCTGGCGACCGGCAAGGCGAAGAGCGGCGATACGGCGCTCATCATCGGCTTCGGGGCGGGTCTCGTCTTCGCCGCGACGGTCGTTACTCTCCCCTAGGCACTCCGGATCTTCCGGAAGCCCTTTTCCACAGCACATCACAGAAGGAGCGCCAACATGGCCGCCACCCAGGAAGAGATCGTCGCCGGTCTCGCCGACATCGTCAACGAGATCGCCGGCATCCCGACCGAGGACGTCCAGCTGGACAAGTCCTTCACGGACGACCTCGACGTCGACTCGCTGTCCATGGTCGAGGTCGTTGTCGCCGCCGAAGAGCGCTTCGACGTCAAGATCCCGGACGAGGACGTCAAGAACCTCAAGACGGTCGGCGACGCTGCCGACTACATCCTGAAGCACCAGGGCTGATTCGGTCCTTGCTGATTCGGTTCGCCACCCGGCGGTGGCGCCGTATTCGACCATCACACACGTGGAGAAAGAATTCCTGTGAGCTCGACCAATCGCACCGTGGTCGTCACCGGTCTCGGCGCAACCACACCGCTGGGTGGCGACTCCGCATCGACCTGGGAAGGTCTGATCGCGGGACGCTCCGGCGTCAAGCCCCTCGAGGGCGAACGATTCGCCGAACTGCCCGTCCAGATCGCGGCGCTCGCCGCGGTCGACCCGGGTGACGTTCTGCCCCGCCCGCTCGCCCGCAAGCTGGACCGCTCGGCGCAGTTCGCGCTGATCGCGGCCCGTGAGGCGTGGGCCGACGCGGGCTACACCGCCCCGGCCGGTGACGACGAGAGCATCGCGCCCGAGCGCCTCGGCTCCGTCATCGCCTCCGGCATCGGCGGTGTCACGACTCTGCTCGACCAGTACGACGTGCTGAAGGACAAGGGCGTACGCCGCGTGTCCCCGCACACCGTGCCGATGCTGATGCCGAACAGCCCCTCCGCCAACGTCGGTCTGGAGGTGAACGCCCGGGCGGGCGTGCACACCCCGGTCTCCGCGTGTGCGTCGGGTGCCGAGGCGATCGGCTACGCCGTCGAGATGATCCGTACCGGCCGGGCCGACGTGGTCGTGGCCGGCGGCACCGAGGCGGCGATCCACCCGCTGCCGATCGCGGCCTTCGCCAACATGATGGCGATGTCCAAGAACAACGACGAGCCGACGAAGGCCTCGCGTCCGTACGACAAGGGCCGTGACGGCTTCGTGCTCGGCGAGGGCGCGGGCGTGGTGGTCCTCGAGTCCGAGGAGCACGCGAAGGCCCGCGGCGCGCGGATCTACTGCGAGGTGCTGGGCCAGGGCCTGTCGGCCGACAGCCACCACATCGCGCAGCCCGAGCCGACCGGCCGGGGTATCGCCGCCGCGATGCAGAACCTGCTGGACTCGACGGACCTCAAGCCTTCCGAGGTCGTCCACCTCAACGCGCACGCGACGTCGACCCCGCAGGGCGACGTGGCCGAGATCAAGGCGCTGCGCAAGGTGCTGGGCGAGGACCTGGACCACGTCGCGATCTCCGCGACGAAGTCGATGACAGGTCACCTGCTCGGCGGCGCGGGCGGCATCGAGACCGTCGCGACGGTCCTGGCGCTCCACCACCGCCTGGCCCCGCCGACGATCAACGTCGACGACCTGGACCCGGACGTCGACGCGGACATCGTCCGCGACGAGCCCCGGCAGCTGCCGCAGGGCACGATCGCCGCGATCAACAACTCGTTCGGCTTCGGCGGCCACAACGTGGTGCTGGCGTTCCGCACGGTCTGACCCGAGATCACACGGGATCACATCTGAGGCCCACCCCCCGGCCGGGGGGTGGGCCTCAGCCGTATGCCGGCGGACGGCGAAGACGGACGGGGGCCTGGGCTTCCGGGCGTGTCGCGGCCGAAAGGCGCGTCGGCCTCAGACGACCTGGTGGAGCCAGCGGACCGGGGCGCCCTCGCCTGCGTAGCGGAAGGGCTCCAGTTCGTCGTCCCAGGGCTTGCCGAGGAGCTTGGCGATCTCCGCCTCCAGCTCCGTCTCCCCGCGTACGGAGCGGGCCAGGGCGGCCCGCAGACGGTCCTCGGGGATCAGGATGTCGCCGTGCATGCCGGTGACGGCGTGGAAGATGCCCAGTTCCGGGGTGGCGCTGTAGCGCTCGCCCTCGGCGGTCGGGCAGGGTTCCGCGGTGACTTCGAAGCGGAGCATCTGCCAGCCGCGCAGCGCGGAGGCCAGCTTGGAGGCCGTGCCGGTCTCGCCCTGCCAGGAGAACTCGGCTCTCCAGGTGCCGGGGGACGCCGGCTGGCGGATCCAGTCGAGCTGGACCCTCGCACCGAGGACACCCGCGACCGCCCATTCGACGTGCGGGCACAGCGCGCGCGGTGCGGAGTGAACGTAAAGGACTCCACGTGTCGTCACCGGGACCTCCAGTGTGGGACGAGGTTCGCCTTTCCCAGCGGCCTCAGTAAACAGCATCGGGAGTAAAGTCCGTAAACCCCCGAAAAGGGGACAGTATGTGACGTGATGTAATTTACCGGAGCCGATTGGCAAAGGTGCCTCTGGTTCGACGGGGGAAAAGCTACCGTGCCGCACCGCCCTTGGGGTGACGTACGGTCGGTCCGGGGGCCGGTGGACACGAAGCTTTCACTCGCCAGGACGCCGAACGGACGCCGGAGGAGGGCCAGGGGGATGCGCCGAGGGATGCGCGGCACACGCCGTATCCGTACCACCGTCGCCGCTGCGGGGGCCGCACTGCTGCTGTGCGCGGGCGCCCTGACGGGGTGTGAGACGGCCGGACCACGCGCGGCGAAGGCCACACCGACGCCGAGGCCCACGCCCGTCTGGGACCGCACCCCCGCCTCCCTCGCCGCCGTCGGCGACTCCATCACCCGCGCCTTCGACGCCTGCTCGGTCCTGGCGGACTGCCCCGAGGTGTCCTGGGCGACCGGCACGGACACCGGCGTCAACAGCCTGGCGCTGCGGCTCCTCGGCGCTGACCGGGTGACCGAGCGGAGCTGGAACCTGGCGCGGACCGGGGCGCGGATGGCGGAGCTCCCCGAGCAGATGGCGCGGGCGGGCGCCCGGAAGCCGGAGCTGGTGACGGTCATGATGGGCGCGAACGACGCCTGCCGGGACCGGGCCGAACTGATGACGCCGGTCGAGGAGTTCCGCGCGGACTTCGAGGCGGCGCTGGCCAGGCTGCGGGCCGGCGCGCCCAAGGCGCAGGTGTACGTGTCGAGCGTGCCGGACCTGAAGCGGCTCTGGTCGCAGGGCAAGGACAGCCCGATGGGCCGCCAGGTCTGGAAGCTGGGCATCTGCGCCTCGATGCTGGCGGACGCGGAGGATCTGAGCGCGCCGGCCGAGCGGCGCCGGACGCTCGTGCGGGACCGGGTGGTGGCGTACAACACGGTCCTGGAGGAGGTCTGCGCGAAGGACCGGCGCTGCCGGTACGACGGCGGTGCGGTGTTCGGCTTCCGCTTCGACGGCGGGCAGCTGAGCCCGTGGGACTGGTTCCACCCCAGCAGGGACGGCCAGGCGCGGCTCGCGGAGATCGCCCATCGGCAGGTGACGGCGCCGGAGCCGTCCGCGTAGGGTTCCGGATCATGAGGACCACGAGGATCACGAGCGAGCCGTTCGGTTCGGTCGACGGTACGGACGTGACGCGCTGGACGCTCCAGCGGGGCGCCGTGCGGGTGCGGGTGCTGACGTACGGCGGCATCGTGCAGTCGGTCGAGACGCCGGACCGGGACGGTGTCCCGGGTGACGTGGTCCTCGGCTTCCCGGATCTGGAGGGCTATCTGAAGCGCCCGGAGCCGTACTTCGGCGCTCTGGTGGGGCGGTACGCCAACCGGATCGGGGGCGGGTCCTTCGCCCTGGACGGCACGACGTACCGCCTCCCCCGCAACGGCGGGCCGAACTGTCTGCACGGCGGGGAGCGCGGCTTCGACAAGCGGGTGTGGGACGCGGAGGAGGTCACGGGCGGGGTCCGGCTGTCCCGGGTCAGCCCGGACGGCGAGGAGGGCTTCCCCGGCCGCCTGAAGGTCTCGGTGACGTACCGGCTGACGGCGGACGGTTCGCTGCGGATCGGCTACCGGGCGCTGACCGACGCCCCCACGGTGGTGGCGCTGACGAACCACTCGTACTGGCAGCTGGGCGGCGGGCCGCAGGAGCTGCGGGTGGCGGCCTCGCGCTGGACGCCGACCGACGGGACGGGCGTCCCGACCGGGGAGTTCACCGAGGTCACGGGCACGGAGCTGGACTTCCGTACCGGCAGACCGCTGTCCATCCCGCTGGACCACAACTTCGTCCTCGACGAGGGCGGTTCGTCGGCCGCCGAGCTGTACGCGCCGGACACCGGGCGGACGGTGACCGTGGACACGACCGAGCCCGGGCTCCAGGTGTACGCGAACCCGGAGCTGGGCGGGGTCGCCCTGGAGACGCAGGCCTTCCCGGACTCGCCCAACCGGCCGGAGTTCCCGTCGACGGTCCTCCGGCCGGGTGAGGTGTACGCCTCGGAGACGCGGTACGTCTTCGGCACGCGCTGAAGCCCCGGGGCGGCTGTCAGGTTCCGCCCCGGGGCTGGTCATCAGGGGTCAGACGTCCAGCGTGGCGGTGAGGCGCGCGTCGGTGAGCGAGTGCGCGGCCCTGACCTCGTACCTACCGGGCACAAAGGCCCAGTCGTTCTTCTCCTCGTCCCAGATCTCGAAAGCGCGGCGGGGCAGCGCGATCTCGGTCTCGACGGACTCGCCGGGGCCCGCCTCGACGCTCGCGAAGGCGGCCAGCCAGCGGGCGGGGCGCTCGACGCTGTCCGACTGCGGCGCGAGGTAGATCTGGACGACCTCGCGGCCGGTACGGGTGCCGGTGTTGGTGATGCGGACCTTCGCCGCCGTCGGGGTGACTTCGAGGGAGTCGTAGACCCACGTCGTGTAGCCGAGGCCGTGGCCGAAGGGGTACGCGGGGGTGGCGCCGGCCTTGTCCCAGGCGCGGTAGCCGATGAACACGCCCTCGGCGTAGGCGAGTTCGCCGTCGGTGGGGGTGACCTCGGTGACGGGGACGTCGGCGAGGGCGACGGGCCAGGTGGTGGGGAGCCGGCCGCCGGGCTCGGCGGCGCCGGTGAGGACGTCGGCGAGCGCGGCGCCGCCCTCCTGGCCGGGGAACCAGCTGAGCAGGACCGCGGCGACATCCTCGCGCCAGGGCATCGCCACCGGGGAGCCGGCGTTGACGACGACGACGGTGTTCGGGTTGGCGGCGGCGACGGCCCGGACGAGGTCGTCCTGGCGGCCGGGCAGGGCGAGGTCCTTGCGGTCGAAGCCCTCGGACTCGACGCGCTCGGTGGTGGCGACGACCACGACGGCGGTGTCGGCGGCGCGGGCGGCCTCGACGGCTTCGGCGATCAGTTCGTCGGGGTCACGGCGCGGCCCGAGGTGGACGAAGGAGAACATGACGGCCGGTAGCGGGGCCGCGAACTCCTTGTCCAGCGGGTGGAGCAGGGACACCTCGACGGTCTCGCCCGCGGTGAGGGCGACCTTGGCGCGCTCGACGGGGGAGCCGAAGAACGCCTCGAAGGGGTCGGTCTCCGGGCCCATCGCCTGGACGCCGTCGAAGACGGTCTCCCCGGCGACGCGGAGGGTGAAGGCGCCGAGGCCGCGGGTGCCGAAGGCGTGCTCGCCGGACTCGCGCGGGGTGAACGTGCCGATGATCTCGATGGAGGCGAGGGCCTCGTGGGTGACGCCTGCCGGGAGGTCGTCGCCGATCCACTGGACCTGGCCATTGGGCAGCGAGCCCTCGCCGAGGACGGCGCCGTCGGCGCCGCGGCAGACGGCGCGGAGGGTGAAGCCTTGGTCGGCGGGGGCGAGTTCGTCGCTGGGGTCGGCGCCGACGGTGTAGGTGACCTGGGGAAGTACGGCGGTGAGGCCGTCGAGCGGGGAGACGGTGTGGTCGGGGAAGACCTGGGCGGAGCCGCCGCCGAGGACCCGGGCGTCGCGGGCGGCGGCGCCGGACAGGGCGACCGTGCCGCCGCTCGCCAGGGGCAGCGCGGCGTTCTCGTTCCGTACGAGGACGAAGCCGCGGCGGGCGATCTCCCGGGCGAGCGCGTCGCCGTCGATCGTGTCGGGGGTCTCTGTGACGACCGGCGGGGCGCCTTCGAGGGCGCCGACGCGGGCGGCGAGCCGCAGCACGTTCCGTACGGCCGCGTCGACGGCCGACTGCTCGACCTCGCCGGCGCGGACGGCGGCGGCGAGCGCCTCGCCGTAGACGGTCTGGGGGCCGGGCATGGCGACGTCGAGGCCGCCCTCGATGTCGCCCTTGGTGGAGCGGGCGGCCATCCAGTCGGAGACGTTGTAGCCGTCGAAGCCCCACTCGCCGCGCAGGACTTCGTTCACGAGGTAGCGGTGCTCGGTCATCGTCACGCCGTTGACCTGGTTGTACGCGGTCATGATGCCCCAGGGGTGGGCGTTCTTGACGATGGCCTCGAACGGCGCGAGGTAGAGCTCGCGCAGCGGGCGCGGGGCGATCTTGTTGTCGACGGTGAAGCGGTCGGTCTCGGCGTCGTTGGCGACGAAGTGCTTGACCGTGGTGCCGACGCCGCCGTCCTGGACGCCCTGGACGTAGCCGGTGCCGATCTCGCCGGTGAGGTACGGGTCCTCGCTGTAGGCCTCGAAGTGGCGGCCGCCGAGCGGGGAGCGGTGCAGGTTGACCGTGGGGGCGAGGAGGACGTGGACGCCCTTGCGGCGGGCCTCCTGGGCGAGGAGGCGGCCGGCGCGGCGGGCGAGGGCCGGGTCCCAGGAGGCGGCGAGCGCGGTCGGGGACGGCAGGGCGACGGAGGGGTCGTCGGCGGTCCAGCGGACCCCGCGGACGCCGATCGGGCCGTCGGACATCACGATCGACCGCAGTCCGATCTCGGGCACCGCGGGCAGGGACCACATGTCCTGGCCGGCGAGCAGCCGCGCCTTGGTGTCCAGGTCGAGCTTGCCGAGCGCCGCCTCGACGGCCTGCTCGCGAACGGTGTCTGCGCTGATCTTCGCCACGGCCGTACCTCCTCGTTGAAGTGCTGGGTGCGGCCCCATGGTGGACCCGTTGCCTGTAGATCGGTAGGTTACGTTACTGTTTCGTAATGTTGTGATGCCGTACGGTCCTGGGGGAAGGGACCTTCGGCAGGCGACCGGCATGGAAAGGGGGGCCACGGCGATGGTGCGGGCCAGGAGCGAGGAGCGGCGCACGGACATCGTGCGCGCGGCCCTCGAAGTGATCGCCGAGCGCGGGTACCGGGGCGCCTCGCTCGGCGCCGTCGCCGAGCGGGTCGGTCTCACGCAGCAGGGCCTGTTGCACTACTTCCCCACGAAGGAGGCGCTGCTCGTCGCGGTCCTCGCCGAGCGCGACCGGTGGGACACGAGCGGTGCGGGGTCGCGCGAGGGCTGGCGGCTCGATCTGATCGACTCGCTCGTCGAGTACAACGCGATGCGGCCGGGGATCGTGCAGACCTTCTCGGCCCTGCTGGGCGAGAGCGTGACCGAGGACCATCCGGCGCGCACGTTCTTCACCGAGCGCTACACCCAGGTCCGCGAGGAGATGGCGAACGTCCTGCGCCTGGAGTTCGGCGAGCGCCTGCCGAGCGGACTGACCCCGGAGCGGGCGGCGCCGATCCTGACGGCCGTGATGGACGGTCTGCAGTACCAGTGGCTGCTCGACCCGGACGCGGTGGACATGCCGGCGGCGTTCCGGGACTTCCTGCGGCTGCTGTACGGAAGGTCCCCAGCGGGCGACGCGGGAAACACGGGCGACCCGGGCGACAAGTGAGGGCACCGTAGCGGGAGTTGCGGGTGAGCCGGGATACTGCGCGGGCCGGTTTCCGACGCGACGGAGGTCCCGCCCGTGCTGTCCCGCATACGTCATGCCTCACTCGGCCTCGCCCTGGTCACCGCCACGCTGGTCGCGATAACTCCCCCCGCCTCGGCGGCCGTCGGCACGATCGAGGAGGCGCGGCTCGACCGGGCCGTGCCCCAGGAGATCCTGCGGCGCGGCGGATTCGACGCCGTGGCACCGGAGTTCGCCCGCGCCCTCGACGGCGCGGAGTCGTTCGAGCAGGCCGAGCGGGCGGTCGTACGGCACGGGGCGCGGCTCTGGCGCGACGCGGTGGACCGGGCACAGGGGCGCCGGGTGCACGGCGACCTCAGCAAGGACGACGACCGGCCGCTGTACTGGGCGCGCCTGGCCATGACCCGTGAACTGCGCGGATGGCAGCCGGAGTTCACACTCGGCGAGGAGGGGCGGGCCCGGCTGCTCGACCGGCTCGAACGCTCCTCGCGCGGCCAGGACACGATCCGCTTCCCGGCGGGCAAGGGCGTGAAGCGGATCCTGATGACCGGCTTCGACCCGTTCACGCTCGACCGGGACGTCCGGATCAGCAATCCGTCCGGGGCCACCGCGCTGGCCCTCGACGGCACGTGGATCCGTACGGTGGACGGGAGCCTCGCGCGGATCGAGACGGCCGTCTTCCCCGTCCGCTGGGAGGACTTCGCCGACGGGACGGTCGAGCGGACCCTGCGGGAGCAGCTGCCGAAGGTGGACCTGTTCACCACGGTCAGCCAGGGGCGGATCGGCCGCTTCGACATCGAGCGGTTCAACGGGGCCTGGCGGGGCGGCTTCCCCGACAACGAGACCCTCGCGCGCCGGGAGACCGTGCCGGTCGACGACCCGGCCACGCAGCCCCAGTGGACGGCGACGACCCTTCCGTACGCCTCGATCGTCGCGGCGGACACCGGGCGTTTCCCGGTACGGGACAACACGGCGGTGACCGAGATCCCGGCGGGCGGCACCGAGGCCGTGGCCCGCCCGGACGGGCCGACACCGGGCTCCACGGCCCGTGCCGGCGGCGGCGGGAACTACCTCTCCAACGAGATCGCCTACCGTGCGACCCTGCTGCGCGACCGCCTCGGCCTGACCGGGCTTCCCGGCGGCCATGTCCACACCCCGGTACTGGAGTTCGGCGCGGGCAATACGGACCCGGCGACGGGCACGGTCACGGACCCGGAGTTCGTACGCAACCGGCTGGACATCATCGCCCAGGTCCGGGCGATCATCGCGGTGGCGGCCTCTTAGCGAACCACGGAGCGGACGACGGCGGCCGGGTGATGGCCCGCCACGGCGGCAGGGTCCTGGCCGGCCACGGCCGCCAGGTCCTCACCCGCGAGTGCCGGGTCCTCCGTCAGGGCCCGGTGCACCGCCTCCAGGACCGGGAGCTTCGTCGCCGCCGTGGCCAGGGCGACGTCCTTGGCCGCGAGGGCGACCGGGAAGTGCGCGCCGGTCGCGGTGGCCCGCGCGACGGCGCCCGCGAGGGGGCCCGAGGCCAGGCCGCGCAGGGCGAGGTCCCGGGGCAGTCCGAGCGCGTCGGAAAGGGCGAGGGCCTCGCCGACCAGGGCGACTCCGCCGATGGCCGCGTTGATCAGGACGAGCTTGAGGGCGGCACCCGTCCCCGGTCCGCCGCACTCGGTGGTCGTCCCGAGCCGGTCGAGGACGTCCCGTACCGGCGCGGTGTCACCGCCCGCGAAGATCAGCAGCTCCCCCGTCTCGGCCCGGTCGACGCTGCCCATGACCGGGGCGTCGATCAGCGTGACGCCCTCGGGGAGCCGGCCGGTCAGGGTGTGGACGGTGTCCGGGCCGATGGTGGAGGTGTCGACCCAGTACGTGCCGGGGCGCAGCACCGGAAGCATCGCGTCCGCGACGGCGAGGGCGGCCGCCGGATCGGCCAGCATCGTGAGGACCACGTCGGCGTCCCGGACGGCGTCGGCGGGGGTCGCGGCCCGCACGGCGCCGGCCTCGACCAGGGTGTCGGCCTTGGCGGCCGTACGGTTCCACACCGTCAGCGGGTGCCCGGCGGCGAGGAGGCGGCGGGCCATCGGCAGGCCCATGCCGCCGAGCCCGAGGAAGGCGATCTTCTGCTGGGGGTCCATGGCGTTGTCCATGGCTTCGACGTCCATGGCTTCGACACTAGAAGCGGCACGACCATGCGACAAGCGAATGCCTAGCATGGCATCCATGCCTCACACTCATGGCTTGTACGAGGTCTTCCTCGCCGTCGCCCGGGACGGCTCCTTCACCGCCGCCGCCCGCGCGCTCGGCTACACCCAGTCCGCCGTCTCCCGCCAAGTCCAGTCCCTGGAGGACGAGATCGGGGCGGCGCTCTTCGAACGGCTGCCGCGCGGGGTGCGGCTCACCGACGCCGGGCGGGTGCTGCTGCCGCACGCGGAGGCGGTACGGGACCGGCTCGCCCTGGCCCGTACCGAGCTGGACGCGCTGCGCACCCTGGACGGCGGTCTGCTGCGGCTCGGCGCGTTCTCCAGCGCCACGGCGGCGCTCGTACCGCGGGCGCAGGCGGTCTTCCGCGAGCGGCACCCGGGCGTGGCCGTCACCCGCACCGAGGGCCCTTCGGTCAAGCATCTGGGCCTGATCGTGGCCGGCGAGGAGGATCTCGCGGTGGTCGCTCCGGCGGTCGGCGCCTCGGGGGCGGACGGGGTGACGCTGCATCCGCTGCTCGACGAGCCGATGCTGGTGGCGCTCGAGCGCGGGCATCCGTACGCGGGGCGGCGGGACGTGCGGCTCGCCGCACTCGCCGACGAGGAGTGGATCGTCGGCGACGAGCGCCTGGAGGACACCCTGTTCCGCCCCGCCGTCGCCGCCGGGCTCCGCCCGCGCACGGGCCTGATCGCGTCCGACTGGATCGCCAAGCTGGGCGCGGTCGCGGCCGGGCTCGGCGTCACGCTCGTGCCGGCGCTGGCCGCGGCGTCCGTGCGGCCGGACGTGGCGCTGGTGACGATCCACCCGGACGACGTCCCGTACCGGCGGATCTGCGCGGCGGTCCCGCCCGCTCCCACGGTGGCGGCGACGGCGTTCCTGGGGCTGCTGCGCGAGACGGCGGAGGAGCTCGCCCGGCCGTGGACCTCCCGAGCGGGGGGCTAATACCCCCGGCCGTCTATTGCTCCTTACAAGGGAACGCGGGAGGATGACGGCCATGATCGTCGCCGCCACGCAGTTCGCCCCGGCCGCCGGGGACATCGCCGCCAACGTCCGCACCATCGCCGAGCTGATCCGCGCCGCCGGGGCCGAGGGGGCCCGCCTGGTGGTCTTCCCCGAGCTCTCCCTCACC
Source organism: Streptomyces sp. NPDC029169 (assembly GCF_055563935.1). Classification (NCBI taxonomy): domain Bacteria; kingdom Bacillati; phylum Actinomycetota; class Actinomycetes; order Kitasatosporales; family Streptomycetaceae; genus Streptomyces; species Streptomyces sp. NPDC029169. The sequence goes on from NZ_JBVHXA010000005.1 coordinate 218,309, forward strand.
GGCTACGAGCCGAGCCTCATCGGCGCCACCCCCGCGCTGCACCTCACCGAGGACGATCCCCGGCTCGAACCCGTACGGGAGGCCTGCCGGGCGGTCTCGGCCGCGGCCGTCGTCAACGGCCCGGTGCGCACCGCGCACGGGCGGCCCGGCGTCACCTCGCTGGTGATCGGCCCGGACGGCTCGCTGCTCACCCGCTACGACAAGCAGCATCTGTACGGGATCGAGCTGGAGGTCTTCGAACCGGGCGCCGCCGACGGGCGGTTCGAGCTCGACGGTGTGCGCTTCGCGACGGCGACCTGCTACGACAACCGCTTCCCGGAACTCGCCGAGCGGGCCGCGGCCGACGGCTGCACGGTCTATCTGGCGAGTTCGGTGCTCTCCGCCGACAACGACTCGTTCGAGAAGGTCTACCCGGCGCGGGCCCGGGACTTCGGCCTGTACGTGGTGCTGAGCAACGCCCTCGGCGCCAGCGAGGACGGTGTCGCGGCCGGCGCGGCGGGCACCTGGTCCCCGACCGGCGAACGGATCGCCGACGCGGGCCCCGACCGCGAGGGCTTCGCCCTGGCCGAGGTGGGCTGAGCGACCGGCTAGGCGCCCTGGTGCTTCCGCAGGTCAGGGGCGCCTGCCGGTGCGGGCTCAAGCTCCTCGTCGTCCGTGTTCGTCTCGCCCGTCAGGTCGCGGACCATCAGGGTCGCGCCGGCGACGGCACCCGGCATGAGGAAGACGGCCACGAAGGGGATCAGGAAGGAGAGGGTCAGCGGGACGCCGAAGCCCAGGGCGAGCATGCGGCGGCCGCGCAGCAGGGTGAGGCGGTCCTTCAGTTCGACGCGGCGGCGCTGGAGGGCGACGGCCGTCAGCTCCTCGGCGAGGAAGAAGCCGGAGACGCAGAAGCCGACGACCGGGACGACCGTCTGGCCGACGACGGGGATGAAGCCGCAGGCGAAGAGCAGGACGCCGTACAGGGCGACCCGCACCAGGACGCGCAGGCTGTCGCGTGCCGAGATCCACAGCTCGCGCCAGAGCGGCAGGCCGGACTCGGGGACGTCGCCGCCCTCGGTGCGGTCGACCTGCTCGGAGAGCGACTCGTAGAACGGCTGGCCGACGAGCAGGGTCACGGCGGTGAAGGTGATGACCGCGAGGAAGAGCCCGAAGGCGATGACGAGGCCGGTGAGGAAGCCGCGGAAGAGGCCCTGCCAGGGGGAGGTCCAGTCGTCGGCGAAGGGCGTCGCCCAGGCGGCCAGGTCGTCGGCGCCGTACCCGAGACCGATGAGCGCGCCCACGTACAGGACGAGGGTGACGAGCCCCGGCAGCAGTCCGAAGCCGAACCACCGGCCGTGCCGGCCGACCCACTTCTGCCCCTGCACCAGATAACCGAACCCAGCCCCGAAATCACGCATGTCGATCACCCTATCGGGCGGCCGAACCGGTCCGGACGCAGAGAGCCGCACCCCGGTCGGTCGGGGTGCGGCCCTCTTCATCGTATGCGTAACTCAGACGGCGAGCTCCACCGTGATGTTCCCGCGGGTCGCCTTGGAGTACGGGCAGACCTGGTGGGCCTTCTCGATCAGGCTCTTCGCGGTCTCGGCGTCCACGTTCGGAATGGTCGCCGAGATCTTGACGATGATGCCGAAGCCGTCGTCGTTCTTGCCGATGCCGACCTCGGCGGTGACCGTCGAGCCCGAGACGTCGGCGTTCTCGTTGCGGGCGACGACGCCCAGCGCACCCTGGAAGCAGGCGCTGTAGCCGGCGGCGAAGAGCTGCTCGGGGTTGGTGCCCGCACCGGAGCCACCCATGGCCTTCGGCGGGTTCACGACGACATCGAGCTGACCGTCGTCGGTCGCGACCCGGCCGTCGCGACCGTTCTCAGCGGTGGCGATGGCCGTGTACAGGACGTCGGAGTGCTGGATGGACATCTGGGTCTTCCTCTTCCTCGTTCGCCGCGACTCGCGCCCACGATCGCGACGGCTGAGGGAAGACTAGCGGGTCGTTGAAACGATCATCTTTCCGGTGTTCTCGCCGCGGAGCAGGCCGAGGAAGGCCTCCACGCCGTTCTCGATGCCCTCGACGACGGTCTCGCCGTACTTCAGCTCGCCGGAGCGCAGCCAGCCGCCGACCTCCTGGACGAACTGCTCCTGCAGGCCGTAGTGGTCGCCGACGAGGACGCCCTGGAGGCGCAGCCGCTTGCCGATGATCATGGCCATGTTGCGCGGTCCGGGCACCGGCTCGGTGTCGTTGTACTGCGCGATCATGCCGCAGATGGTGGCGCGGCCGTGCACGTTGAGCGAGGAGATCGCGGCTTCGAGGTGGTCGCCGCCGACATTGTCGAAGTACACGTCGATGCCGTCCGGGGCGGCCTCGCGCAGCTGGTCCTTGACCGGGCCGTTCTTGTAGTTGAAGGCGGCGTCGAAGCCGTACTCCTCGACGAGCAGCTTGACCTTCTCGTCGGAGCCGGCCGAGCCGATGACCCGGGAGGCGCCCCTGAGCTTCGCCATCTGGCCGACCTGGCTGCCGACGGCACCGGCCGCGCCGGAGACGAAGACGGCGTCGCCCTCCTTGAAGGAGGCCACCTCGAAGAGACCGGCGTAGGCGGTCAGGCCCGTCATGCCGAGCACGCCGAGGTAGCTGGAGAGGGGGGCCAGGTCCGGGTCGACCTTGGTGGCGTGCTGGGCGGGCACGTCGGCGTACTCGCGCCAGCCGAGGCCGTGCAGGACGTGGTCGCCGACGGCGAAGCCCTCCGCGTTCGACGCGACGACCTCGCCGACCGCGCCGCCGTCCATGGGCTGGTCCAGCTTGAACGGCGGTATGTAGGACTTCACGTCGTTCATCCGGCCCCGCATGTACGGGTCGACGGAGAAGTGCAGGTTCTTGACCAGGATCCGGCCCTCGGCGGGCTCGGCGACCGGGGTCTCACGGAGCGCGAAGTCCGCGGGGGTGGGCCAGCCGTGCGGGCGGGCGACGAGGTGCCACTCACGGCTGGACGCGGGAAGTACGGACATCGGCTCTGCCTCCTGGAACGAAGAAACTACTTCAGCATCTGAAACAACCATGCCCCTGGATATTTCATGTTGTCAAGTATCTGGGTACGATGGATCCCATGGCCACCTCACGCACAGACCCACTGACCCTCGAAGTCGTCGAGCTGATCGGCGCGGTCGTGTCGCGGTACCACCAGGAGTACGAGCAGGCGGCCGCCGATCACACGCTCACCGGCGCCCAGGCGCGGGTCCTCGGACTTCTCTCCCTGGAGCCGGTCCCGATGCGGAAGATCGCCCAGAAGCTGCACTGCGAGCCGTCGAACGTCACGGGGATCGTCGACCGCCTCGAATCGCGCGGCCTGGTGGAGCGGCGCCCCGACCCGGCCGACCGCCGCGTCAAGCTGGCCGCGCCCACGCCGGAGGGGCTGGACACCGCGCGCCGGCTGCGGGAGTCGCTGGACTTCGCGCGCGAGCCGCTCGGGCAGCTCACGGAGGTCGAGCGGACGCTGCTGCGGGATCTGCTGAAGCGGATGCTGGGCGAGGACGCGCCGTAGCGGCCGGCTCGTCCGCCTACCAGCAGAACTACCAGCAGAAGAAGAGGAAGCAGCTCGGCTCGGGGCTCGGCGTGGGCGCCGGGGGCGTCGGCGAGCCGCCCGGCGGCGGCGCCGTCGGGCTGCCGCTGCCCGAGGCGGTCGGTGTGGGGCCGGACTGCGACGCGGACGGGGAGCCCGTCGGCGGAGCGCTCGACGGGTCGCCCTGACCGCCGTCCGAGCCCTGTGGGCCCCCGCCCCCGCTCCCCGAGCCGTTCCCGCCCCCGGAGGCCGGCCCGCCGGACCCCTGGCCCGGTATGCCCGTGTGGCCGAGCGCGGGCGTGCCCGTGTCCTTCGGGGTGGCGGACTTCGTCACCTCGGCCGGACTCGGCCCGCCCGACGGCGGGGCGCTCTCCGAAGGCACGGGCGGCAGCGAGGTCTCGACGACCTCCTCCTCCTGTACGGCGGTGGCGGCGCCGCCCTCCTCCGGGGGCTCCAGGGCCACCTTCGCCAGGCTCAGCGAGCCGGCCGCGATGACCAGGCCCAGCGTGCCCACCAGGACGTTGCGCCCCTTGCGGCTGCGCGCCCGGCGGCTCCGGCGGCCACCCGCCCTCGCCGAGGCCGGGCCACGGCGCGCGGCACGACCGCCCGGAGCGGCGCCGCGGGGCGGTTCGAGCGGGTCCAGTTCGTAGACGTGCTCCCCACGCTCACCGGACTCGGCAGGCTCACGGTGCTCACCGGGCTGGAGGTACTCGGCAGGCTCACCGGGCTGGACGTAGTCAGCAGGCTCACCGGGCTGGACATACCCCACAGGCCCACCTGGCTGGACATACTCCACAGGCCCACCTGGCTGGACGTACCCCACAGGCCCACCTGGCTGGGCGTATCCGCCCCGCTCGGCGTACTCCGCGTACTGGACACGCTCGGCCGCGACCGCACGCGCGGCCGGCTGAGGGGTCTCGTACCGCAGCTCCTCGACGGGGGTCCCGCATCCGGCACAGGCAAGAGCGCCGTTGAGGTGCCGTCGGCACTGGTGGCAGTAGTCCATGGCTGCCGCAGAGTATGTGTCGGCAGGCCACAGGAGGTAGGCGGGAAGGTGAGGATCCTGTGAGGAAACCCCTGGTCGACGGCGTGGCGTCGTGATTCTCCCGCTTCGGGCAGGATGGGCTCATGACACCGTCCGAGCCTTTCGGGCCACGTGAGTTCCAGCTCGTCCTGCTGCGCCGTATGGCCGACCACCAGCCGGACCTGGTGGAGGACGCGCTACGACGGCTCGGAGCGAGCCACGCCGAATCGCGGGAGGCGAACCGCCGCTGGCAGGCGTGGGCCCATGCGCGCCGGGGCCCCGGTGAACTGGCCCGTTACCGCTCCGTCCTGGGTGAGCCCCTCGCGCGCCGCCCCGTCCCCGAGCTCGACGCCGAGCTCCTGGAGTGGGAGCTTCCGCCCTGGCCCGAGCTGCGCTGGCAGGTGATCGCGGGGGCCGCGGCGGGCCGCGGCGCGGCGGTCTGGGGCTGCGGGCTTGTCCGCGCCCCCGGCTCCCCCGTCCCCGACCTGCGTACCGAGGCCGATCTGCGGCCCTGGAGCTGCACCCTCGCCGAGGTCGGCAACGCCTTCCCGCCGGCCCGGGCCCGCGACGGCAGCGCCCCGACGCGGCTGCGCCTGGACTTCACCCTCCCCGACGGCACCCCGCGCGCCGCCGAGTTCACCTGGGGCCTCCTGCAACGCCTGCTCTGAGGTGACGGCGCATCGCGCCGACGCCCGGGCCCGTCATCATGCCGCGCCGGCCGACCCGCGCCGAACCCCGCTGCCCCCCGCCGAACCCCGCCACCCCCGCTACCTCCACCGAACCCCGCCCCGGCCGCCCCATTGCTGGAACCCGCCGCCCACGCTGACCAGCTGACCCGGCTGGGTCGGCTGAACCCGCGGACCCCGCTGAACCTGCCGTCCTCGCCGACCCCCGCCGCCCCCGCTGACCCGCCGTCAGGCGTACCGCACCCCCGGGCGGCGCAGCCCAGCGCGCGCTGCGCCGGAGCCGGTCGCACGATGCGAACAGAACGCCGCAACACCGAACACACCACACTTCGCTCCGTGCCAGCACCGCACTCCGGAGGATCTGCCGTGACCGTCAGCCTTGAGCAGCTGCGCCGTTGCCATGTCGCCGTCGACCTGGGGGCCGCCCGGACCCGGGTCTTCGTCAAGGGCGCCGGACTCGTCGTCGACGAGCCCAGTGTCGCCGCCGTGAACACCCGTACCGGCGCGCTGATCGCCGTCGGCGCGCTGGCCGAGAAGATGACCGGCCGCACCCCCGACTACATCCGGGTCGTCCGGCCCGTCTCCGGCGGCACCGTCGTCGACATCGAGATGGCGCAGCGGATGCTCCGTCACCTCCTCGGCGAGAAGCTCCGCCGTCAGCTGCGCCGCAAGCCCCGGCTGCGCGCCGCCGCCAGCACCCCGCACGACAGCGACCCGCTCGCCCAGCGCGCCGCCGTGGAGACCCTCGTCGGTCTCGGCGCCCGGCGGGTCGAGCTGGTCGACACCCTGATCGCGGCCGCCGTGGGCTGCGGACTCCCCGTCGAACAGCCCACCGCGACGATGATCATGGTCTGCGGGGCGGCGACCACCCAGGTCGCCGTGCTCTCGCTGGGTTCGATCGTGACCGCCGAGCGGATCCCGGTGGGCGGTGACGCGATCGACCACGCGGTCATCCAGCACCTGCGCCACCAGCACGAGCTGATGCTGCCCAGCCAGTCCGTCCGGCCGCTCCAACTCGCCCTCAGCGGCAACGGCCTGACCCTCCAGGGCCCGTCCTCCACCGAGATCCACGGCCGGGACGTGGCCACGGGCCTCGCCCGCTCGGTGACCGTCGACACCGCCGCCGTACGGGAGGCGATCCACACCCCGCTGACCGCCGTCCTCGACGGCATCGGCAAGATCCTGCGCGACTGCCCGCCCGACCTCGTGGCCGACCTCGCCGAGCGCGGCGTCATGATGGTCGGCGGCAGCGCCCTGCTCCCCGGGCTCGACCAGATGCTGCGCGAGGCGACCGGGATGCCCGTGCACATCGCCGAACGGCCCGACGTGTGCGCGATCCTCGGGCTCGGCGCGATGCTGGAGGGCAAGATCCAGCCGATGGTCCTCGACCCCCTGACCCACACGGAGTGACCGTCGGCCAGGACGACGAACCGGCGCCCCGTCTGCCGATGCTGCTCCAGGCGGTCCTGAGTGTCGGCACCGAACTCGAACTGCGGGCCACGCTCCAGCATCTCGTGGACTCCGCGACCGAACTGATCGGGGCGCGCTACGGAGCGCTCGGGGTCGTCGACCCCGAGCGCGGGCGGCTCACCGAGCTGTTCACGGCCGGGATGACGGAGGCCGAGCGGCAGCGGATCCCCCGGCTGCCGGACGGGCGCAGCGGCGTCCTCGGCGTCCTCCTCCGGGATCCGCAGCCGCTGCGGCTCGACGATCTGACGGCCGATCCGCGCTCCTCCGGAGTGCCCGAGGGCCATCCGGAGATGCACTCCTTCCTCGGTGTCCCGATCCGCGTCCACACCGAGGTCTTCGGCAACCTCTATCTCACCGAGAAGCGCGGCGGCGGCCCGTTCACCGAGGAGGACCTGGCCATGCTGCGGGTGCTCGCCTCGCAGGCCGGGATCGCGATCGGCAACGCCCGGCTGTACGAGACCGTCCGGCAGCGCGAGCGCTGGATCGACGGCGCGGCGGCGGTGACGACGGCCCTGCTCGCCGGGGAGGCCGCGGCGGACGCGCTGACGACGGTCGCCGAGCGGGCGCGGCTGCTCGCCGACGCCTCGGCCGGGGTCGTCCTGCAGCCCACCGAGGAGGGCGGGATGGAGATCGTGGCGGCCTCGACGGTGGACGACCCGGGTGACCTGGTGGGGACGACGATCACGCCGGGCTCGCCGGTCCTGGAGCAACTGCTCGGCGGGGAGCCGGTGTTCATCGAGGACTCGGCGACCGATCCGCGGATGACGACGCATGTACGGTCGCGGTTCGGGCCCTCGATGATGTTGCCGCTGCAGAGCGGCGGCCGGCTCATCGGCACGCTCGCCCTCCCCCGGCGGCGCGGCGGACGGCCGTACACGGCGGTGGAGCGGCTGCTCGCCTCGCAGTTCGCCTCCCAGGCGGCGCTCGCGCTGGTCCTCGCGGACGCGCAGCACAACAGGGAACAGCTGGCCGTGTACGAGGACCGCGACCGGATCGCCCGCGACCTGCACGATCTCGTGGTCCAGCGGCTCTTCGCGACCGAGATGATGCTGGAGTCGACCCGGCGGCGGGCCGCGGAGTCGACCGACGAGAACGCGCTGCTCGGGCGGGCGGTGGACGAGCTGGACTCCACCATCCAGGAGGTACGGACGACCATCTTCGCCCTCCAGCAGCCGCCCACGGACGCGCCGACGACGTTCCGCGGGCGCGTGCTGCGCGAGACGGGCGGCGCATCGGTGCTGCTCGGCTTCCAGCCCTCGGTGCACTTCTCGGGCGCGGTCGACACCCTGATCACGGAGGCCGACGCCGAGCGGCTGCTCGCCGCGCTGCGCGGGGCGCTGGCGGCGGCCCACCGCCGGCCGGGCGTCACCGCGATCACGGTCGAGGTGGCGGTCACGCCCGAGGGCCCGCACCTGGTGGTGGCGGACGACGGCCGACCGCCGACGACGGTGACGTGGCCGTAGGCCCTGAGGCCCCGTACGGCCCAATCCCGCGCGCCCCGCCCTGCGCCGCGACCTTGACTGGTCGGGTGGACACCCTCGAGAAGCCCTCCGGTGCCGCCTACCGGAACCTCGTCATGGCCACGATCGGGTTCGCGCTCACCTTCTGGGCGTGGGCCCTGATCGGCCTCCGGTTTCGCCCTCGTCACCGTCGTCTTCCGGCCGATCGGCGGCCGGCTCTCGGACCGGGTCCATCCGGCTCTCGTCACCGCCGCCGCGCTCGGCTTCGTCGCGCTCCTCGCCGTCGTGCAGGCCTTCGACCCGCCGCTGAACCCGGGCGGCACGATCGTCCTGCTCTGCATGGCCGCCGGCCTTGGCACCGCGAGCGGCTCGGTCTTCGCGCTGGTCTCCCAGGTCACTCCGCAGCCGCAGGTCGGCAGTGTCACCGGCATCGCTTCATGCTCCTGTCCGATCTGGCGCTCGCGGGCTGCGTGTACGCGTACGGGCGGATGCGGACCCTCCGGCCCACCGGGGAGGACGACCCGGTCCGGGAGGTGAGCAAGGTCGCAGCGCGCCGCCCCTGACGGGCGGGGAGAATGCCCTCGGCATCCCGCTACGCGAGGAGGACGACCCGTGAACGCGCTGTTCCCGGCCCTGAAGGCCCGCTCGGACCGGCCCGCACTGCGCTTCGGCGCCGAGACGCTGACCTACGACGAACTGGGCAGGGCGGCCGGGGCCTTGGCGGTGCGGATCGTGGGCGCGGGCCGGGTCGCCGTCTGGGCCACGCCGACCGCCCGGACGGCGGTCGCGGTGGTGGCCGCGCTGCTCGCCGGCGTGCCGGCGATTCCGCTCAACCCGCGTACGGGCGAACGGGAGTTGGCGCACATCCTCGGGGACAGCGCCCCGGGGGCGGTACTTGCGGGAGCGGACGACGTACTGCCGGTGGGGCTCGCGGAACTGCCACGGATCGACGTGGACGTACGGGATCGGGGGCCGGCCGTCGCTTCCGCCGACGGGCCGGACGACCCCGAGTCCGCCGCGCTGATCGTCTACACCTCCGGCACCACCGGCCCGCCGAAGGGTGTCGTCCTCTCCCACCCTGCGATCGCCGCCTCCCTCGACGCACTGGAGGAGGCCTGGGCGTGGACCGCGGACGACGTCCTCGTGCACGCGCTGCCGCTCTTCCACGTGCACGGGCTGATACTGGGCGTCCTCGGGCCGCTGCGGCGCGGCGGATCGGTTCGGCACCTCGGTTCGTTCTCCGTCGAGGGCGTGGCCCGGGAGCTGGGCGCGGGCGGCGGCACGATGCTGTTCGGCGTACCGACGATGTACCACCGGATCGCGGACGCGCTGGCCGGCGATCCGGCGCTGGTACGGGCGCTGGCCGGAGCGCGGCTGCTGGTCTCGGGCTCGGCGGCGCTGCCGGTCCACGACCACGAGCGGATCACGGCGGCGACGGGCCGGACGGTGATCGAGCGGTACGGCATGACCGAGACACTCATGCTGTGCTCTCTGGGGGTGAACCCCCAGACCCCCGCGTCCGTCCCCGTGGGCTCCGAGCCCCGCCCGGGGTCCGTCGGGCTCCCCCTCCGCGGAGTGGAGCTGCGGCTGGTGGAGGAGGACGGCACGGAGCTCGGGGCGTACGACGGGGAGAGCGTCGGCGAGATCCAGGTCCGGGGCCCGAATCTCTTCACCGCGTATCTGAACCGGCCGGACGCCACGGAGGCCGCCTTCGACGGGGGCTGGTTCCGCACCGGCGACATGGCGGTCCGTGAACCCGACGGGTACGTACGGATCGTGGGCCGGAAGGCCACGGACCTGATCAAGAGCGGCGGGTACAAGATCGGCGCGGGCGAGATAGAGAACGCGCTCCTGGACCACCCGGCGGTGCGGGAGGCCGCGGTGACCGGGGAGCCGGACCCCGACCTGGGGGAGCGGATCGTGGCCTGGGTGGTGCCGGTGGACGCGGAGCGCCCGCCGGCGGCCGGGGAGCTGGCCGACCATGTCGCCGCGCTCCTCGCCCCGCACAAGCGCCCGCGCACGGTCCACTTCCTGCGCGCGCTGCCCCGCAACGACATGGGCAAGCTCCTGAAGAAGGCCCTCCCGGAGGCTCTCCATGACTGACCGCCTCACGGCCCGCGAGGTCATCGCGCTGGTCACCGACGACTTCGTCCCGTCGGCGGAACCCCCGCGGGCGTCACCGGTCCCGGACGGTCCGATCGGCTGGGCCGGATACGACGCGGCACGCGCGCGTGCCGCCGAGAAGACCGGCGAGGAGGAGTCCGTCCTGCACGGCAGGGCCACGATCGGGGGTCGCCGAGTCGTCCTGGTCGCCTTCGAGTTCGGCTTCCTCGGGGGCTCGCTCGGGCGGGCGGCCGGCGACCGGCTCGTCGCGGCGTACGGCACCGCCATCGCCGACCGGGTCCCGCTGGTGTCGCTCGTGGCGACGGGCGGCAGCCGGATGCAGGAGGGCATGATCGCCCTCGCCCAGCTCCAGCGCGTGGCCGAGGCGACCGTACGGCTGCGGAGGGCCGGCGTCCCCCATGTCACGGTCCTGCGCGACCCGTCCACCGGCGGCGGCTGGGCGACGGTCGGCGCGGGCGCGGACGTGGTCCTCGCCCTCCCCTCCGCCCAGGTGGCCTTCGCCGGCTCACGGGTCCGCCCGCCGGACGCCGACCCGACCGCGTACACGGCGGAGGGCCAGTGGCAGCACGGCCACGTGGACGCCCTCGTCACCCCTGCCGCCCTACGGACGACGCTGGGCCTGTGGCTACGACTCCTGACGGGCGGCGACCCGTCCGGTACCCCGTCCAGCATCCCGTCTCGTGAGACTCCCGCTCCCCCGCCCCGCGCTCTCGCGGAAGCCACGCCGCCCGGGACCGGGTGGGAGGCCGTCGGGCGGGCGCGGGCTGAGGGGCGGCCCCGGGCCGGGGCCTATCTGGACGCCTACTTCAGCGTGCGGGCCGCGATCCGTGGGGACCGGGCGGGTGGGGTGGACGGCGGGGTGGAGTGCGGGTTCGGGCTGTATGAGGGGCGGACGGTCGCGTACGCCGCGCAGGACGGCTCGGCGACCCGCCCCGCGGGATTCCGGACCGTGGCCCGTCTGGTCCGGCTCGCCGACCGGCTCGGGATCCCCGTGCTCACCCTCATCGACACGCCCGGCGCCGCCAACGACGCCGAGGCCGAGCGGGCCGGGGCGGGCCCGGCGATCGCCGACGCGTTCGTCGCCGTGGCCGAGGCGCGGGTCCCGGTGACCTCGCTCCTCGTCGGCGAGGGCGGTTCGGGCGGGGCGCTTGCGCTGGCCGCGCGGGACAACACCTGGGCCACGCCTGACGGTTACTTCTCCGTCATCGCCCCGGAGCTCGCCTCGGCGATCCTCAAGAGGTCCCCCGACCAGGCCCCGGTCACCGCCGACCAGCTCCGGCTGCGCCCTCAGGACCTGGTGGAGCTGGGCATCGTACGAGGGATCGTCGGGCGGTAGCACGAAGCCCCCTCGGAGTGAGGGGGCTCCATGGTGGCTCAGGAAACGATTCAGTCGCCCTGGCAGTCGCTGAAGTCGCCGCAGACGACGAACGTGATGTCCACGGGGCCGTGCTCCACGAAGTAGCTGGAGTTGTCGTCGCCGAAGTCCGGACCGCCGTGGGCGAAGGCCGTACCGGAACCGGCGAGGACGGCCGCGGCGGCCAGGGCGAGGGTTGCGATGGTCTTGCGCATGAAAACCTCCTGACGAGCGGGGTTGCTCACCTCGGAGCCTCGCCGGGGCATAGGACAGCGGCAAACGCTGACGGGCGTTCGGGGCATGGGATCGTCCATCCGAGGGGGCGCCCCCGGAGGTCGGGCGGGCGTCCTGGGGCATGCGCCGGGACGCCCGTCGGCCGTCAGGCTGCCGCGCTACCTCACCCCCACCGCCCGGATGATCTCCTGCTCGACCGCGCCACCACGGTCGTCGGACGCCCCCGCCCGGAAGGAGACGTACCGCGCGCCGTCCGGCACCCGCAGCTCCCCCGTCCAGGACGCCCCGCGCGAGGAGGGGCGCAGGGCAACGCTCTGCCAGGTCGCGCCGTCGTCGTACGAGACCTCCAGCGCGCCGCCGCCGATCGTGCCGGTGCCGGCCGCGCCCTTCACGTACTCCGCCGAGATCCCGACGGGCACCCGGCTGCCGCCGCGCACATCGCCCTTGATGTCGGTGTCGACGTCGAACCCGAGGTTGATCAGCGGGAGGAAGGTGGAGCGGTCGGACGGGGTCTCCTTCGAGCGGAAGGTCCACTCGGCGTGACCCCTCGTCGACAGCCGCCAGCGCGCCGGGTCCAGCGTGGTGTCGGTGACGACCTTGAACTCGGCCTCCTCCGCCGGGGCTTCCCAGGCGTAGGCACCGGAGCTCATCCTGCGGTCGACCCGCGTCCCGTTCACCCACACCTCGGTGAACTGGGTCATCGAGTCGTCGCTCCACACGTTGCCGAAGCCGGTGTGGTCGGGTCCGGAGTCGCCCCAGCCCGGGGTGTTGAAGCGCGCCTGGTTTCCGGAACGCTCCTGGCCCCAGCCGAGCCCGGTGCCGAGCCACGGGTGCCAGACCGGCTTGAACCACTCGCGGTGCGTCGAGCTGTCCGCCCGGTAGGAGACGATCCCGCCGCGCTGTTCGAGGGAGTCCTCGAGGTCGACGGACTCGTGCCAGCCCTGCCCGGGGCCGGTGGAGACGTACTCGGTCCGCTCGGCCGGGAAGGCGATGTACTCCTTGAAGCCGAAGCCGACCGGGAACGTGTCGGTGATCGAGTAGCGGAACTCGCCGCCGAGCTCCTCGCGCCCGGTGGGCATGTGGAACGTGGAGCGTACGGTGGCGAGTTCGTCCTCGTCGGGCCGGAAGACCAGGTCGGACGGGATCGCGCCCGGGTGCCCCTCGGAGAGGTCGTAGACGTACGGCGGGTACGGCGTGCCGGTCACGTCCACGCGGTCGCCGCGCGCGGCGGCCGAGGCCAGCCGGGCGCCGTCGGCGGAGTTGACGGTGGCCACGGTCAGCGGCCTGTCCTGGTAGTCGGCGGTGCCGAACCAGGCGTTCAGCCGGCCGGGGGCGTCGTCGGTGACGAACAGGAGGGCGGCGCCCGCGTCCTGGGCGATCTGCGCGACGGCGACGGGCGTCAGCGCCCCGGCACGGACCAGGACAGCCTTCCCCTTCACGTCCTTGCCCGCGTACTCGGCGGCGGTTCCGGTTCCCGCGTCGACGACTCCGAGTCGCGACCGGCCTTCCCGGGTGGCCGTGCCGGGCTGCTGGACGACGTCAGAGAGCCCCACGCCACCGGTCACCGCCTCCAGGCGCGGCGTGCCGAGCCGCCAGACCGTGCGGTACTCGAAGGTGCCGGTGGCGGGCTTGCGGGTGGGCGCGGCGAAGACCGAGTCGTACCTCACGGGCAGCTGGACGGCGCCGCCGTAGGAGGCCCCGTTCGCCTCCCGGTCGAACTCCATCACGAGCTGGCGGGTCTCGGTCCGCTTCTCGACCTCGGCCCTGATCTCCTTCAACTGCCGCCCGTCGAGGGTTATCTCACGGTCGCGGTCGAGGACGATCTCCGGGTCGGTGAGGAAGCCGAGGCCGAGGGAGTCCTTGCCCTTGGAGCCGCGCACGTCGAGGAAGGACGAGACGGTGTACGTGCCGGGCGGCAGGCGCAGTTCGAGCGTGCCGGACTCGCCGACGGTCGCTGGGAACGGGTCGTAGCCCTCGGCGAGCCGCTGGACGCCCAGGAGGGCCGAAGTCGGGGCGCCGTCACGGTCCTTGACGCGGACGGTGAGGTTATAGCGCTCCTCCTCCTTGACCAGACCGAGCGCGGTGTGCGCGACGGGCATGCCGGCGGCGGAGGCGGTGATCCGTCCGCAGGAGTTGCCGACGGAGGCCTTCGTGCCGTCGCCGGTGACCGTGGTGCTCGCGCTGGAGCGGGCCGGGACCGTGAGGGTGGTGTCGGCGAGGGCGGCGACGCCCGCGGGCATGCCCTCGACGGCGAGGTTCAACTCCACTGCCGCGTCGGAGTGGTTGGTGTACGTGACGGTCCTGGTGACCGGCTTGTTCGCCTCGTACGGCCAGGAGAAGAAGCCCAGGTCGGCGGAGCCGGTGGCGGTGACGTCCCCGTTGATCGCGGCGGCCACGTCGATCCGGCCGGCGCCGAGCGCGTACGCCGAGTCGGTGAGCGTCTTCGACGAGGACATCAGCGCGTCCTTCAGCTGCGCGCCGGTCCAGTCGGGGTGCTTCTCGGCGAGGAGCGCGGCGACACCGGCGACGTGCGGGGTCGCCATCGACGTACCGCTCATCGAGGTGTAGAGGCCGGTGCCGGGGACCAGTTGGGAGCGGGCGGCGAGGATGTCGACGCCGGGCGCGGAGAGGTCGGGCTTGAGTGCCTGGTCGCCGAAGCGCGGACCCTGGCTGGTGAAGTACGCGGCCTGGTCGGCGGAGTCCACGGCGCCGATGGTCAGCGCGGAGTCCGCGGCGCCGGGCGAGCCGATGGAGCCGGGGGCGCCGCTGTTGCCGGCGGCGATGACGAACAGCGCGCCGGTCTCGGCGCTGAGGCTGTTCACGGCCTGGGCCATGGGGTCGGTGCCGTCGCTCGGCTCGCGCGAACCGAGGCTCATCGAGACGATCTTCGCGTCGATGTCCTTGGCGGCCCACTCCATGCCGGCGATGATCTCGGACTCGCTGCCGGAGCCCTCGTCGCTGAGGACCTTGCCGACGGCGAGGGTCGCGCCGGGCGCGACGCCCTTCTCCGCGGCGCCCTCGGAACCGGCGCCGCTGCCGCCGACGGTGGAGGCGACGTGCGTGCCGTGGCCGTTGCGGTCGGCGACCTCCTGCCCCTCGATGAAGGACCGGGACTCGGTGACCCGGCCGACGAGGTCGGGATGGGCCAGGTCGGCCCCGGTGTCGAGGACGGCGACCTTGACACCCTTGCCGGTGAGCCCGGCCTCCCACGCCTTCGGGGTGCCGATCTGAGCGTTCGACTGGGCCATCGTGGCCTCGACGCGGCCGTCGAGCCAGACCTTGCCGCCCGCCGAGCGGGCGGTGGGCGACGTGAACGACCGCCAGAACGCGGCCGGGTCCGTCGCCTCCACCGCCGCACCGCCGATGCTGGGCAGCGCGCGGACGGTCTCGGTGCCGCGCGGCGCGGCGGCGCGCGCGCCCCTGCCGTACGTGACGATCAGCGGCAGCTCGTCGGTGATGCCCTGCTCGACGAGGCCGCTGACGTCGAAGAGCCGCTTGTCCAGGGCCCCCGAGTCCAGGTAGGGACGGGCCTCGTCGGGGACGACGGTGACCCGGCCGTCCGATATCTCGCTGCGTACGGCTCCGGTGGCGCCCTTGGCCCGGTCGACGGTGATGGCCTTCTTGCCGCCGCCCAGTTCGGTGACGGTGACGCGGTCTCCCGTGATGAGGGTGACGGTGGTGCTCTGCGCCGCGGCGCCCGTGAAGGTGTCGGGTACGGCGGGGTCGGTGGTCCCCCCGGCAGCGGCGGTCTGCCCTGCCGAGAGCAGCACCAGGGAGATGCCGGCGGCGAGCAGCCCGGCCCTTCCTCCTGCGGAAGGTCTGATCATCGACGCACTCCTCGGCGCCCGGGGGAAGGGTGGTTCCGGGCGCCGCGAGGAGTCTGTTCCTGACGGAGGCAGTTGAATACGGAACGGACAGGCGGCTATGTGCCGTGGCGGCCAACCGCCAGTTCAGGCAGAGGGGTTGAGGGAGTCGTACCGTCGGAAACCCCGCCCGTAGAGGGCAAGGACGCCAATTGCCAGAACACAGGCGATACCACCGCCGGTGATGGCGACGGCCGGGGAGGTCAGATCGGCGACCGCGCCGGCGAGGAAGTCGCCGAGGCGCGGCCCGCCCGCGACGACCACGATGAAGACGCCCTGGAGCCGGCCGCGCATCTCGTCCGGCGCCGCGACCTGCATCATCGTGTTGCGGAAGATCATCGAGACGGTGTCGGAGTAGCCCGCGAGGGCGAGCAGGAGCAGCCCGAGCCAGAGGTTCCGGGTGAGCCCGAAGACGGCGATCGCGGTGCCCCAACAGGCGACGGCGACCAGGATCGCCTGCCCGTGGTGCCGGATGCGCCCCTGCCAGCCGCTGAGGACTCCGCCGAGCAGCGCTCCGGCCGCGGGGGCGGCCGCGAGCAGTCCGGTGGTGGTGGCGTCGCCGTCGTACCAGAGGACGGCGACGACGGGGAACAGCGCGCGGGGGTGGGCGAGGATCATCGCGCAGAAGTCCGAGAAGAACGTCATGCGCAGGTTGGGGCGGGTGGCGAGGAAGCGGAGCCCGTCGAGGACGGAGGCCCGCTTGGTGCCGGTCCGGCCGCCGGTTCGCTCGGGGAGCATGGAGGGCAGCCGCCACATCGCGTACAGCGCGGCGGAGAAGGCGACGGCGTCGATGAGGTACGCGATCTGGAAGCCGCCGACGCCGACGATGAGGCCGCCGAGGCTCGGCCCGACGAGCGTCCCGAAGGTCATGACCATCGAGTTGAGCGCGTTGGCGGCGCGCAACTGCTCGGGCGGCAGCAGGCGCGGAATCATCGAGCTGCGGGCGGGCGAACTGAGCGCGGCGCAGACCGACTGCAGGGCCACGATCGCGTACAGGAACCAGACCCGGTGGAAGCCGGCGAACGCGGCCGTGGCGAGGGCGGCGGAGAGCACGGCGGAGCCGGTGGCGCTGGCGAGCCCGAGCTTGCGGCGGTCGACGGTGTCGGCGATGGCGCCGCCGTAAAGACCGAAGACGATCAGCGGCACGAGCGAGAACAGCCCGACGAGCCCGACGGAGAACGGCGAGCGGGTGATCTCGTACACCTGGAGCGAGATCGCGAGCGCGGTCATGCCCTGGCCGACCCAGGAGACGGTGTTGCCGAACCAGAGGCGGCGGTAATGGGCGGAGGTACGCAGCGGGGTGAGGTCGGCGAAGACGCGGCGGCGGTCGGCCTGTTGGGTGTCGCTCATGCGACGTCGAACCGGAGCTCGGGCCGGTCCCAGTGGATCCGCCCGGTGGCCTTGACGGTCCCGGTCCGGCGGGCACCTGCCCGCAGATAGAACTCCTCGGAGGGCGGATGCGCGACGACTCGTATGGACGTGAGCCCGGCGGCACGGGCCTGCCCGACCATGTGCTCCATCAGGAGCCGCCCGATGCCGCGCCCCTGGGCCTCGTCGGCGACGAAGGCGAGGTCGAGCTCGGCCTCGTCGAGGAGGAGGGCGTAGAACCCGAGCACGCGGTCCCGCTCGTCGACGGCGACGAATACGGCGTGGTGCTCGATGTACGCCGCTCCGACCGTGTACCCGTCGACCATGGCGGCGTAGTCCCCGCGGTAGGCGCGCGACTTCCGGACGAGGCGGGTGAGCCGCCGTGAGTCGTCGGCGGTGGCGCGCCGGATGGTGAGGGAGGACATGATCGGAGTATAGGGATGGTGTCCAGGAAGGGGCCTTACATTTTTTCCCGGGTGACTAGCCGGGTGACTGGCCGGGTGCCCACCCGGTGACTAGCTGAGGGCGCCCAGCGCCCCCAGGGCCTCCGGGTCGGCGGCGTCGAGGCGGGCGGCCAGGGCGTTGAGCTGGGTGCGCAGGCCGCGGATCTCCTCCAGGTCGAGGCCGGTCGCGGCGGCGATCCGCTTCGGCACCCCGAGGGCCTTCTCGCGCAGCGCGATCCCGGCCTCGGTGGGGCGCGCGGTCACGGACCGCTCGTCCTCGGGGCTGCGCCGCCGCTCGACGTATCCGGCCGCTTCCAGTCGCTTGAGCAGCGGGGACAGCGTGCCCGAGTCAAGGCGCAGCCGCTCCCCGATCCCCTTCACCGGCAGCTCGCCGTGCTCCCAGAGCACCAGCATGACCAGGTACTGAGGGTAGGTGAGCCCGAGCTCCTTGAGCGCGGCGCGGTAGACGCCGTTGAAGGCGCGGGTGGCGGCGTGCAGTGAGAAGCAGATCTGGTGGTCGAGCCGGAGGAAGTCTTCGTCGCGGACGGTGTCGAGCGTCTCCATGCCTCCAGGGTACGGGACACCTCATCGCGAGCCATTCAGTTGTGCACAACTGAATTGCACGCTACTGTCTACCTCAGACCCCGACCGAGAAGCACGGAAACGAGGACCCATGAACGCGATCTACACCGCCGTCGCCACCGCCAACGGCCGCGAAGGCCGCGCCGTCAGCTCCGACGGCCACATCGACCTCCCGCTCGCCCACCCCCAGGCCCTCGGCGGCAACGGCCAGGGCACCAACCCGGAGCAGCTCTTCGCCGCCGGCTACGCGGCCTGCTTCGCCAGCGCGATGGGCGTCGTGGCACGCCAGGAGAAGATCGACATCGCGGACGCCTCGATCACCGCCGAGGTCTCCATCGGCAAGGACGAGACGGACGGCGGCTTCGGCCTCGCGGTCGTCATGCGCGCCGAGTTCCCCGACCACCTCCAGGGCGAGCCGGGCCGCGAACTCCTCGAGAAGACCCACGCGTTCTGCCCGTACTCCAAGGCGACCCGCGGCAACATCCAGGTCGAGCTCGTCGTCGAGTAGTCGCGAGAACGGCGCCGGCGTCACTCTTAGTGACCGATGGAGCGATCTGATGCTGATCGCCCGACGATGCGGCGGAGGTGACGGCATCCTCAGGTCGTCACCTCGGTGCGGCTGTGGCGGAACGCCCTCTCGGTGCGGCTGTGGCGGAACGCCCTCCGCATGCGCGAGCCGTTTCCTCCTACGCTCGACCCATGACCGAGAACGAGATCCAGCTCAAGGCCATCGCGGCCCTCACGGCACTGCGGGGTGGCGTCGGAGCGGATTACGTCTCCGACCTGCTCGGCGAGGTCATTCCCACGCAGTTCGTCGTCCCCGACACCGACGACCCGGCGGAGGTCGGTATGGCCGTACTCGGCCAGCTCTCCGACCCGCTGAGCGCCTTGATCAACGGCTTCGTGCTGGCCTTCGAGACGGTCGCTGACGCATACGACCGGACCGAGCCCGAAGCGCCCACGGACGCGATCCTGCAGGCACTCGCCCTGGACATCGCACGTGACTCCGACTGACCTTGTCGTCATATGGATGACGTGCTAGAAGGGAGTCAGGTGAGGCCATGCGGCCGGATGCCCGCTCACCGGGCATCACGTCGAGGCGGAGGACGAGGGAACGGCTCCCCTCCCCCTCCCGCACCCCGTCCTCCGCCCCTCACAAGGGGATGAAGCGATGCTCACGGACGTGTTCCTCAAGGAAGTCCGGGAACGCGGGGAGTACGACGCCGACCACGAGGCCGACCGCGCCGCCCGTGTCGTCCTGGCGCTCCTCGGCGCCCATCTGGTCGGCAACGAACGCGCCGAACTCGCCGCCCGCCTCCCCGAGCTGTACGCGTTGATCCTGCTCAACCCGCTCCAGGCCGCCGAACCGCTGCCTCCCGATCGTTTCGTGCGCGCCACCGCCGCATGGATCGAGGGCGCCACGGACGAGACCGCCCAGTGGGACATCGGCGCCGTGCTCAGTACGGTTGCGGACGCCGCCGGCAGTGAGCTCACGCACCGCATCCTGATGCAGCTCCCCCCTGGGTACGACGTGCTCTTCGGTCGTCCGTCGTCACCGTGAGCGCCCCGGTGGCGGGGCTGGTGTCCGTCCCTGAAACTGGGCATACCTCTCGTGCTCGCGTTGCCGCCGCACCTGTGCCGGCCCTGAGACGAAGGGACACCAGATGGCGATGATGCCTCCCCCCGAAGCAGAAACGTCCAGACCTGCTGCGCCCGACCGGACTCCGAGCCCCGCAGACGAGAACACCCACGGACCCCACATCGTCGGACCGGCCACCCAGGCCACGGCGATCGGCATCCTGATGGCCAGGACGCCCTGCACCGCCCCCACCGCCCGCGAGATCCTGGCCGCCGCCGCGCACAGAGGCGGTGTCACCGTGCCCTTGATGGCCCGGGCCATCGTCGATCGCTCACGCGGTCTACCGCTGCCGAGCGGCATCGACCGGGGACTCCGCGTCGCCATCGAAGCAGCCCGCGCTCCCGCGGCC
Organism: Streptomyces sp. NPDC029169; assembly: GCF_055563935.1. Taxonomy (NCBI): domain Bacteria; kingdom Bacillati; phylum Actinomycetota; class Actinomycetes; order Kitasatosporales; family Streptomycetaceae; genus Streptomyces; species Streptomyces sp. NPDC029169. The sequence goes on from NZ_JBVHXA010000005.1 coordinate 238,452, forward strand.
GGCATGTTGCACGGACTCATCCCAGGACGAGGCAGTACAGCGGCCGTGCTGAACCGCTTCCGCGAGTGCCAGGCACGACTCCACCGGGCTCCGGGAGACGCGACCGCACACGCGGCCATGGACGACATCGCGTACACCCTGTGTGTACTCATGGCCCGACGCACGGTGCACGACGCCGTCACAGCGGCGGAACAGCACCTCTCCACGTCTCCTCACCACGCACCCTGAAAAATCGGATCGCTCGGGTAGGTGGTCTACGCCGGGGCGTCCAGGACCTCGTGGAGTTCGTGGAGCTCGCTCGCGGCCTCCATGCCGAGGTCGGCGTACTGGTCGAGGGCCTGACGTGCGTAGGAGCGGGCCTTGTCGGGATCGCCGAGGTCGTGGTGGGCGCGGGCGAGGCCGTGGGTGGCGCGGGCTTGTTCGGGCCGGTTGCCGGCGTCGGTGGCGAGGGTGAGGGCCGTCGTGTGGGAGTCGAGGGCGAGGGCGGGTTCGCCGAGGGCCTGTGCGGCCTCGCCGAGGCCGTTGTGAGTCTCGAAGTCGTAGCCCTGCTGGTGGTGTTCGCGGTGGACCCGCAGGGCCTGGCGGTGATGGTCGAGGGCTTGGCCGGGGCGGCCGAGCCGGCGGTGCACCACCCCGAGGTAGTCCAGGGTCGTGGCCTCGCCCAGGTGGTGGCCGACGGCGCGGTAGAGGTCGAGGGCGCGGCGGAGGTGGTCGAGGGACTCCTCGTAGTGGGCTTTCTGTTCGAGGATCAGTCCGATTCTGGCGAGGCTCGCGGCCTCGCCGACCTTGTCACCGGCCTCGCGGAAGAGGGGGAGCGCTCTTCGGTAGTGGTGGTCGGCCTGCGGGGACCGGCCCTGTCTGCGGTGGAGGTCGCCGAGGTGGTTCAGCACCCGTGCCTCACCGGCCCGTTCGCCGGCCTCGCGATAGAGGCGGAGGGCTCGGTCGAAGGCGTCGAGCGCCTCGGCGTGACGGCCCTGGTGCGAGTTCAGCCGTCCGAGGTCGGTGAGTGCCCGCGCCTCGCCGGACGTGTCTCCGGCGCTCCGGCACGCCTGGACGGCGTGCGAGTGCAGGGTTCTGGCGTCCTGGTGATGGGCCGACACGTCGAGGTAGTGGTACAGCGCGAGGGCCAGGCCGCTGGTGTACGCGGATCCGCCACACTCGGCGGCGTGGACGCCGGCGGCGACGAGATTGGACCGTTCGGCCGCCAGCCACGCGGTGGCGTGGGCGGTCGTTTTGAGCGGCACCGCCGGGGTACCGGGCGGGGACACCTGGGGCCGCCGCCACCGGCCCTCGGGGAAGAGCACGTCCATCGCCGCGCACGTGCTGTGGAGGAGGTGGTCGAGGAGCCGGGTGAAGGCCCCGCGCCGCGACTCCTCGGGCTCCTCCGCCTCCGCCGTCGTGCGGGCGTGCTCGCGCAGCAGGTCGTGGAAGGTGTAGCGGCCGGGGACGTGCTGGGCCAGGACGTGCGCGTCCAGCAGGTCCTCCAGGAGGGTCTCGGCCCGGTCCAGGGGCAGGTCGGCGAGCGCTGCGGCGGCGTAGGCGTCGAGGTCGGTGCCGGGGTGCAGGGCCAGGAGACGGAACATCCGCCGCTGTGCCGGGTCGAGTTGCTCGTACGAGAGCGTGAAGGCGGCGGCGACGCCCCGGTCGGCGGTGGCCAGTTCGGTCAGCCGCCGTGACGCGTCCGCGAGGCGGTCGGCGAGGTAGGCGACGGTCCAGCGTGGCCGGTGGTGCAGGCGGGCCCCGGCGATCCGTACCGCGAGCGGCAGCAGGCCACAGAGCCGTACGACGGCCAGGACGGCGTCGGGCTCCGTGACGGCCCGGTCGCCCACGATCGCGCGGAACAGGGCGAGGGCGTCCTCGACGGGCGGCACGTCCATGGACAGGGCCCGCGCGCCGTCCAGGTCGACGAGCCGTCGCCTGCTGGTGATGAGGACAAGGCTGCTCGACGGACTGGGCAGCAGGGGCCGGACCTGTGCCGCGGCGGCCGCGTTGTCGAGGACGATCAGGACCCTCCGGCCGGCCAGTTCAGCCCGCCACAGCGCCGACCGGTCCGCCAGCGAGGCCGGGATGCGTTCGGCGGGTACGCCGAGCTGGCGCAGCAGGACCTCCAGTGCGGCCTCGGCGGTCAGCGGTTCCTGTCCCGCGGTGTGTGCGTGGAGGTCGACGAACAGCCGGCCGTCGGGGTATTGGCCGGCCAGCCGGTGGGCGACGTGCACGGCGAGCGCGGTCTTGCCGATCCCGGCCATGCCGCTGATCGCGGAGATCGTCACTGTTCCGCCGTCGTCCGGGTGCCCGGTGACGAGCCGTTCCAGTTCGTCGGCGCGCCCGGCGAAGTCCGGTAGGTCGAACGGCAGGAACGACACGCCTCGCGGCGCGGGAGGCGGTCCCGGCTGCGGTTCGGCCGGGACCGGTACGGAGTCGGCGAGGGCGAGCGCGGGGTCGTCGCGCAGGATGCCGGTCTCCAGCGCGGTGAACGCCCGGCCCGGGTCGAGTCCCTGCTGGTCGGCCAGGAGCGTACGGAACGCGCGGGCGGCGCCGAGCGCCTCCGTCTGCCGTGCCGAGCGGTGCAGCGCGAGCATCAGTTGGACGTTGGCGCGCTCCCGCAGAGGGTGAGTCGCGACGCGCGCGGCAAGCTCGTCGACGAGCTCGTGGTGACGGCCCGCCGCAAGGTCGAGGTCGGCCAGCCTCTCGGCGACCGTCAGACGCCGCTCCTCCAGCCGCTCGCGGGCCCCGGCGACGTAGTCGCCGTTCACGTCGGCGAGCGCCTGCCCCCGCCACAGCCCGAGCGCGGCGCGCAGCCCGTCCGCGTCGGCGGCCGAGGACAGGCGGGTGAACTCCGCGAGGTCGAGCTGCCCGGGCTCGGCCCGGATCACGTATCCGCCCGAGCGGGTCAGCAGCGTGTCGCCGGCGCCCGCCTCGCGCAGGACCCGGCGGATCATCGCGATCGAGGCATGGATCTGCGCCCGGGCGGAGTCCGGCGCGGACGGCCCCCACATCGCGCCGATCAGCCGTTCGGTTCCGATGACGGTGCCGGCGTGCAGAAGCAGGTAGGCGAGTACGGCGCGGTGCCGGGGCTCGACCCGGGACACCGGCACACCCGCGGCCGACACCTCCACCGGCCCGAGAATCGTGTACCGCACACCCATGCAAGCCCCCCGCCCCGACAGCCGTCCCCGCCCTTCCTCCAAGGCCTCCAGAGGGGCCCATGGAGAAGGCATGGAGAACCTATCAACCACCACTCCCAAGATCGGTCCCATCAGGAAAGCCCGCCCCGGGCACCTTACGAAGGAGAGAACCGATCATGTCCCGTCTGCCCCTGATCCAGCCCGAGAACGCGACCGGTGCCGCCGCCGACCTGCTGGCCGGTGTCCAGAAGGCGCTGGGTGTCACCCCGAACATGACCAAGGCGATGGTCAACAGCCCGGCCGTGCTCAAGGCCTACCTGGACTTCTCCGGCGCGCTGAGCGGCGGCAGCCTCTCCGCCCCGGTGCGGGAGCGGATCGCGCTGCTCGTCGCCCAGGAGAACGGCTGCGACTACTGCCTCTCCGCGCACACCTACATCGCCACCAACATCGCCGGGCTCGACGCCGACGAGGCCGACCGCGCCCGCGCCGGTCACGCCTCCGACGCGAAGGCCGAAGCGGTCCTCGCCTTCGCCACGGCCGTCGTCCGCGCCAAGGGCGGGGTGGAGGACTCCGACCTCAAGACCGCCCGTGAGGCCGGCCTGAGCGACGGCGACATCGCCGAGGTCGTGGCCAACGTCGCCCTCAACGTCTTCACCAACTACCTCAACAAGACGGCCGACACCGACATCGACTGGCCCGTCGTCCGCCACTGACCCACTGACCCACTGACCCGGCTGGTCACCTCCCGGGGCCGGATCCGTCCGGCCCCGGGCCTCCCCACCGACACGATGAGAGGTCCCATGAGGATCCTGCTGGTGTGCGGCAGCGTCCGTACAGGATCGGTGAACGAAGCGACGCTGCGGACCGTACGCGCCGTCCTGCCGGACGGCGTGACCGCGCGGTTCGCCGCTCCCCTCGACGCCCTGCCCCACTTCAACCCCGACCACGATCACGACCCGCTCCCGCCCTCCGTCGCCGACCTGCGCGGACGGATCGCCGAGGCGGACGCGGTGCTGTTCTGCACCCCTGAGTACGCCGGCGCCCTGCCCGGAGCGTTCAAGAACCTCCTGGACTGGACGGTCGGCGGCACGGAGATCAACGACAGGCCCGTCGCCTGGATCAACGTCTCCACCGCCGTGACCGGCGCGCTGCCCGCGCACGACTCGCTGCGCCGGGTCCTGACGTACGCCGGAGCCCGGATCGTGCCGGAGGCGTGCCTCCGGCTCCCCGTACCCCGCCAGCTCATCAGCTCCGACGGGCTGATCCACGACCCGGCCCTGCGCGCCGAGCTCCTGTCCGGCCTCACCCGGCTGACCGCAGCGAGCCGCGCCCTCGCGTCCTCCGACGCGACCCCGCCCGTACCAGACCGAGGAGTCCTTCGATGAGCAACGACCGTCCCCCGCTTCCCCCGTTCACCGCCGAGACCGCCGCCCTCAAAGTCCAAACCGCGGAAGACGCCTGGAACACCCGCGACCCCGAGAAGGTCGCCCTGGCCTACACCCCGGACTCCGTCTGGCGCAACCGCGACGAGTTCCTCACCGGACGCGACGAGATCCGCGCCTTCCTCCGCCGCAAATGGGACAAGGAGCACGACTACGCGCTCCGCAAGAACCTCTGGGCGTTCACCGAGAACCGGATCGCCGTCCGGTTCACCTACGAGTGGCGCGATGCGAACGGCCAGTGGTGGCGCAGCCACGGCAACGAACTCTGGGAGTTCGCCCCCGACGGCCTGATGCGACGGCGCGAAGCCAGCATCAACGACCTGCGCATCACCGAGACCGACCGCACGATCTTCGGACCGCGCGACCGCTGACGTCCAAGATCCAGCACGAATCAAGTGAAGCAAGGGGGAGTGGGACATGTTCGCGGTGATCTACCGGTGGCGTCTCCATCCGGGCAAAGAGCGGCTGCTCATGGACGGCTGGCATCGGGTGACGTTGGCGATCCGCCGGGAATGCGGCAGCTACGGGTCGCGGCTGCACCAGGCGGACGACGGCACATGGGTGGCATACGCCCGCTGGCCGGACGAGGAGACACGTGCACAGTGCACCGTCCCCGACCCGGAGGGTGAAGCGATGATGCGCGAGGCCATAGCGGAGTCCTTCCCCGAGACCCGGCTACGCCTCCTCGACGACCTGCTCGCGGAACCGCGGGCATATCCGTCCAGGGCGGGGAGGCGAGAGCGGGCTTAGGTTCGCGATCTGGCTCACCGACGGCCGTCGGCCGCCGATCGCCGCCCCGGCCGCCCCACTCCACTGCCGCGCCAGCCCACCCCCGGACTCGCCGCCCCCGTTCCGCTCACCGCGACAGCCTGCGTGAGCGATGCCGCGCCGGCCCGTGACCGCTACGGGCGCTTGACCACGACCACCGCGTTGCTCACCGCGCGCTCGCGCGGTGCGGTGACGTCGCCTAAAGCCCCGTGATGAAGAAACGACTGTGGCCCCTGGATCGAATCCAGAGGCCACAGTCATGAGTGCGATGAAGTACATCCGGGTGACCCCGGCGTGTCGCTACGGGATCCCCGGCCACCCGGGGTGCACCGTGGGACGCAGGCGCCGCTGGTAGAGGTCAGGCGAAACCTTCCTGCGTCCACGAGCAGTCGGTGGGGCGGGTGGGACTCGAACCCACGGCCGACGGATTATGAGTCCGCTGCTCTAACCGGCTGAGCTACCGCCCCTGACGGTGGCGCGCGTACATGTGTGCGCGCCGTCTGCCGCAGCATAGCCGCTCATACGATCTCCTGCTCCGGATGGTCGGCTCTGCCACGCGCTGCTCGACCATGAGGACCGCGCAGCGTGGTGGATGGTTCCCGGACATAAGAAAAAGGACCCCTCAGGGTCCTTTTTCGCTTGCTCCCCCGGCTGGACTCGAACCAGCAACCCTCCGGTTAACAGCCGAATGCTCTGCCAATTGAGCTACAGGGGATCGCGCTCCCCCGACTGGACTCGAACCAGTAACCTGCCGGTTAACAGCCGGCTGCTCTGCCAATTGAGCTACAGGGGATTGCTGCGTTGCACCGAACGGATCCACCTCGGGTGTTCCCAGGCGGCGCGCGCTCGCTGCGACACATACATTAGCGCAAGCAGGGGGGTGCTCCGCCAATCGGTATGCCGTGGGCGCTCGTGGGCACCAGTGAGGCAACAGGGAAGCTCAAGGGAAGGGTGGTGCCGCCGTGCGGTACAAGCTGACGTTCGTCGTGGGGCTGGCCCTCGGTTACGTCATCGGCACGCGCGCCGGGCGCGAGCGCTACGAGCAGATGAAGAAGTCCGCGAAGGACTTCTCGCAGAACCCGGCGGTGCGCAACGCCGCCGAGTCCGCGGCGCAGACCGGGCGCGAGGTCGCCGGCAAGGCGTTCCACGCCGTGAGCGACAAGGTCGGCGACAAGCTGCCCGCGTCGGTCACCGACCGGATCCACTCGCTGCGCCACCACAACGGCCAGGTGGGCCAGGTGATCGAGGACGACTGGGGTGTGAGCAACACCTGAGCCGCGCGGGCAACCCGCCCGAAAGCGCGTCTCCTACCCCGCACACGCTCCCCCTACTCCTCCGCGTGCGGCAGAATCTCCCCCCATGGGGATAGTCGCCGGCTTGGACAGCTCTGCCGAGTTCACACGCATCGTCGTCTGCGACGCGGATACGGGTGCCGTACTGCGCCACGGGTACGCCCCGCACCCGGGGGAACCCAAGGCCACCGATGTCGACCCGCAGGCCTGGCTGCTCTCGCTCGGCGAGGCGGCCGGCGGCGGGCTGCTCGAAGGGGTGCAGGCCATCGGGGTCTCCGCCCAGCAGCACGGGCTCGTGCCGCTCGACCCGCAGGGCGGGCTCGTGCGGCCCGCGATGGTCGGCAACGACAAGCGCGCACAGGTCGCCGCCGCGGATCTGATCGAGGCGTTCGGCGGACGGCAGGCCTGGGCCGAGGCCGTCGGCTCCGTACCGCAGGCCGGGCAGCCGGTCGCCAAGCTCCGCTGGCTGGCCCGCGCCGAGCCGGAGAACGCCCAGCGCGTCGCCATGCTCCTCCAGCCGCACGACTGGCTGGTCTGGCAGCTCCTCGGCCGGCCCCTGCGCCGTACGACCGACCGTGGCGCCGCCTCCTCCACCGGTTACTGGTCCGCCGGCGCGGGCGCCTATCGACCTGATCTTGTCGAGTTGGCACTGGGGCATCAGGCCGTGCTGCCCGAGGTCATTGGGCCCGCCGACGCCGCCGGAACGACCCCCGAGGGGCTGCTGATCTCCGCCGGCACGGGCGAGACGATGGCCGCCGCCCTCGGTCTCGGCCTCGGGCCCGGCGACGCGGTCGTCTCCCTCGGCGCCTCCGGCTCCGTGATGGCCGTGCACCACGAGGCGCTCGCCGACCCGCAGGGCCTGATCACCTCCTTCGCCGACGCGACCGGCATGCACCTCCCCGTCGTCCACACCTCCAACGCGGTGCGGGCCCTCCGCGGTACCGCCGAGATGCTCGGCGCGGAGAGCCTGGAGGAGCTGTCGGCGCTGGCGCTGAAGTCCACGCCGGGCTCCTCCGGGCTCGTCCTGCTCCCCTACCTGGAGGGCGAGCGCACCCCGCAGCTGCCGCACACCGCCGGCACGCTCAGCGGGCTGCGCCGCGAGTCGATGAAGCCCGAGCACCTCGCGCGGGCCGCGTTCGAGGGCATGCTTTGCGCGCTCACCGACGCCATGGACGTACTGCGCGGACGCGGTGTCGAGGTGCGCCGGGTGTTCCTGCTGGGCGCCGCGGCCGGACTGCCCGCCATCCAGGCCATCGCCCCGGCGGTCTTCGGCGCGCAGGTCGTCGTCCCGCAGCCCGCGGACTACGCGGCCCTTGGCGCCGCCCGGCAGGCCGCGTGGGCGCTCGGGGTCTCGCGGGGCACGCTCTCCCCGGCCGCTCCCCCGGCCTGGCAGGGCGCCGCGGCCCAGGTCTTCGAGCCGGGCGAGGAGCTGGCCGTCGGTCAGGCGGTACGGCAGCAGTACGTGGCCACGCGGGAGCAGATCCACCCGGGTGCCTTCGCCTCGTAGCGGCATCAGTACGTGGCCACCCACACGTGGCCACCACGCGGGAGCAGATCCACCCGGGCGCGTCCGGCTGCGTGCGGGAGCGGGTGCGGGAGCGCGTCCGGCTGGGTGCGGCAGCGCGTCCGGCTGCATGCAGGAGCCCGTCCGGCTGCGTGCGGGAGCGCGTCCGGCTGCATGCAGGAGCCCGTCCGGCTGCGTGCGGCAGCGCGTTCGGCTCGTAGCGGGAGCACCTTCGCCCCGTAGCCCAACCGCGTTCGGCTTGTAGCGGAGTTGCTTCACGACTCGACAAAACCCGGTCGTAACGTCGCGGGGGCGCGGGCGATAGTAGGACCCGTGCTCCTACGACTTCTCCGAACCCACCTTCGACCGTACAAGAAGCCCATCGGTCTGCTGGTCCTGCTGCAGTTCCTGCAGACCTGCGCGTCCCTCTATCTGCCGACCCTGAACGCGGACATCATCGACAACGGTGTCGTCGACGGGGACACCGGCTACATCCTGCGGTTCGGCGCCGTGATGATCGCCGTCTCCGTGGTCCAGGTCGTCTGCAACATCGGCGCCGTCTACTACGGGGCGCGGACCGCCTCCGCGCTCGGCCGGGACGTCCGCGCCGCGATCTTCGGGCGGGTGCAGTCGTTCTCCGCCCGTGAGGTCGGGCAGTTCGGCGCGCCGTCGCTGATCACCCGTACCACCAACGACGTCCAGCAGGTCCAGATGCTGGTCCTGATGGCGTTCACGCTGATGGTCTCCGCGCCCATCATGTGCGTCGGCGGCATCGTCATGGCGCTCGGGCAGGACGTGCCGCTGTCGGCGGTGCTGCTCGCGGTCGTGCCGGTCCTCGGCATCTCGGTCTCGCTGATCGTGAAGAAGATGCGGCCGCTGTTCCGGACCATGCAGGAGCGGCTCGACACGGTGAACCGGGTGCTGCGCGAGCAGATCACCGGCAACCGGGTGATCCGCGCGTTCGTGAAGGACGGCTACGAGCGGGAGCGGTTCAAGGTCTCCAACACCGAGCTGACCGACGTCTCGATGGCGACGGGCCGGCTGATGGCGCTGATGTTCCCGACCGTGATGACCGTCGTGAACATCTCCAGCGTCGCCGTGGTCTGGTTCGGAGCGCACCGCATCGACAGCGGCGGGATGGAGATCGGCGCACTCACCGCCTTCCTCGCCTATCTGATGCAGATCGTCATGGCCGTCATGATGGCCACGTTCATGTTCATGATGGTGCCGCGGGCCGAGGTGTGCGCCGAGCGCATCCAGGAGGTCCTCTCCACGGAGAGCAGCGTCGTGCCGCCGACAGAGCCGGTCCGTGAGCTGGCGCAGCGCGGTCATCTGGAGGTGCGGAACGCGGACTTCCGCTACCCGGGTGCCGAGGAGTCGGTCCTGAAGGACGTGGAGCTGGTGGCCCGGCCGGGCGAGACGACGGCGATCATCGGTTCGACCGGCAGCGGCAAGTCGACGCTGCTCGGACTGGTGCCGCGGCTGTTCGACGTGACCGGCGGCGAGGTGCTCGTCGACGGCGTGGACGTACGGAAGCTGGATCCGGAACTGATGGCGCGGACCGTGGGGCTCGTGCCGCAGAAGCCGTACCTCTTCTCCGGGTCGGTAGCGACGAACCTCCGGTACGGCAAGCCCGACGCGACCGACGACGAGCTGTGGCACGCCCTTGAGGTCGCGCAGGCGGCCGACTTCGTGAAGAAGCTGGAGAACGGGCTGCACGCGCCGATCGCGCAGGGCGGCACGAACGTCTCCGGCGGGCAGCGGCAGCGGCTCGCGATCGCGCGGACGCTGGTGCAGCGGCCGGAGATCTATCTCTTCGACGACTCGTTCTCGGCGCTCGACTACCAGACCGACGCGTTGCTGCGGGAGGCGCTGAAGGCGGAGACGGCGGACTCGACCGTCGTGATCGTCGCCCAGCGGGTGTCGACCATCCGGGACGCCGACCGCATCGTGGTCCTGGACGAGGGCCGGGTCGTGGGCACCGGGCGCCATCACGACCTGATGGCGGGCAATGAGACGTACCGGGAGATCGTGCTCTCCCAGCTGACCGAGGCGGAGGCAGCCTGATGGCCGGTCCTGGCGGACGAATGATGGCCGGTGGCGGCCCCGACCAGCGGTCGGTCGACTTCAAGGGCTCCAGCAAGCGGCTGCTGAGGCAGCTGGCTCCCGATCGTGGCGCGCTGTGGCTGATGCTGATCGCCGCGCTGCTCAGCGTGGCGGCCTCGGTGGTCGGTCCGAAGATCCTCGGCAAGGCGACCGACCTGGTCTTCGCGGGTGTGGTCGGGCGGCAGATGCCCGACGGCACGACGAAGGCCCAGGCCATCGCGAGCCTGCGGGCCAAGGGCGATGACGGGATGGCCGACATGCTGTCCGGGGTCGACTTCACCCCCGGGCAGGGCATCGACTTCGCCGCCGTCGGCGAGGTGCTGCTGTGGGTCCTGGCCATCTACGTGGCGGCCGGTCTCCTCATGCTGGTGGCGACCCGGATGTCGATCAAGGTGATCAACCGGACCGTCTACCGGATGCGGGAGGACATCCAGGCGAAGCTGGCGCGGCTGCCACTGTCGTACTTCGACAAGGCCAAGCGCGGCGAGGTGCTGAGCCGGGCCACCAACGACATCGACAACATCTCGCAGACGCTCCAGCAGTCGATGGGGCAGCTGATCAACTCGCTGCTCACCATCGTCGGTGTGCTGGCGATGATGTTCTGGATCTCGCCGCTCCTCGCGCTCGTCGCGCTGGTGACCGTGCCGGTGTCGGTGGTCGTGGCGACGAAGGTCGGCAAGCGGTCGCAGCCGCACTTCGTGCAGCAGTGGCGGTCCACGGGCACGCTCAACGCCCATGTGGAGGAGATGTACACCGGCCACGCCCTGGTGAAGGTCTTCGGGCGGCAGGACGAGTCGGCCGCCGACTTCCGCGAGCAGAACGAGGCGCTGTACGAGGCCGGCTTCAAGGCCCAGTTCAACAGCGGTCTCATGCAGCCGGTGATGTTCTTCATCTCGAACATCAACTACGTGCTCGTCGCCGTGGTCGGCGGGCTACGGGTGGCGAGCGGCACGCTGTCGATCGGTGACGTGCAGGCGTTCATCCAGTACTCCCGCCAGTTCTCGATGCCGCTGACGCAGGTCGCGTCGATGGCGAACCTGCTGCAGTCGGGTGTCGCCTCGGCCGAGCGGATCTTCGAGCTCCTCGACGCCGAGGAACAGGAGCCGGACGCCCCGGCGGCCGGCGAGAGGCCCTCGGAGTCGCTGGGCAAGGTCGCCCTGGAGGAGGTGTCCTTCCGCTACGAGCCCGACAAGCCGCTCATCGAGGATCTGTCCCTGACGGTGGAGCCGGGGCAGACGGTCGCGATCGTCGGCCCGACGGGCGCCGGCAAGACGACCCTGGTCAATCTGCTGATGCGGTTCTACGAGGTGACGGGCGGCCGGATCTCCCTCGACGGGGTCGATGTGGCGAAGATGTCCCGCGAGGACCTCAGGTCCGGGATCGGCATGGTGCTCCAGGACACCTGGCTCTTCGGCGGCACGATCGCCGAGAACATCGCGTACGGAGCGGGCGGCGAGGTCACCCGGGAGCAGATCGAGGAGGCGGCGCGGGCCGCGCACGCCGACCGGTTCATCCGTACCCTGCCCGACGGCTACGACACCGTCATCGACGACGAGGGCTCGGGCGTCAGCGCCGGCGAGAAGCAGCTGATCACCATCGCGCGGGCGTTCCTGTCCGACCCGGTGATCCTGGTCCTGGACGAGGCGACCAGCTCGGTCGACACGCGTACGGAGGTGCTGATCCAGAAGGCGATGGCGCGCCTCGCCCACGGGCGGACGTCCTTCGTGATCGCCCACCGGCTCTCCACCATCAGGGACGCGGACGTGATCCTGGTGATGGAGAACGGCTCGATCGTCGAACAGGGCACGCACGACGAGCTGTTGGCCTCGCAGGGCGCGTACGCGCGGCTGTACGCGGCCCAGTTCGCGGAGGCGGTCGCGGAGGTCGACTAGTCCAGGTAGCCGCGCAGTTGGTCCGCGAAGGCGTGGTCCCGCAGCTTGTTGAGGGTCTTCGACTCGATCTGGCGGATGCGTTCGCGCGTCACGCCGAAGAGCCGGCCGATCTCCTCCAGGGTGCGGGGTCTGCCGTCGTCAAGGCCGTAGCGGAGCTGGACCACCTTGCGTTCGCGCTCGCCGAGGGTGGAGAGGACCGCCTCCAGGTGCTCGCGCAGCAGCAGGAACGCGGCCGACTCCACGGGGCTCGTGGCGTCGCCGTCCTCGATGAGGTCGCCGAGCGCGACGTCGTCCTCCTCGCCGACGGGGGCGTGCAGGGAGACCGGTTCCTGGGCGAGGCGCAGTACCTCGCCGACGCGCTCGGGGGCCAGGTCGAGCTGGGCGGCGACCTCTTCAGGGGTGGGTTCGTAGCCGCGTTCCTGGAGCATGCGGCGCTGCACCCGGACCACCCGGTTGATCAGTTCGACGACATGGACGGGGACGCGGATGGTCCGGGCCTGGTCGGCGAGGGCCCGGGACATCGCCTGGCGGATCCACCAGGTCGCGTACGTCGAGAACTTGTAGCCCCGCGCATAGTCGAACTTCTCCACGGCCCGGATCAGGCCCAGGTTCCCCTCCTGGACCAGGTCGAGCATGGTCAGCCCGCGCCCGACGTACCGCTTGGCGACGGAGACGACGAGCCGCAGATTGGCCTCGATGAGCCGCCGCTTGGCCATCCGGCCGAGGACGACGAGCCGGTCCAGGTCGAGCGCCAGCTGCGAGTCCAGGTCGGGGGTGCCCGCGAGCTTCGCCTCGGCGAAGAGCCCGGCCTCGACGCGGCGGGCGAGTTCGACCTCCTCGGCGGCGGTGAGCAGCGGGATACGGCCTATCTCCCGCAGGTACTGGCGGAAGAGATCGGAGGAGGGCCCGTTCCCGCCGACATCGACGCGGCGCGGAACCGGCTCCGGTTCGGGCGTGTCGTCCACGAACTCGGCGGGCTCGGGCGGATCGGAGGCCTCTGGCGGATCGGGGGCCTCTGCCGGCCCGGGTGGACCGGAGGCCTCTACCGGCTCGGAGGCCTCGGCCGGCTCCTCGGAGGCCGGTGCCTCCGGGTGGTGGGCGGCCGGGCGCTGCCCGGGCACGACATCCGTCGGGGACAGGGTCTGGGTCTGCACGGGGGCGACCTCCAGGTGATCGCTGCCGGTGCTCCGGGGGCTCAGGCACCGCTCCCCAGTGTGGGGTACGACACATCACCGCCACGAGGGGCGTGCGGTGACTTTTTGAGTTCGCCGGGTGACCGAACGTCAGAGCGCGGCGGCGCCGTTGGTGCGCAGCGACTGGGCGTACTGCGTGAGGACCCACAACTCGTTCTGTACGGCGGCGAGTTGGGCCGGGTCGGCGTGTGCGCCGAGGCGGGCCAGAGTGCCCTGGATGTCGCGGATGCGGCGGTCGACCGCGCGCAGCCGGACCGAGACGAGCTGGGCGCCCGCGTAGACCTCGTCGACGACCTTGGCGAAGATCGTCTCGACGGCGAGTTCGGTGACGAGCGCGCGGACGGTGTCGTTGGGCGCGGCCTCGCGGACGGCGGACAGGTAGTCGGCGGGCGCGCCGGTGGCGCCGCCCGCGTCCTGGACGCACTGGCGGACGGCCGCGTAGGGCGGGGCGGTGAACTCGTCGACGCCGTACGCGTCGAAGGCCGGGGAGACGAGCTCTGGGTGCTGGAGGGCGAGCTTGAGCAGTTCGCGCTCGGTGCGGTGCGCGGGGCTGCGCAGGTTGAGCGCCGGGCCGGAGGGCGCGGTGGGCGCCTGGGTGGTCTCGTACTCCCCCGTAGCCCTTCGGGCACGGGAGGCACCCCCATGCTGCGGGGCCGCCGGCCCGGGCGCGCCCCGGCCGCCGCGGTCGCGCTGCCAGCGGGCGATCTGCCCGACGCGCTTGACGACGAACTGGGTGTCGAGGATGCCGAGCATGCCGGCAAGCTGGACGGCGACCTCGTGCTGCGAGGCGACGTTCTTGATCCGGGCGACGATCGGCGCGGCCTCGTCGAGGGCGGCCGCGCGGCCGGCCGGGGTCTCCAGGTCGTACCGCTTCACGATCTGGCGGAGCGCGAACTCGAACAGCGGGGTGCGCGGCTCGACCAGTTCGGCGACGGCCTGGTCGCCCTTGGCGAGCCGCAGCTCGCAGGGGTCCATGCCGTCGGGGGCGATGGCGATGTACGTCTCGGCGGCGAACTTCTGGTCGTCCTCGAAGGCGCGCAGGGCGGCCTTCTGGCCGGCCGCGTCGCCGTCGAAGGTGAAGATGACGCGGGCCGAGCCGTTGTCCATCAGGAGCCTGCGGAGGATCTTGATGTGGTCGCCGCCGAAGGCGGTGCCGCAGGTGGCGATGGCGGTGGTGACCCCGGCGAGGTGGCAGGCCATGACGTCGGTGTAGCCCTCGACGACGACGGCCCGGCTGACCTTGGCGATGTCCTTCTTCGCCAGGTCGACGCCGTAGAGCACCTGGGACTTCTTGTAGATCGGCGTCTCGGGCGTGTTCAGGTACTTGGGCCCGTTGTCGTCCTCGCGGAGCTTGCGCGCGCCGAAGCCGACGACGTCGCCGCCGACGTCCCGGATGGGCCACATGAGCCGGCCGCGGAAGCGGTCGATGGGGCCGCGGCGGCCGTCCTGGGAGAGCCCGGAGAGGATCAGCTCCTTGTCGGAGAAGCCCTTGCCGCGCAGGAAGCGGGTGAGGTGATCCCAGCCGGCCGGGGAGTAGCCGACTCCGAAGTGCGTGGCTGCGGCCTGGTCGAAGCCGCGCTCGGCGAGGAACTTCCGGCCGATCTCGGCCTCGGGCGAGCCGAGTTGGTCGATGTAGTACTGGGTGGCGGCCTTGTGCGCCTCGACCAGCCGGATGCGCTCGCCGCGCTGGTGGCCCGGGTTGTAGCCGCCTTCTTCGTACCGCAGCATGATGCCCGCCTTGGCGGCGAGCCGCTCGACCGTCTCCGAGAAGGAGAGGTGGTCGATCTTCATCACGAAGGCGATGGTGTCGCCGCCCTCCTGGCAGCCGAAGCAGTGGAACAGGCCCTTGCTCGGGCTGACCTGGAAGGAGGGCGACTTCTCGTCGTGGAAGGGGCACAACCCCTTGAGGTTGCCGCCGCCGGCGTTGCGGAGCTGGAGGTACTCGGACACGACGGCGTCGATCGGGACCGCGTCCCGTACCGCCTTCACGTCGTCATCGTTGATCCTGCCGGCCACGCGGGAATTCTACGGGGGCGAATCACCCGACGAGGCTCTCCAGAGGGACGGAGGGGTCTCCGAGGGCCTCGGTGTCCACCGGGGACTGGGCGCGGATGAGCCGCTGGATCGGCTCTGTGACGTCCCACACATTCACGTTCATCCCGGCGAGCACCTTGCGGTCCTTGAGCCAGAAGGCGATGAACTGCCGCTTGCCGACGTCGCCGCGCAGCACGACCTGGTCGTAGGAGCCGGGCGGCGCCCAGCCCGAGTACTCCATGCCGAGGTCGTACTGGTCGGAGAAGAAGTACGGCACGCGGTCGTACGAGACGTGCTGGCCGAGCATCGCGCGGGCGGCGGCCGGGCCGCCGTTGAGGGCGTTGGCCCAGTGCTCGACGCGCAGCCGGGAGTGCAGGAGCGGGTGGTGGGCGGCGGCGACGTCGCCGGCGGCGAAGATCTCGGGGTCGGAGGTGCGCAGCGACTCGTCGACAGCGATGCCGCCGCCGTGCGCGCGGTCGACCAGGGCGAGGCCCGCGGCTTCGGCCAGCGCGGTGCGCGGGGCGGCGCCGATCGCGGCGAGGACGGCGTGGGCGGGGTGCTCCTCGCCGTCGTCGGTGCGGACGGCGAGGACCATGCCGTCCTGGCCGACGATCTCGGTGAGCCGGGCGCCGAAGACGAAGCGGACGCCGTGCTCGGTGTGCAGATCGGCGAAGAGCTGGCCGAGCTCGGGGCCGAGGACGTGGTGGAGCGGGGTGGGCTCGGACTCGACGACGGTGACCTCGGCGCCGTAGCCGCGGGCCGCGGCGGCGACCTCCAGGCCGATCCAGCCGCCGCCCGCGATCACCAGATGGCCGTTGTCGCGCCCGAGGGCGGCCAGGACCTGGCGCAGCCGGTCGGCGTGGGCGAGCCGGCGCAGGTGGTGGACGCCGGCGAGTCCGGTGCCGGGGATGTCGAGGCGGCGCGGCTCGGCGCCGGTGGCGAGGAGGAGCCGGTCGTAGCGGATGGTGGTGCCGTCGCCGAGGCGTACGGTGCGGGCCTCGCGGTCGACGGCGGTGACGGGCTGCCCGAGGTGGAGCTCGACCTCGGCGCGGGCGTACCAGGCGGGCTCGTGCACGAAGACGCTGTCGCGCTCCTCCTTGCCGGTGAGGTAGCCCTTGGAGAGCGGTGGGCGTTCGTAGGGGTGGTCGCGCTCGTCGCCGATGAGGATCACGCGGCCGGTGAATCCCTCGGAGCGGAGCGTCTCCGCCGCCTTGGCTCCGGCCAGTCCCCCGCCGACGATGACGAAGGTCTGATCTGCGTCGACCACTTGATGCCTCCTCGTTGCGACCGCTTCTACGCTACGCCTCCGGGCGTTGGGCGAGCCGTACCGCCTCGGGCCCTCAGCCGAGCGTCCCGCACGGAGCGTGATGGCGGAAGGGGGCGGGGGGTCATCACGGGCGGGGGTGGCGGAGGCGGGCGTGGAGGGTGCGGGCGGAGGCGTCGGTGAGGGAGGCGATCTGGTCGATGATCACCCGCTTGCGTGACCTGTCGTCGTCCGCCGCGTCGAAAAGGGCCCGGAACTGCGGGTCGAGGCCCTCGGGGGCGCGGGCGGTGAGCGCCTCGGCGAGTTCGGCGAGGACGATGCGCTGGTCGGCGCGGAGCGCCTCCTGCTCGGCGCGCTGCATCACGTACCGGTCGGCGACGGCCTTGAGAACGGCGCATTCGTTGCGGGTCTCGCGGGGGACGACGAGCTCCGCCGCGTACCGGGTGAGGCGGCCGGAGCCGTACGTCTGGCGGGTGGCGCCCTCGGCGGCGAGGCAGAAGCGGCCGATCAGCTGGCTGGTGGCGTCCTTGAGGCGGGCCTGGGCGACGGCCGATCCGTCGTAGCCGTGCGGCCACCAGTCCTGGTCGATGAGCCGGTCGAGGGCGTCGGCGAGCTCCTGCGGATCGGTGTCGTCCGGTACGTAACGGCCGATGGCGACGGCCCAGATGTCGGCGCGCTCGGGCTCCGAGAAGAGCATGTTCGGGTCGATGTGGCCGGCGTGCAGGCCGTCCTCGAAGTCGTGGACGGAGTACGCCACGTCGTCGGACCAGTCCATGACCTGGGCCTCGAAGCACTTGCGGTGCGCGGGGGCGCCCTCGCGGGCCCAGGCGAAGACGGGCAGGTCGTCCTCGTACACGCCGAACTTGGGCGAGTCGGGGTTCTCGGGGTGGCCGCCGCGCGGCCAGGGGTACTTGGTGGCGGCGTCGAGGACGGCACGGGTGAGGTTGAGGCCGACGCTGACGGGCCGGCCGGTGGCGGGGTCGGCGATGAACCGCTTGGGCTCGATACGGGTCAGGAGCCGGAGGGACTGGGCGTTGCCCTCGAAGCCGCCGCAGTCCTTGGCGAACTCGTTGAGCGCGACCTCGCCGTTGTGCCCGAAGGGCGGATGGCCCATGTCGTGGGCGAGGCAGGCGGCCTCGACGAGGTCGGGGTCGCAGCCGAGCGCGGCGCCCAGCTCGCGCCCGACCTGGGCGCACTCCAGGGAGTGGGTGAGCCGGGTGCGGGGGCTGGCGTCCCAGGCGTGAGTCTGCGAGCCGGGGGTGACGACCTGGGTCTTGCCCGCGAGTCTGCGCAGGGCGCTGGAGTGCAGCACCCGCGCCCGGTCCCGCTGGAAGGCGGTCCGCCCGGGCCGCTTGTCGGGCTCGGCGGCCCAGCGGTCGGTGGCGGTGTCGTCGTAACCGGGGGTGTCCGTGATGCCGGAGGTATCGGTGAAGTCAGGGGTGTCCGTGGTGCCGGGGGTGTCCGTGAAGCCTTCCATGCACCGAAGGTAACGGGCGGGGCGGACAGTGGGAGGTAGGGCGGGTGTCTTTCGGCCCGGGGCGCCGGGGCGCGCCGGCGGGCGGGTCGGGCCGCTCGGCCGGGGTGCCGGGACACCGGCCGGTGGGTCGGGCCCGCGGGTCGGCGCGGGTGCCGGACACCGACCAGGCGGGTCGGGCGCGCTCGGCCAGGGTGCCGGGACATCGGCTGGCGGGGTTGGGCCCGCGGTCGGCCGGGGTGCCGGACACCGGCAGGTGGTCGGGCCCGCTCGGCCCGGGCGCCGGGACACTGGCAGGCGGGGTGGGTCCGCTCGGCCGTGCCGGGACACCTGCCGGTGGGTCGGGCCCGCGGGTCGGGGTGCCGGACACCGGCAGGCGGTCGGGCCCGCTCGGCCCGGGCGCCGGGACACTGGCAGGCGGGGTGGGTCCGCTCGGCCGTGCCGGGACACCGGACACCGACAGGCGGTCGGGCCCGCTCGCGTCGCCGCCCTCACGCGGAGGCGAGTTCGCGCGAGGGGGTCAAGGGCGTCGTGGCGAGGGACTGGTCGTAGCGGTGGAGGACCAGGCGGGCGAGGGCGGGGTGCGCGCCGAGCGGGGGCGCGGCGATCCAGGGGGCGTGAGCGGCGGCGCGGCCGGCGAAGAGGCCGGGGGCGGTGAAGCAGGAGGCGACGGCGACCCGGTGGCGGCCCCGGGCGGCGAGGACGCGCAGCGCGTCGGGGACGGTGGGCGTGGCGGCGGAGGCGTACGCGGGGACGACGGGCACCCCGCCGAGCCGCTCCCCCAGCGCGGCGGCGATCCGGCGCACGGCGGCGAGGGCTTCTGGGTCGCGGGAGCCGGCCGCCGCGAGGACGACGCCGGTGGAGCGCGAGGCGCTGTCCGCGGAGGTCCAGCCGGCTTCGGCGAGGCGGTCGGCGAGGGCCTCGACGAGCAGCGGGTGGGAGCCGAGGGGCTCGGCGATCCGGACCCGGCCGTCGGGCACGGCGGCGGCCGCGGCGGGCAGGTCGTACTTCACGTGATAGCCGGGGCCGAAGAGCAGCGGGACGAGGACGGCCCCGGGGTCGGCCAGGCCCGCCGAGGCCACGGCGTGCGCCGTGCCGGCCGCGTGCCCCGTCCCAGCCGCGTGCACCGTGCCGGCCGCGTGCGCCGTCCCAGCCGCGTGCCCCGTCCCGGCCGCGTGCACCGTCCCAGCCGCGTGCCCCATCCCGGCCGCGTGCACCGTGCCGGCCGCGAGCCCCGCCCCGGCGTGCACCGTCCCGGCGAGCCCCGCCGCCGTCCCCGGGGCGGCGGCCTCCGTCGTCAGTTCGGCGAGGACGTCCGGCAGGAGCGGGGTGTTCAGTTCGATGTGGGCCAGGCGGACGTCGAGGCCGGGGCGGAGTTCGCGGATGCGGTCGATCAGGTGGGCGAGGGTGGCGGCGGCCCGTGGGTCGCGGCTGCCGTGGCCCACGGCGACGAGGGCGGGGGCAGGGCGCCCGGTCACGCGGCGGCCGTACGGCCGGACGTGACTGAGCCGCTCGCCGAGCCGCGTCGTGATCGTGCCGAGCAGCTCGGCGGTGCTGTCGAACGTGCTGTCCGCCTCCGTCATGCCCTGATCCTGACGGCGGCTCGTTGCCTCCCCGTTGCGTGGGCGTCACGAGTGTTTTCCGTGGCCTCACCGGCACCCGGTCCGCGCTGTCAGGCGTCCAGCCAGACCCGCAGGGAGCCGATCTCCTCGAAACCGGCGGACAGCGCGGGCGGCAGGTCGTCGCCCGACTCGTAGCCGACGACGGCGCGGCCGCCCCGTACGAGGCTCAGGCAGCCGGACCAGGACGCGGCCGGGTCGGTGCCGTCGGCGGCGAAGAGGTTGGAGACGCCGGTCACCCGGCCGCTCTCGCTGAGCACCGCTCCCCCGACGATCCGGCCGTCCGCCCCGTACCCCGCGACGACCGTCGTGGCCGTGTCGGCGAGCAGCTCCGCGCGGAAGAGTGCGGCCTCGTCCTCGTCCCCTCCGCTCCAGGCCGCCGCCCAGTCGGCGAGCGCCGCCGCGGTACGGACGGGACGCCAGGACGCGTCCGACGACGGCACGGGGAGGCCGGCGGGCCGGTGGATCCAGCGCGCCTCGAACAGCAACCGGAAGCCCTCGGCGGACAGATCGAGACGGGCGAAGCTGTCCTTGACCGAGGCGCCGGGCGCGCTCCGGTCGATGCCGTCGAGGACGTCCCGTACGGACGCGTCGGCGGTCAGTGTCACGGCGTCGGGGTAGTACGGCGGCGTGCGGCGCCCGTTGGTCCAGGCGCGCGGCCCGAAGGCGCCGGGGCGGCCGTGGGAGCGGCACATCGCCTCGCACCACGCGGCGTTGTTGCGGACAGCCTCGGTGATCATCTGCGGATCGTACGGCTTTCCCCCTCCCTTCCTCATTCTTTTGTCTAGCGGAATATCTTTTCCGCCATGCGAATGACTCCCTCTCCTCTCCCCGGGCTGTCCAGACGGGCCGTCGCCGAACTCGTCGGCACCGCCGCGCTGGTGGCCGTCGTCGTCGGATCGGGCATCCAGGCGGCCGCGCTCAGCCAGGACACCGGGGTGCGTCTGCTGGCCAACTCGCTCGCCTCCGCCCTCGGGCTCGGCCTGCTCATCGCCCTCCTCGGCCCCCTCTCCGGTGGCCACCTCAACCCGGTCGTCACGCTCTCCGAGTGGTGGGCCCGGCGGGGCGAGGACGGCGCCCCGGACGTCCGCGAGATCGCCGTCTACCTCGCCGCCCAGTTCGCCGGGGCCGTCGCCGGGGCCCTGCTCGCCGAGGCGATGTTCGGGCGGACGCCGGGCACCTGGTCCACCGCGGTCCGCTCGGATCCCCACCTGCTGCTCGGCGAGACCGTCGCCACCGCCGGGCTCGTCCTGCTCGTCCAGGGGCTGCGCCGCATCGGCCGCTCCTCGCTCGCCCCGGTCGCCGTCGGCGGGTACCTCCTGGCGGCGATCTGGTTCACCTCCTCGGGCTCCTTCGCCAACCCGGCCGGGACGGTCGGCCGCGCCTTCTCCGACTCCTTCACCGGAATCGCCCCCTCCTCGCTGCCCGGATTCGTCGGGGCGCAGCTCGTCGGCGGGCTGCTCGGGATGGTCCTCGCCACCGTTCTGTACGGCCGGAGCGAACCGAAGGGCCCGTTTCCGCGTCGGACAGGGTGACGGGGCAGGCAAGATCCACGGAGGTTCGTCCATGCGACGCGTACGCGTACCGGCCCGGGTGGCCGCCCGGCTGAAGCGGGTCACGCCACTGCCGCTGCTGCCGCGCACCCGGCGAGCCCGCCGCCGTACCGTCCAGGCCGTCATGCTGGGCGCCGTCCTCGCCCTCACCCCCGCCACCTGGATGCACGCCGTCGCCGACAGCCGGCTCCGGACCACCGCCGAGGTCCCCGCGCAGGACGTCGCCGTCGTCTTCGGCGCCGGCCTCTGGAAGGGGCGGCCCACGCCGTACCTCGCGCACCGGCTCGACACCGCCGCCGAGCTCTACCGCGCGGGCAAGGTCAAGGTCGTCCTCGTCACCGGCGACAACAGCCGCGCCGAGTACGACGAGCCCGACGCGATGCGCGCGTACCTCGCCGGGCGCGGCGTGCCGGACGGCCGGATCGTCAGCGACTACGCGGGCTTCGACACGTGGGACAGCTGCGTCCGCGCGAAGAGGATCTTCGGGGTGGACCGGGCCGTCCTCGTCACCCAGGACTTCCACATCAAGCGGGCGGTCGCGCTCTGCCGGGCGGCCGGAATCGAGTCGTACGGAGTGAAGGTCGTCGAACCCCACGACTCCGTCTTCTACTACGGCGGCGTCCGGGAGCTCGTCGCGGCGGGCAAGGCGGCCGTGGACGCGACGCTGCGGCCGGATCCGCACTTCCTGGGGGAGCGCGAGAAGGGCGTGACGGAGGCGCTGGCGTCGGCGGAGACCCGCTAGCGCCTCACCTCGGGGGCGGTGTCCGGCGGAGCAGTACGCCCGGGGTCTGTAATCCGGTGCACCCCTTCCCGTAACACGCCTGTCGTAAGGTCTCCGCATGTCCGAGGCTGTCACCACCCCCACGCACTGTCCCTACTGCGCTCTCCAGTGCGGCATGTCGCTGCGCCCGGCGGACGGCTCTGTGGAGGTGGTCACGCGCCCGGACTTCCCCGTCAACCGGGGCGCGCTGTGCGGCAAGGGCCGTACCGCCCCGGCCGTACTCTCCTCCCGGGTCAGGCTGACCGGGCCCCTGGTCCGTTGCCCTGACACAGGCGCCCTGAAGTCGGCCACCTGGGAGGAGGCACTCGCCGCCGTCGCCGACGGGCTGCGCCGGACCCGCGCCGACCACGGACCCGATGCCGTGGGGGTCTTCGGCGGCGGCGGCCTCACCAACGAGAAGGCGTACACGCTGGGCAAGTTCGCCCGGGTCGTGCTCGGCACCTCTCAGATCGACTACAACGGGCGCTTCTGCATGTCGTCCGCGGCGGCCGCGCACCAGCGGGCGTTCGGGCTCGACCGGGGGCTGCCGTTCCCGCTGGAGGACATACCGCGCACCGGCTGCGTGATCCTCGTCGGCTCCAACCCGGCCGAGACGATGCCGCCCGCGCTGCGCTACTTCACCGAACTGCGGGCGAACGGCGGGAAGCTGATCGTCGTCGACCCGCGCCGCACCCGCACCGCCGAACAGGCCGACCTCCACCTCGCGCCCCGCCCCGGCACGGACCTCGCGCTGGCCCTGGGGCTGCTCCACCTCGTGGTCGCCGAGGGGCGGGTGGACGAGGAGTTCATCGCGACCCGCACCTCCGGCTGGGAGGCGGCCCGTGCCGGGGTGATGGCGCACTGGCCGGAGCTGGTCGAGCGGATCACCGGCGTGCCGGTGCCGCAACTCCGCGACGCCATGCGGATGTTCTGCGACGCGGAGAGCGGGATGGTGCTGACCGCGCGCGGCCCGGAGCAGCAGTCGAAGGGCACGGACACGGTCGGCGCGTGGATCAACCTGTGCCTCGCGACGGGGAAAGCGGGCCGGCCGCTCTCCGGCTATGGCTGTCTCACCGGGCAGGGCAACGGGCAGGGCGGCCGTGAGCACGGCCAGAAGGCGGACCAGTTGCCCGGCTACCGGAAGCTGGACGACCCGGCGGCGCGGGAGCACGTGGCGCGGGTGTGGGGCGTGGACCCCGACTCGCTGCCGGGTCCGGGCCGCAGCGCGTACGAGCTCCTGGACGCGCTGGGCGGCGACGTGAAGTCCCTGCTCCTCATGGGCTCCAATCCCGTCGTCTCGGCGCCGCGCGCCGCGCACATAGAGGGGCGGCTGCGCTCGCTGGACTTCCTGGCCGTCGCGGACGTGGTCCTGTCGGAGACGGCGGAGCTGGCGGACGTGGTGCTTCCGGTCACCCAGTGGGCGGAGGAGACGGGGACCACGACGAACCTGGAGGGCCGCGTGCTGCTCCGGGAGCGCGCGATCACCCCGCCGGACGGTGTCCGCACCGACCTGGAGGTCCTGAACGGCCTCGCGGCCCTCCTCGGCTGGGAGAAGGGCTTCCCCACGGACCCGGAGGAGGTCTTCGACGAACTCCGCCGCGCGTCGGCGGGCGGCCCGGCGGACTACTCGGGCATCAGCTACCGCCGCATCCGCGAGGAGAACGGCGTCTTCTGGCCCTGCCCGGAGGAGGCGTCGGCATCTGGGTCGGCCGAGGCCGGAGCCGCACCGGAACCCCAGGCGGGAGCTGGGGCGAAGCCCCGCGACACCGCGCCGAGCGACGCGGCCGCCGCAGCAGCGGGGGCAAGCGCCGCACGAGCACGAGGCGCGGCTGAAGCCGCTGCCACGCACGCGGGCGGCGCGGCTCAGCAGACGGGCGGGCCGGCCGGGGCCAGGGCGGAGGCCCGCGATGACGCGCCGGGCGCCGAGCCGGGCGCCGAGTCCGACCCGTCGGACCGGCTCCGCGACACCGCGCCGGGCGCCCCGACCTCACGCCCCCACCCCGGGACCCCCCGGCTCTTCCTCGAGCGGTTCGCTACCGCCGATGGGCGGGCGCGGTTCGTGGCCGTGGTGCATCGGCCGGCGGCTGAGGAGACCGATGACGAGTATCCGGTCGTGCTGACGACCGGGCGGGTCGTCGCGCAGTACCAGTCCGGTGCGCAGACGCGGCGCGTCGAGGGGCTGAACGCCGCCGCGCCCGGGGCGTTCGTGGAGCTGCATCCGCGGCTCGCCGAGCGGATCGGGGTGGGCGAGGGCGAGCGGGTCGCCGTCGTGTCGCGGCGCGGGCGGGCCGTCGCGCCCGCGCGAATCACCACGGCCATCCGCCCGGACACGGTCTTCATGCCGTTCCACTGGCCCGGCGAGGGCCGGGCCAACACCCTCACCAACCCGGCGCTCGACCCCATCTCCCGCATGCCCGAGTTCAAGACGTGCGCGGTCCGGGTCGAGCCCGCCAGTCCCCGCCCCTGATGAGCGGCCCGTACGGGGTGCCGGGCGCGGCGAAGTAGACCCAGGCCCGGACGGCCGCCCCGTCCCGGACCCGTACCACCTCGCGCTCGGCCCGCTCGTACCCGGCGGGCAGCTCCACCAGGTCCAGTACGGCGAGGAGTTCGGCGTACGCGCCGGGCGCGGCGGTCACCAGGTCGCCCGCGATCTGGCCCTCGCCCGGTACGGCGTACGGATAGCCGGGGCCGTCGTACAGCAGCGCGCCCGCCAGACGCGCCGGTTCCTCCCGTGCCGTGCGGCCCAGGAGGAAGCGGTCGTGGTTGTGCTCACCCGGCCGGAGCGTGCCGTAGACGAAGAACGGCAGCTCGGTCATGCGGTGGTCGTCTCGGTCTCGAGCCACGCCAGATACGCGGCCGAGACCCGGACCGCCGGAGTGGCGATGATCTCCGGCGTGTCGTAGTCGTGCGCGGCGAGGAGGTGCGCCTCCAGGTCCTCGTAGCGCGCGTCGGTCGTCTTGAAGACGACCTGCCACTCCTCCTCCGTCTCGATCGCCTTCCGCCAGCGGTAGACGGAGGTGATCGGCCCGGAGACCTGCGCGCAGGCGGCGAGGCGGGCCTCGACCGCCCCGCGCGCGAGCTCCTGTGCCTTGGCGGCGCTGTCGGTGGTGGTCAGTACGGTGAGTGCGAGCGTCACGCCGTCACCGTACCGTCAGGCCGCCGCCGCGAACTGGGCCGCGTGCAGCCGCGCGTACGCCCCGCCCGAGGCAAGGAGCTCCTCGTGCGAGCCCTGCTCCACGATCGAGCCGTTCTCCATCACCAGGATCACGTCCGCGTCCCTGATGGTGGAGAGCCGGTGGGCGATCACGAACGACGTACGGCCCTTCCTGAGCGAGGACATGGCCCGCTGGATGAGGACCTCGGTACGGGTGTCGACCGAGCTGGTCGCCTCGTCCAGGACCAGGATCACCGGCTCGGACAGGAACGCCCGGGCGATCGTGATCAGCTGTTTCTCGCCCGCGCTGAGCCCGGCGCCGTCCTCGTCGAGGACCGTGTCGTAGCCGTCGGGCAGGGTGCGGATGAACCGGTCGGCGTGCGCGGCCATGGCGGCCTCGACGACTCGTTCGCGCGAGACCTCGCCCGGCACCCCGTACGCGATGTTCTCGGCGATCGTGCCGCCGAACAGCCAGGTGTCCTGGAGCACCATGCCGATCCCCGACCGCAGGTCCTCGCGCGACATGCCCGCCACGTCCACCCCGTCGAGCAGGATCCGGCCGCCCGTCACCTCGTAGAACCGCATCAGCAGATTGACCAGCGTCGTCTTGCCGGCGCCCGTCGGCCCGACGATCGCGACCGTCTGCCCCGGCTCCACCGTCAGGGACAGATCCTCGACGAGCGGCTTCCCCGGCTCGTAGCGGAACGCCACCTTCTCGAAGGAGACCCGCCCGGTGACCGTCTCCGGGCGCCGCGAGCCGGCGGGCGCCGGGGACTCCTCCTCCGCGTCGAGGAGGTCGAAGACCCGCTCGGCGGAGGCGACTCCGGACTGGAGCAGATTGGCCATCGCCGCGACCTGGTTGATCGGGCCGCTGAACTCGTACGAGTACTGGATGAACGCCTGCACGTCGCCGACGCTCAGCGTTCCGCTCGCCACCCGCAGTCCGCCGACGACCGCGATCAGGACGTAGTTGAGGTTGCCGACGAAGGTGAGCGCCGGCTGGATGAAGCCGGAGATGAACTGGGCCCGGAAGCTCGCCCCGTACAGCTCCTCCCCGAGCTCGTCGAAGCGCGCCACGGCCGCGTCGCGCCGCCCGAAGGCGACGACCTCCGCGTGTCCGGTGATCATCTCCTCGACATGGCTGTTGAGGCGGCCGGTGACGGCCCACTGCCGCACGAACTGCGGCTGGGCGCGCTTGCCGATCCGGGCCGCGACCAGCAGCGAGACGGGGACGGTCGCGAGGGCCACGAGGGCGAGCAGCGGCGAGATCCAGCACATCATCACCAGCACGCCGACGATCGTGAGCAGCGCCCGGACCATCTGGCTGAAGGCCTGCTGGAGGGTCTGGGTGATGTTGTCGATGTCGTTGGTGGTGCGGCTGAGCACCTCGCCGCGCGGCTGCCGGTCGACGTACGAGAGCGGCAGCCGGGCCAGCTTGCTCTGGGCCTCGGCGCGCAGCCGGTGCCCGGCGCGCTGGACGACGGTCGTGGCGAGCCGCTGCTGGAGCCAGTTGAGCCCGGCGGAGCCGGCGACGACGGCGAAGGCGGCGGCCAGCGCCCCGCCGACCGCGCGGAAGTCGACGCCGGCCGGGCTCGCGGCGCCCCTCACGACGAGGTCGGTGCCGTGGCCGAGGATCAGCGGGCTGAGGACGGCGAGGGAGACACCGGCCGCGGCGGCGGCGAGCACACCGAGGAGCAGGGGGCGTTCGGGGGCCATGGTGCGCAGCAGGCGCAGGCCGGAGGAGCGGAAGTTCAGGGAGCGTTCGAGGGACGGGGTGGCGATGCCGGGACCGCGCTGCTGCACGGCGGGTCCCCGGCGCTGAGGGGCACTCACGCTGCTTCCTCCTCGGTGAGCTGGGAGAGGACGATCTCCCGGTAGGTGGCGTTGTCCCGCATGAGTTCCTCGTGGGTGCCGCTGCCGACGGCCCGGCCCTGGTCGAGGACGACGATCCGGTCGGCGTCGCGGATGGTGGAGACGCGCTGGGCGACGATGACGACGGTCGCGTCGGCGGTCTCGGCCTTCAACGCCTCCCGCAACAGCGCGTCGGTGCGGTAGTCCAGGGCGGAGAAGGAGTCGTCGAAGAGGTACACCTGGGGGCGGGCGACGAGGACCCGGGCGATGGCGAGCCGCTGGCGCTGTCCGCCGGAGAGGTTGGTGCCGCCCTGTGCGACCGGCGCGTCGAGCCCCTCGGGAAGCTCGCGTACGAAGTCGGCGGCCTGGGCGACCTCCAGAGCGTGCCACAGCTCGTCGTCGGTCGCCTCGGGCCTCCCGTACCGCAGATTGCTCGCGACAGTGCCGGAGAAGAGGTACGGCTTCTGCGGGACGAGTCCGACGGTACGGGCGAGCAGCGCGCGGTCCATGGCGCGGACATCGACCCCGCCGACCCTGACCTCGCCGCCGGTCGCGTCGAAGAGGCGCGGGACGAGGCCGAGGAGGGTGGTCTTGCCGCTGCCGGTGGAGCCGATGACGGCGGTGGTGCGGCCGGGGCGGGCGCTGAGGCTCACGGAGCGGAGGACGGGTTCCTCGGCGCCGGGGTAGCTGAAGTCGGCGCCCTGGATGTCGAGTTGTCCCGGGCCACGCAGCTCGCGGACGGGGGCGACCGGGGCGGTGACGGACGGTTCGGTGGCGAGGATCTCCTGGATGCGTTCGGCGCTGACCTCGGCGCGGGGCATGTGCATCATCAGGAAGAGGACCATCATCACCGACATCATGATCTGGAGCAGATAGCCGAGGAACGCGATCAGCGAACCGGCCTGCAGCGCCCCGGACTCGATCCGGTCGGCGCCCACCCAGATGATGGCGACGGTCGCGAGCTCCCAGACGATCAGCACGATCGGGAACATCATCGACTGGAGCCCGCCGACCCGCAGTCCGACCTCGCGCAGTTCGTCGTTGGCGGCGGCGAACCGGTGCTGCTCGTGGCGGTCCCGGACGAAGGCGCGGACGACCCGGACGCCGGTGATCTGCTCGCGCATCACCCGGTTGACCCCGTCGACCCGCTCCTGCATGCCGCGGAAGAGCGGCCGCATCCGCAGGACGACGGTGCCGACGGCCCCGGCCATGAGCGGGACGAAGAGCAGGAGCAGCAGCGCGAGCGGGACGTCCTGGTCGAGCGCCATGACGACCCCGCCGACGCACATCAGGGGCGCCGCCACGAGCATCGTCAGGACGAGGACGGCGAACGTCTGGACCTGCTGGACGTCGTTGGTGGTGCGGGTGATGAGGGAGGCGGTGCCGAAGCGGCTCATCTCCCGGGCGGAGAAGTCCTGGACGCGGCGGAAGGCGGCGGCGCGCAGGTCGCGGGCGACCCCCATGGCGATCTTGGCGCCGAAGTAGACGGCGGCCGCCGCGGCGGCGGCCTGGAGGAGGGTGACGGCGGCCATCAGGCCGCCGCCGGTGAGGACATGGGCGGTGTCGCCGCGCAGCACGCCGTTGTCGATGACGTCGGCGTTGAGGGTGGGCAGGGCGAGGGAGGCGAGGGACTGGACGAGCTGGAGGAGGACGACGAGGGCCAGGGTGCGGCGGTAGGGCCGGAGCCGGCCGCCGACGAGTCGGAGCAGCATGTCGGCCTCTCAGGCGCCGTACGGGCGGACGGACTTGGCGTCGCGCAGGGACTGCGCCCACCAGGCGAGCTGGTCGAGCATCGACTTGGCGGCGGCGTCGGGACCGGTGGGGTCCTTGTGGCGCCCGTTCTCGTCGAAGTGCCCGTGCGCGTTGTGGAAGGAGACCGTGTCGCGGACGGTCACGGCGTGCATCTCGGCGAAGACCTGGCGCAGTTGCTCCACGGCGCGCAGGCCGCCGGACATCCCGCCGTACGAGACGAAGCCGACGGGCTTGGCCTGCCACTCGGTGAAGTGCCAGTCGATGAGGGACTTGAGGGCGGCGGGGAAGGAGTGGTTGTACTCGGGGGTGAGGACGACGAAGGCGTCGGCGGCGGCGAGGACCGGGGAGACCTTGGCGAGTTCGGCGCGGACGGTGGCGTCGGGGTGGTGGGAGAGGGCCGTGGGCAGGTCGACGTCGGCGAGGTCGACGACGTCGACGGTGAAGTCCGTGCGTTCGTCGAGACGGGCGCGGAACCAGTCGGCGAGGACGGGGGCGAACCGGCCTTCGCGGTTGCTGGCGACGATGAGAGCGAGCTTGAGGGATGCGGAGTTCGTGATGTCCATGCCGAGGATCCTGGTACCTCAAGTTTGGTTGAGGTCAAGCGGAGTTTTTCCGCGTGCGTCGCCGCTCGCCGCATACGGTGAGGGCATGACGACGCCTCCCCCTTACATCGAGATCGACGGCGTACCGGCGACCGATCCCGCGCTCCTCGCCACCCTGATGAGCGGCTTCGGCCACTTCACCGCGATGCAGGTACGGAACGGGCGGGTGCGCGGCTTCGGCCTGCACGTCGACCGCCTCGACCGCTCGACCCGCGAGCTCTTCGGCCAGGGCGTCGACGGCGAGCACGTCCGCCGGCTCCTGACCGGCGCCCTGAAGGCGGCGGACCTGCGGGACGCGACGGCGCGGGTGTACGTGTACGAGGGCGTCCGCCTCGCGGTCACCCTCCGAGGCCCGGCCACGGCGCCCCCGACCCCGCAGCGCCTGAAGTCCGTCGACTACTGGCGCCCCGCGCCCCACATCAAGCACCTGGGCGGCTTCGGCCAGTCGTACT
Source organism: Streptomyces sp. NPDC029169 (assembly GCF_055563935.1). Lineage (NCBI taxonomy): Bacteria > Bacillati > Actinomycetota > Actinomycetes > Kitasatosporales > Streptomycetaceae > Streptomyces > Streptomyces sp. NPDC029169. The sequence goes on from NZ_JBVHXA010000005.1 coordinate 268,289, forward strand.
TCGGCGAGGCCGCCCGCCGCCTGGGGTACGACGACGCCCTCCTGACCTCCTGGGGCGGCGAGATCGCGGAGGGCGCGACCACCAACATCGCCTTCTGGAACGGCACTTCGGTGATCTGGCCCTCGGCCCCCTGCCTCACGGGCATCACCATGGCGCTCCTGGAACCGCGCCTGGGGTCGGTACGGCGCCGGGTCACGCTGGCCGACCTCCGGGGGATGCGGGCGGCATTCGTGACGAACTCCCGGGGGATCTCCCCGGTGGGCGGGATCGACGACGTCACGTTCGAGGTGGACGAGGAGCTGATGGGGCGGGTGTACGGGGCGTACGAGTCGGTGGGGTGGGAGGAGCTGTAGAGCGGCCCCACGCGGAGGCGGCGGCCGGCGAGGTCGCCGCGGTTCACCCGTTCGACACGGGCCGTCAGCTGACACTACGTAACCCGGTCTGACCTGCGTAAATACCTGTCACGCAAGGCGACACACCGCACCGGACGGCGTAATTCTGACCCTCCATCAGCAGGCGCGGGGCGCGGGGCGGCTCTTATCTCGGTCTAAGAGGCCGGTCCCGGGAAGTCCCTCCCAGGAGGCCTCCCCGGCATGACCGCTCGCGCGCCCCGGAGGACCCCATGCGCACCACTGCCCGCCTGCTCACCGGTACCGCGCTGACGGTCGCCGCGATCGGCGCCCTCGGCGCCCCCGCCGCCCACGCCGCCCACGCCGGGAACTCCGAAGCCCTCGAGGTCTACCCGTCCTCCGCGACCCCGGGCACCACCGTCACCGTCAACACCCTCGCCTGCGGCTCGCACGGCCACGGCATCGGTGACGCGAAGTCCCTCGGCGCGGGCGACTTCCAGCTGAACCCGAGCACGCACAAGGAGGTCGTGGTCGGTCAGTTCACGGTCCCGCAGCACGCCAAGCCCGGTACCTACTGGATCAGCGTGGCCTGCGACAACGGAAAGACCGCTCGCGGCGAGCTCGTCGTCAAGCACAAGAGCCCGAGCGGGCATGTCCGGACCGGTGTCGGGGGCAGCGTCGGCCCCGACACCGCCCAGATCGCGGCGGGTGCGGCGGTGCTGGCCGTGGCTGCCGTGGGCGGTACCTGGCTCCTGCGCCGCCGGGCGAGCGGCGCGCAGGACGGCTGAGTCGTACCGCACGTCCTGCCCCCGCCGCGCGCCCGTACACGGCCCGGCGGGGGCAGGGCCACACCCTCAGAGGGCCACATCTCCCCCGGAGGCACGCACCGTGAGCAGCAAGAGCAAGGGGTGGGGCATAGCCGTCGCCGTGTGCGTCGGCGTCTGGCTCGTCCAGAACGGCTCGGAGAACGTCACCCCGCCGATACCGTCCGCCGCGCAGGCCTTCGCCGCGGGCCCGAACGCGCACACCACCGCCGCTGCCGACCCGCTGCCGCCCTCCGCGCCCGTCCGGCTCCGCATCCCCGAGATCGACGTCGACACGCCCATGATGCGGCTCGGCCTCGGCCCGGACGGCACCCTCGACGTACCGCCCGCGGGCGACCGCAACATGGCCGGCTGGTACGAGGACGGCACCCCGCCCGGCGCCGAGGGCACCGCGATCGTCGCCGGCCATGTCGACAACGCGCGGGGCCCCGCCGTCTTCTACGCCCTCGGCGCGCTCAAGAAGGGGAACAGGATCGAGGTGGACCGCCAGGACGGCCGGACCGCCGTGTTCACGATCGACGCCGTCGAGGTGTACGAGAACAAGGCCTTCCCCGACCAGAAGGTATACGGAGAGACGGACGACCGGGCCGAGATCCGGGTCATCACCTGCGGCGGCGGCTTCTCCAAGAAGTCCGGCTACCAGGGCAACGTGGTCGCCTTCGGCCACCTCATCGGGGTGCGGTAACTCCTTAGGACCACTGGTCGAAGGCGAGCTTCGCGACCAGCGAGAAGACGACGAACAGCAGCACCCCGCGCACGAACTCCGCGCCCTTGCTCAGCGCCATCCGCGCCCCGACCATCCCGCCGGCCAGGTTGAAGACCGCCATGACGGCGGCCAGCTGCCACAGCACGCTGCCCTGGTAGGCGAACATCGCGAGCGCGCCCGCGTTGGTGCACACGTTGACGATCTTAGCGGTGGCGGAGGCGGTCACCAGGTCCAGATGGAGTACGGCGGTGAGCGCGAGGACCAGGAAGGTGCCGGTCCCCGGCCCGAAGAGCCCGTCGTAGAAGCCGATCCCGCCGCCGACGAGCACGATCGCGGTGACGACCCGCGCCCGGCCGACGGGCGCCCTGTCCTCCCCCTGGGTCCCGAAGGACGGCCGGAGCATCACGAACGCGGCGACACCGAGCAGCACCACCATGATCACCGGGCGCAGCACGTCGCTGCTGATCCCGGCCGCGAAGAAGGCGCCGCCCATGGACCCGGCGAGGGCCGCGAGCCCGATCCGTACGGCCGTCCTCACCTGCACGGGCGCCTTACGTACGTACGTGACGGCGGCCCCGGACGTGCCGACGATCGCGACGGCCTTGTTGGTGCCGAGGATCTGCGCCGCCGGGACCTGCGGGAGCCCGAGCAGCAGCGCGGGCAGCAGCAGGAGCCCTCCTCCGCCGACCACGGCGTCGATCCAGCCCGCCACGAGAGCGGCGGCGCAGAGCAGGAGGACGGTGGTCAGGGAGATGTCAGGCGGCATGCGCGCGAGCCTAGGGAGGGGATGGGTGTGCCGTCCATCGATCTCTGGAGTCTTGAGCTACGTCTGAGGTTGTGCCTCACAGCGCGATCCCCCCAAGGCGGAGATCAGCGTTCCGCAGGAGAAACAATCGGGATGCCGCCGGGTAACACCCGCCCCGCACTCTTCGAGACATGAGTACACGGATCGTGGTGGTCGGAGGCGGAACGGCGGGCGTCCGGCTCGCCCAGCGCCTGCCCGTCACCCTCCTCGGCGAGGAGCCGCACGCACCGTACAACAGGGTGCTGCTCGCGGACGTCCTCGCCGGGCGGTACGAGCCAGAGGTGATCGCGCTGCCCGCTCCCCAGGAGCCGGTGCGGCGCGGGGTGCGGGCGGTGCGGATCGACCGGGCCGCCCGGATCGTGGAGTGCGAGGACGGTACGGCGGTCGGTTACGACCGGCTCGTCCTCGCGACCGGCTCGAACCCGGTGCTGCCGCCGCTGCGCGGACTGCGCGGCTCGCGGCTGCCCTCGGGTGTGCACCCCTTCCGGACGCTCGACGACTGCCTGGAGCTGCGGGCCCTCGTCCGGCCCGGCGTCCGCGCGGTCGTCATCGGCGGCGGGCTGCTCGGCGTCTCGGCGGCCCGTGCACTGGCCGCGCTCGGCGCCGAGGTCGTGCTGACCCAGCAGGGCGAGCGGCTGATGGAACGGCAGCTGGACGTCCAGGCCTCTGCACTGCTCCGCGAGCACGTGGAGTCGCTGGGCGTGGAGGTCCACACCGAGTGCCGGGTCAGCGGTCTGCGCCAGGAGGACGGCGCGGTGACGGCCGTCGAGCTGGCCGACGGTTTCGTGCTGGACGCGCAGGTCGTGGTCCTGGCGTGCGGGGTCAGGCCGCGGGTCGGCCTCGCCCGGGACGCCGGTCTGGACGTCCACAAGGGCATCGTCGTCGACGACGAGCTGCGGACGTCGGACCCGTACATCCACGCGATCGGCGACTGCGCGGAGCACGCGGGGCGGGTGTACGGGTTGGCGGGCCCGGCCCTGGAACAGGCGGATGTCCTGGCGGAGCTGCTCGCCCAGGAAGTTGTGGGCAATCGTTCCGCCGGGGCGGAACGGGTGGGCACAACGGACGGCGCCCTTGCGGGCGCGTCCGCCCCCGGTGCCTCGGTCCGCTACACCGGCACCCGCGCCCTCACCCGCCTCACGCTAGGCGGCCCCGTGGCGCTCGACCTCGCCTCGTTCGGCGAGGCCACACCCCTCCCCGGCGACGACGTCGTGCAGCTGACCGACGCCACCCGCCGCGCCTACCGCAAGGTCGTCGTCCGCGGCGACCGGCTCGTCGGCGGTGTGCTGCTCGGCGATCTCGCCGCGGTCGGCACGCTCGCCCGGGCGTGGGAGGGCGACGAAGCCCTGCCCGACGCTCCCCTGCTTCATCTGCTCACCCATGACGGAGGCTCCTGAGATGCACACCCCCACCATCGTCCTGGTCGGCCACGGCATGGTCGGCCAGCGGTTCCTGGAGGCGCTCGCGGACCGGGGCGTCACCGGGCGCGCACGGGTCGTGGTGCTCTGCGAGGAGCCGCGCCCCGCCTACGACCGCGTCCAGTTGACCTCGTACTTCAGCGGCCGCACCCCCGACGACCTGTCGATGGTCGAGGACGGCTTCATGGCGAAGCACGGCATCGAGCTGTACGTCGGCGACCCGGCGGAGACGATCGACCGCGACGCCCGTACGGTCACCGCCCGCTCCGGGCAGGTCTTCGCGTACGACACGCTGGTCCTGGCCACCGGCTCGTACCCCTTCGTACCGCCCGTCCCCGGCAAGGACGCGCGCGGCTGTTTCGTGTACCGGACGATCGAGGACCTGCTCGCGATCGAGGAGTACGCCAAGACGGCGACGACCGGCGCGGTCGTCGGCGGCGGCCTGCTCGGCCTGGAGGCGGCCGGCGCGCTCAAGGGGCTCGGACTCGACACGCACGTCGTGGAGTTCGCACCCCGGCTGATGCCCGTGCAGGTCGACGAGGGCGGCGGCGCGGCGCTGCTGCGCACGATCGAGCGGATGGGGCTGACCGTCCACACCGGCACCGGTACGCAGGAGGTCGTGACCGCGGACGGCGCGGTCACCGGGATGCTCCTGTCGGACGGTTCCGAACTGGCCACGGACATGGTGGTGTTCTCGGCGGGCGTACGGCCCCGGGACCAGCTGGCCCGCGACTGCGGTCTGACGGTCGGCGAGCGGGGCGGTATCGCGGTCGACGAGCAGTGCCGGACGTCCGACCCGGCCGTGTACGCGATCGGCGAGTGCGCGCTCGCGGCCGACGGCCGGGTGTACGGCCTGGTGGCGCCCGGCTACGAGATGGCGCTGACGGCGGCGGCGACGATCGCCGACGAGGCGGGCGCTGGGTTCACCGGTGCCGACATGTCGACCAAGCTGAAGCTCCTCGGTGTGGACGTGGCCTCGTTCGGCGACGCGCACGGCACGACCGAGGGCTGCCTCGACGTCGTCTACTCCGACTCGCGCTCCGGCGTCTACAAGAAGCTCGTGGTCGACGGCGAGGGCGTGCTGCTCGGCGGCGTCCTGGTCGGCGACGCCGACTCGTACGGCATGCTGCGCCCGCTCACCGGCTCCGTACCGCCGGTCTCTCCCGAGCAGTTGGTGCTTCCTGCGGGCGCGGGCGCGCCGGTCGCGCTCGGCCCGTCCGCGCTGCCGGACGACGCCGTCATCTGCTCCTGCCACAACGTCACCAAGCACGCGATCACCCAGTGCTCGTCGCTGCCGGAGGTGAAGAAGTGCACCAAGGCGGGGACGGGCTGCGGCAGCTGCGTCAAGCTCATCGGGCAGTTGCTGCCGGAGCCGGAGGACAAGGGGCTGTGCGCCTGCTTCTCGTACACCCGCAGTGAGCTGTACGAGATCACCCGCACGCTGCGGCTGACGTCCTTCGCCGAGCTGCTTGACTCGCACGGCCGGCCGGAGGCGCGCGGCGGCGAGGGCTGCGAGGTCTGCAAGCCGACGGTCGGCTCGATCCTGGCCAGTCTCGCGCCGGCGATCGGAGTGGGCGGTTACATCCTGGACGGCGAGCAGGCCGCCCTTCAGGACACCAACGACCACTTCCTCGCCAACATGCAGCGCAACGGCTCGTACTCGGTCGTGCCCCGCATCCCCGGCGGCGAGGTCACCCCGGAGAAGCTGATCGTGATCGGCGAGGTGGCCCGCGACTTCGGGCTCTACACCAAGATCACGGGCGGTCAGCGGATCGACATGTTCGGCGCCCGGGTGGAGCAGCTGCCGGCGATCTGGACCCGGCTGGTCGACGCGGGCTTCGAGTCGGGGCACGCGTACGGCAAGTCGCTGCGCACGGTGAAGTCCTGTGTGGGGCAGACCTGGTGCCGCTACGGCGTGCAGGACTCGGTGAAGATGGCGATCCAGCTCGAACTGCGCTACCGGGGCCTGCGCTCCCCGCACAAGCTCAAGTCGGCGGTCTCCGGCTGCGCGCGGGAGTGCGCGGAGGCGCAGTCGAAGGACTTCGGCGTCATCGCCACGGCCAGCGGCTGGAACCTGTACGTGGGCGGCAACGGCGGCGCGACCCCGCGGCACGCGGACCTGCTGGCGCAGGATCTGTCGGACGCCGAACTGGTGCGGCTGATCGACCGGTTCCTGATGTTCTATATCCGGACAGCTGATCGCCTGGAGCGCACCTCGACCTGGCTGGAGCGGCTCGAGGGCGGCCTTGACCATTTGCGGGACGTGGTCGTGCACGACTCGCTGGGGCTCTGCGACGAGCTGGAGTCGCTGATGGCGGCCCATGTCGAGGACTACCAGGACGAGTGGGCCGCGACCCTGGACGACCCGGACCGGCTGCGCCGCTTCGTGTCGTTCGTGAACGCGCCGGACGCGCCGGACCCGTCGGTGCGGTTCGTGCCGGAGCGCGACCAGATCAAGCCGGACCTGACCGTCCTCACCATCGGAACTCTGGAAGGGGTCTGAAGCCCGATGAACCTCGAACTCTCCCACGACGTCGAGGCCGACGCCTGGACGACGGTCTGCGACACCTCCCGGCTGACGCCGGGCCGGGGCGTGGCCGCGCTGCTCCCCGACGGCCGCCAGGCGGCGCTGTTCCTGGACCGGGCGGGGCGGGCGTACGCGATCGAGAACCGCGATCCGTTCACCGGGGCGCAGGTGCTGTCCCGGGGGCTGCTCGGCTCGGCGGGCGGGCGGCCGTTCGTGGCCTCGCCGCTCCTGAAGCAGCGCTTCGACCTGGAGACGGGGAAGTGCCTGGACGACGAGGCGGTGTCGGTGGCGGTGTTCCCGGTGCGCACGGTGTGACCGGGTGGCCGGTGCGACCGGGTGGCCGGTGCGACCGGGGTGCCGGTGCGACCGGCTTACTTGACCGCTCGTTCCGGATACTCGTAGAGTCGATCACGTGGCCAGGACCAAGGAATTCGACCCGGACGCCGCGCTCCAGGCAGCCCTTGAGCTGTTCTGGGCGCGCGGCTACGAGGCGACGACGATGGCCGATCTCGTCGAGCACCTCGGGATCGGCCGCGCCAGCATCTACGCGACCTTCGGCAACAAGCACGATCTGTATCTGAAGGCGCTGGACCGCTACCAGGGCTCGCGCGACCTGCTCATGCTGGAGGAACTGTCCGCGCCGGGGCCGGCACTCCCGCCCGTCAGGGCTCTGCTCCGGCGCTTCGCCGCGGAGGCGGGGGCCGAAAGGACCCGCCTGGCCGGCTGTTTCGTCACCAACTCGGCCGCCGAACTGGGGCCGCACGACGGGGCGGTGGCGCGGAAGGTGGAGCTGAGCTGGGAGCAGATCGAGACCCTGCTCCACGCCTCGCTGGTCCGGGCCCGCGCCCAGGGCGAGCTGCCGCAGGACCGCGATCCGCAGGCGCTGGCCCGGATGCTCCTCGTCCTGATGCAGGGCCTCCGCGTTGTCGGCAAGGCGTCCAGCGACCCGTCCCGGGTCCATGACGCGGCGGAACAGGCCCTGGCCCTGCTGGACTGAGACCTGCCGAGAGACGGGCGCCTTCGGGCGCCCTTTTCCCGGCCCACATATTGGAACGTACGGTCAAGAACGCCCACCCCCGCTTCGCCCAAGGAGTCGTCACCCATGTCCGCACGCTTCACCGACAGGACCGTTCTCGTCACCGGCGCCGGCACCGGCCTCGGGCGGGCCATCGCGCTCGCCTTCGCCGCCGAGGGCGCGAAGGTCGTCGTCTCCGGCCGCAGCGCGGCCACCCTCGCCGAGACGGTCTCCCTCATCGAGGCCGCCGGCGGCACCGCGGCCGCCGTCACTGCTGACGTGTCCCGCGCCGAGGACACCCGCCGTCTGGTCCGGGAGACCGTCGAGACCTTCGGCGGGCTGGACGTCGCCGTGAACAACGCCGGGATCTTCCGGGGCGGCGCGTCCGCGGCCGACTTCCCCCTGGAGGACTGGCAGGCCCTGCTCGACACCAACGTCACCGGTGTCCTGCACTCCCTCCAGGCCGAGGTAGCCCATATGAGGGCCAACGGCGGCGGCGCCATCGTCAACATCTCCTCCAACCTCGGGCCGCATGTGCGCATCCCCGGGGTCTTCGGCTACCAGGTCTCCAAGGCCGCGGTCTCCGCGATGACCCGCGCCGCCGCCCTCGACCACATCGCCGAGGGGGTCCGGATCAACGCGGTCAGCCCGGGGGCCTCGGAGTCCACGATGTCGCTGCGGCCGGGCGAGACGGAGGCCGAGCGGGCGGTCCGGATGAAGGACGAGTCGCCGCTCGGCCGGATCTCCGCGGCCTCCGAAGTGGCGGCGGCGGTGCTGTACCTCGCCTCGGACGCCGCCGGCGCGGTCGTCGGCACCGACCTGGTGATCGACGGCGGCGTCTCGGCCTGAGGCGACGCACGACGACGGCCTGAAGGGCTGAGCCGGCCGCTGATCAGCCCTGGACGGCGGCGGGGTCCATCCACATGACCTCCCAGTGGTGGCCGTCGGGGTCCGTGAACGAGCGGCCGTACATCGTGCCGTAGTCCATGGGCTCCTTCGCCGCCGAGCCGCCGGCAGCGAGAGCGCCGTCCGCGAGCTCGTCGACCTTCTCGCGGCTCTCGGCGCTCAGCGCGATGAGGACCTCGGTCGACTTCGTCGCGTCGGCGATCTCCTTGCCCGGCTTGGTGAACTCCTTGAACTTGGCCTCGGTGAGGAGCATCGCGAAGATCGTGTCGCTGATGACCATGCAGGCGGCCGTCTCGTCGGTGAACTGCGGGTTGAAGGAGTAGCCCAGCTTGCTCCAGAAGGCCTTCGAGGCCTCCAGGTCCTTCACGGGCAGGTTGACGAAGATCATCTGGTTCATGGCGGTCGCTCTCTCTGTCTCTCGTGTGTCTCGTGCGTCTCGTGTGCGCTTTCGAGAGTTAAGACGGCGGGGCCCGTCGGAACTCATCGGCGCGCGGGAACTTTCTTCGGGACCGGGCTAGCGTCGGATGTATGAGCCCCGCAGGCAGGAAGATCACCGAGCGATTGTCGGACGACGCCCTGGCCTCCGCCACCGGAAGGGACTGGGCGGGCTAGTTCGCGCTGCTCGACGCCTGGGGCGCCGAGCGGCAGAACCACGCCGCGATCGCCCGCCATCTGGTGGACACGCACGGCGTCAGCGGCTGGCACGCCCAGTCGATCACCGTCGGGTACGAGCAGGAGCGCGGGCTGCGCGAGGTCGGCCAGTCCTCCGGCGGCGGCTGGCAGGTCAGTGCGAGCAAGACCGTGAACGCCCCGGCCGACCGCTGCACGGCCGCCTTCGCCGACGAGGAGCTGCGCCGCCGCTGGCTCCCGGACGGCGAGCTGGAGGTGCGCACCCACCGGCCGGGGAAGTCGGTGACGGCGGACTGGGACGGCGGGACGAGCCGGATCGAGGTCTACCTGACGCCGAAGGGCGACACGAAGACCCAGATCGGCCTCGGCCACACGAAGCTCCCGGACGCGGACGCGGTCGCCGCCTACAAGGAGTTCTGGCGCGAGCGCCTCGCCGTGCTCAAGATGCTGCTGGAGTCGGAGGCGTGAGCCCCCAGCGGCTGAACCCCACAGAACATTCCGACCGACGCTTCCCCTTCATCGGTTGTTGCTGCACCGTCAACTCCGTACCAACTCCGTACTCCTAGGTTCCGAAAGCGCGCGACCCCGCCGCAGACCGTGCGGCGGGTTCACCCACCCACTCTGGAGTGAGACGTGGAGCGACGCAGTTTCCTGCGCGGAGCGGTCATCGGCACGTCGGCAGCCGCCTTCGGCGGCACCCTGATGCGCGGGGCGGCCTACGCGGCCCCCGCCCAGCCCGGCGCCGGCCCCTACGGGGCTCTCGGCGCGGCCGACGCCAACGGCATCCTGCTGCCGAGCGGATTCAGCAGCCGGGTCATCGCCCGGTCGGGACAGACCGTCCCCGGCACCTCGTACACCTGGCACAACGCCCCCGACGGCGGCGCCTGCTTCGCCGACGGAACCGGCTGGATCTATGTCTCCAACTCGGAGATCTCCACCACCGGCGGCGCGAGCGCCATCAAGTTCAACTCGACGGGTTCGGTCACCTCCGCCTACCGCATCCTCTCCAACACCAACCGCAACTGCGCGGGCGGCGCGACCCCGTGGAACACCTGGCTCTCCTGCGAGGAGGTCAGCACCGGTTACGTCTACGAGACCGACCCGTGGGGTGTGAACGCGGCGGTGCGCCGGTCCGCGATGGGCCGGTTCAACCACGAGGCCGCCGCCGCCGACCCGGTCCGCAAGGTGATCTACCTGACCGAGGACGCGTCCGACGGCTGCTTCTACCGCTTCGTCCCGAGCACCTGGGGCAACCTCTCCTCGGGCACTCTCCAGGTGCTCAAGGCCGGTACCGCGACCTCCGGTTCCTTCACCTGGGCCACCGTCCCCGACCCCGACGGCTCGCCCACCCCGACCCGTGACCAGGTCTCCGGCGCGAAGTTGTTCAACGGCGGCGAGGGCTGCCACTACGCCAACGACACCGTCTGGTTCACCACCAAGGGCGACAACCGCCTCTGGCAGGTGAACCTCGCCACCAGCACCTACGAACTGGCCTACGACGACTCGCTGGTGGTCGGCGGCGGCGCCCCGCTGACCGGTGTCGACAACGTCACCGGCTCCTCCTCCGGCGACCTGTTCGTCGCCGAGGATGGCGGCAACATGGAGATCTGCATCATCACGCCGGACGACGTCGTCGCCCCCTTCCTGCGGATCAGCGGCCAGTCCGGTTCCGAGATCACCGGACCGGCCTTCTCCCCCGACGGCAGGCGGCTGTACTTCTCCAGCCAGCGCGGCACCTCCGGCAGCTCCTCGGGCGGCATCACCTACGAGGTGACGGGCCCGTTCCGCGCGTAGAGACGCTCCACCGGGGCCGCTGAGACGGCCCCCGCGACCCTCCGCTGGGCGCCGCCGAGAAGGGCGGCGCCCAGCGGTGTCAGGGTGTGCAGGACCGCGTTGCCGTACCGCAGCGTCGAGACGAGCCCCGCCTCGCGCAGCACGCCCGCGTGCTGGCTGGCCGAGGCGAGCGACACCCCCGCCCTGCGGGCGAGTTCGCTGGTGGTACCGCCGTCTCCTATGGCGTGCAGGACCGCCGAGCGGGTGTTGCCGACCAGCTTGGCCAGCGAGGAGCCGCCCGGCTCGTGCACGGTCGGCGCGTCGTAGTGCGTCGTCGGGTAGACGAGCACCGGGGGCAGCGTCGGGTCGCGCAGGACGACCGGCGTCCCGCGGCAGAAGTACGAGGGCTGGAGCAGCAGGCCCCTGCCGTCGAGGTGCAGGTCGCGCGAGACGGGATAGTCGGCCTCCAGGACGGGCGCGCGCCAGCGGAACATCGGCGGCAGCGAGGCGAGGAGTTCGCCGGCGCCGCCGTCGAGCAGGGCCCGGCCGCGCAGCGCCCGGTCGGCCTCGACCCGGGCGCGGATGTGCGGCCAGTACGGCTCGATCGCCGCCCGGTGGTAGCTGCGCAGGGCCCCGACGAGCCGGCTGAACGGTTCGTCACCGCCCTCGGCGAGGGCGCGCAGCGAGTGCGGCACGGTCCGGCCCCCGGGCCGGTGGGCGCCCAGGAGGGCCAGCTCCGCGTGGAGCCGGTCCCCCGGGGTCGCGCGGACCGCCTGGAGGCCCTCGTCGAGGCCGTGCACGCCCTCGGCAGGTGTCAGGAAGTCGGGGAAGTAACCGCGACTCGGGACGAGCGCGGCGAGCAGCCGCGTCTCCCCGTTGAGCCGGGGCCGGGTGTCCGAACGCCATTCTCCGTACACGAGCGACCCGCGTCGGTCTCTAAGCCGATGAAAGCTGAGAATCGTTTCCCACAGAACGTCGGGCCGCGCCGCCATCCGGACCCCGGCCATGTCGCTCGCGGTGAAATGAATCCGCAGCATTTGAACCCCCACCTGTGCACTCGCAACCGCCCCCGTCGATGAGTATGCACATCATCACAGCACGTTACCAGGGTGTTTCAGCCACACTTGAAAAGCATCGCGGCGACTGTGGGCAAACGGAAAAGCTGTGGGTGTCGGGCAGGAAACCTTCAGGACCGAGGTGGCGTGGCGAAGACCGTGGGGGGCTTTGCGCGTCCGGCGGCGGTCGGCGAGGGTTGCGGCTCACCTGCCCGGCATGGGTAATGGGCGCGGCCACCGGGTGGGGATCCGGGGGTCGCGCCCGCTCCGTTCTTTGCGGGACCAATCGTGGAAAGTTCAATCCGGAAAGTTCAACGGCGAATAATTCGCCCGGCCTTGATTGAACACAAACTCACATCTCGCGAACATCCCGGGGTCGCTTCGGGTTGCTTCGGGGTGGACGAAATACGACGGGGCGGACACCTCCGCACAAGGTGTCCGCCCCGTCTCTCTTTGGGACCCGGAGTCGCCGCCCATCGGTTGAGGGTCGGGGACGAGCGGCGACTCCGGTGATCTTTGCTACTGAACGTTCGGTCAGCCGAAGCCCAGCAGGGGGGTTAGCCCGAGGGCTCAGCGGCTGTCGGAGCCCTTCGCCTCGGCCGCCGCACGGCCGGCCTCCAGGCGCGCCACCGGGATCCGGAACGGCGAGCAGGAGACGTAGTCGAGACCCACCTCGTGGAAGAAGTGCACCGACTCCGGGTCGCCGCCGTGCTCGCCGCAGACGCCGAGCTTGATGTCCGGGCGAGTGGCCCGGCCGGCCTCGACGGCGCTGCGGACCAGCGCGCCGACGCCGTCCTTGTCGATGGTCTCGAACGGCGAGACACCGAAGATGCCCTTCTCCAGGTACGCGGTGAAGAAGCTGGCCTCCACGTCGTCCCGGGAGAAGCCCCACACGGTCTGGGTGAGGTCGTTGGTGCCGAAGGAGAAGAACTCGGCGGCCTCGGCGATCTGACCGGCGGTCACGGCGGCGCGCGGCAGCTCGATCATGGTGCCGAGCGCGAGCTTCAGCTCCACGCCGGTCTTGGCCTGGACCTCGGCGATGACCTGCTCGGCCTCGTCGCGGACGAGCTCCAGCTCCTGGACGGTGCCGACGAGCGGGATCATGATCTCGGCGCGCGGGTCGCCCTTGGCCTCGATGCGCTGGGCCGCGGCCTCGGCGATCGCCCGGACCTGCATGGTGAACAGGCCGGGGATGACCAGGCCGAGGCGGACGCCGCGCAGACCCAGCATCGGGTTCTGCTCGTGCAGCCGGTGCACGGCCTGGAGCAGGCGCAGCTCGTTCTCGTGCGGCTCCTTGCGGGCCTCGGCGAGGGCGACGCGCACCGACAGCTCGGTGATGTCGGGCAGGAACTCGTGCAGCGGCGGGTCGAGCAGGCGGACCGTGACGGGCAGCCCGTCCATGGCCTCGAAGAGCTCGACGAAGTCCTTCTTCTGGAGCGGGAGCAGGGCCTGGAGGGCCTCCTCGCGCTCCTCGTCGGTGTCGGCGAGGATCAGCTTCTCGACCATCTCGCGGCGCTCGCCGAGGAACATGTGCTCGGTGCGGCACAGGCCGATGCCCTGGGCGCCGAAGCGACGGGCGCGCAGCGCGTCCTCGGCGTTGTCGGCGTTGGCGCGGACGCGCAGCCGGCGGACGCGGTCGGCGTACGCCATGATCCGGTGGACGGCCTGGACCAGCTCGTCGGCGTCGTCGGCGCCGGCGTGCATGCGGCCCTCGAAGTACTCGACGACCGGGGACGGTACGACGGGTACCTCACCGAGGTACACCTTGCCGGTGGAGCCGTCGATGGAGACGACGTCGCCCTCCTCGACGACCTGGCCCGAGGAGGTGGTCATCCGGCGGCGCTTGGTGTCGACCTCGAGCTCCTCGGCGCCGCAGACACAGGTCTTGCCCATGCCGCGGGCGACGACGGCGGCGTGCGAGGTCTTGCCGCCGCGCGAGGTCAGGATGCCCTCGGAGGCGATCATGCCGTCCAGGTCGTCCGGGTTGGTCTCACGGCGGATCAGGATGACCTTCTCGCCGGAGCGGGACCACTTGACGGCCGTGTACGAGTCGAAGACGGCCTTGCCGACGGCCGCGCCCGGGGAGGCGGCGATGCCGCGGCCGATCTGCTCGACCTTGGAGTTCTCGTCGAACTTGGGGAACATCAGCTGCGCGAGCTGGGCGCCGTTGACGCGCTGGAGCGCCTCGGCCTCGTCGATCAGGCCCTGGTCGACGAGCTGGGTGGCGATCCGGAAGGCAGCACCGGCGGTGCGCTTGCCGACGCGGGTCTGCAGCATCCACAGCTGACCGCGCTCGATCGTGAACTCGATGTCGCAGAGATCCTTGTAGTGGGTCTCCAGGGTCTCCATGATCTGCATGAGCTGGTCGTACGACGCCTTGTCGATCGACTCCAGCTCGGCCAGCGGCACGGTGTTGCGGATACCGGCGACGACGTCCTCGCCCTGCGCGTTCTGCAGGTAGTCGCCGTAGACGCCCTGGTGTCCCGAGGCGGGGTCGCGGGTGAAGGCGACACCGGTGCCGGAGTCCGGGCCCAGGTTGCCGAAGACCATGGAGCAGATGTTGACCGCGGTGCCGAGGTCGTGCGGGATGCGCTCCTGGCGACGGTAGAGCTTGGCGCGGTCGGTGTTCCAGGAGTTGAAGACGGCCTCGATCGCGAGGTCCATCTGCTCGCGCGGGTCCTGCGGGAAGTCGCGGCCGGCCTCGGCCTTGACGATCTTCTTGAAGTGCTTGACGAGCTTCTTCAGGTCGGCGGCGTCGAGGTCGGTGTCGACGGTGACCTTCTTGGCGGCCTTGGCCTCGTCGAGGGCCTCCTCGAAGAGCTCGCCGTCGACGCCGAGGACGGTCTTGCCGAACATCTGGATGAGGCGGCGGTACGAGTCCCAGGCGAAGCGCTCGTTGTCGGCCTGGGCGGCGAGGCCCTCGACGGACTTGTCGGAGAGGCCGATGTTGAGGACCGTGTCCATCATGCCGGGCATGGAGAACTTGGCGCCGGAGCGGACCGAGACGAGCAGCGGGTTGTCGGCCTGGCCGAGCTTCTTGCCCATCTTCTGCTCGAGGGCGTCCAGGTGGGCGCTGACCTCGTCGCGGAGCTCGACCGGCTCGGAGCCGCTGTCGAGGTAGACCTTGCACGCCTCGGTGGTGATCGTGAAGCCGGGGGGAACGGGGAGGCCGAGGTTGGTCATCTCGGCGAGGTTCGCACCCTTGCCACCGAGCAGGTCCTTCAGGTCCCTGTTGCCCTCGGTGAAGTCGTACACGAACTTCTGATCTTTGTTTTCCGACACGTGTCTCGACTCCTCGAGGACTCGGTGGCTGCCCTGACGGCGAGGAACATACCCAGATCGAAGGCTCATGTGGAGGTATGCCTACCGGACACGTGGTCTTAACCACCCGTCCGCCAGCACATCGAAAGTAACCGACGAGTAGCTTCCGCTTTCAGGCTCCGAACCTGCCTTGACTCAAAACTGGGGATAGCCGCTCATGTGAGCGCCTTCCAGAGCATTTGTGTTCAACTCTTGAACACAGAAGGGGTGGCACCCAGTGCCACCCCTCCATAAGTGCAACGCCTCGAAACCTGCTCATCTGAGCACCACCTCTATCAAGGGTGGCGAGGATCACGCCGTACGAACGGCCCGATTCCCACGATCCGGACGCCCGGGATCACCCCCCGGACGTGTCCAACTCGGCCTCCTCGCTTACCCCGGCGCAGTCGTACGGGTCCTTCAGCCAGCCGTCCGGCAGGACCACCCGGTTGTTGCCCGAGGTACGGCCGCGCGGGCCGTCCGCGCCGGTCGGCCAGGGCTGGTCCAGGTCCAGCTCGCTCAACTGAGCGCTCAGCTCGTCCAGGGACGAGGTGACTGCCAGCTTCTTGCGCATCTCGGAGCCGACCGAGAAGCCCTTCAGGTACCAGGCCACGTGCTTGCGGAAGTCGATGACACCCCGCGACTCGTCCCCGAGCCACTCGCCGAGCAGCCGTGCGTGCCGCACCATCGCGTCCGCGACCTCGCGCAGGCCGGGCTGCGCGTACGTACCCGTGCCCTCGAAGCCCGCCACCAGGTCGCCGAAGAGCCACGGGCGGCCCAGGCAGCCGCGGCCCACGACCACGCCGTCGCAGCCGGTCTCGCGCATCATCCGCAGCGCGTCGTCCGCCGACCAGATGTCGCCGTTGCCGAGCACCGGGATCTCCGGCACGTGCTCCTTGAGCCGCGCGATGGCGTCCCAGTCGGCGGTGCCTCCGTAGTGCTGCGCCGCCGTCCGGCCGTGCAGGGCGATCGCCGTGACGCCCTCCTCGACCGCGATCCGGCCGGCGTCCAGGTACGTGATGTGGTCGTCGTCGATGCCCTTGCGCATCTTCATCGTGACCGGCAGGGCGCCCGCGTTCGACACGGCCTCGTTCAGGATCGCGCGCAGCAGCGGCCGCTTGTACGGGAGCGCCGAGCCGCCGCCCTTGCGGGTCACCTTGGGGACCGGGCAGCCGAAGTTCAGGTCGATGTGGTCGGCCAGGTCCTCGTCCGCGATCATGCGGACGGCCTTGCCGACCGTCACCGGGTCGACGCCGTAGAGCTGGATCGACCGCGGCTTCTCGCTGTCGTCGAAGCGGATGAGCTGCATCGTCTTCTCGTTGCGCTCGACCAGCGCCCTCGTCGTGATCATCTCGCTCACGAAGAGCCCCTTGCCGCCGCTGTACTCGCGGCAGAGGGTGCGGAACGGGGCGTTGGTGATGCCGGCCATCGGCGCGAGCACCACCGGCGGCTGCACGATGTGCGGCCCGATGGCGAGGGGGGAGAACACGGTCATTGGGCCATTGTCGCGCACTGCGGGGGTCTTTAGATGGCCGTACTGTCCGCACTGTCCGCACGCACGTGGGCCCCCGGTCACCTGGTGACCCGGGGCCCACGTCGTCGTACCGGCTGCGGCTACTCCTGGCTGCCCGTCGTCTCGCTGCCCGCGGTCTCGCTGCCCGCGGTCTCGGCGCCTTCGGCGCCCATCGCGCGTTCGCGCATCTTCTTCAGCAGCTCCTGCTTCTGGTCGACAGCGGCCTTGCGGTCGGCGCTGCGGCCCTGGACGGAGCCCGGCTGGTCGCCACGGGACAGCTTGCGGCGCTGTCCGCCGACGCCGAGGAGGTTGTTACGGCCCTTGGCCATGGGGTTCTCCCATTGGTGAGAAGTGGTGAGGGGATCGTTCGGCAGGGGCGGGCGTCGCGGCCCGCCGCGCTCTCACTCGTAGATCTGGAAGAACGAAGACATGCGGTAGACGCTACCCCGCCTGCGACACCCCGGACACCGATTTCCCGTCGCGTCACTCGCACGAATGACAGACATTGAAATCTGTCAGCCGTCATGTCATAGTTGTCATGCGTCACTCCTTCGATCCCTTCCCATCGATCCCCTTCCGAGGAGACACCCATGACCTCCCTCCCCACCCGCCGCCTCGGCACCACCGGCCCCCAGGTCTCGGCCCTCGGGCTCGGCTGCATGGGGATGTCCGCGCTGTACGGCGAGAGCGACCGCACCGAGTCGATCGCGACGATCCACGCCGCGCTCGACGCCGGCGTCACGCTCCTCGACACCGGCGACTTCTACGGCATGGGGCACAACGAGCTGCTGATCAACGAGGCCCTGCGCACGGCCCCCGCGGCCGCCCGCGAGCAGGCGCTGACCAGCGTGAAGTTCGGCGCCCTGCGCACGGTCGAAGGCGGCTTCACCGGCTATGACGGGCGGCCCGCCGCGGTGAAGAACTTCGCGGCGTACTCCCTCCAGCGCCTCGGCACCGACCACATCGACATCTACCGGATCGCCCGGCTCGACCCCGACGTGCCGGTCGAAGAGACCGTCGGCGCGATAGCCGAGCTGGTCGAGGCCGGACACGTCCGCCACATCGGGCTCTCCGAGGTCGGCGCGGACACCCTGCGCCGGGCGGCGGCCGTCGCCCCGATCGCCGACCTCCAGATCGAGTACTCCCTGATATCCCGCGGCATCGAGGAGAAGATCCTCCCGACCGCCCGCGAGCTGGGCATCGGCATCACGGCGTACGGCGTGCTCTCGCGCGGTCTGATCAGCGGCCACTTCACCCGTGACCGCGAGCTCGGCCCGGGCGACTTCCGGGGCATGAGCCCGCGCTTCCAGGGGGAGAACCTGCACCGGAACCTGGACCTGGTGGACCAGCTGCGCGCCATCGCCGAGGCCAAGGGCGTGACGGTCGCGCAGACCGCCATCGCCTGGGTCCTGTCTCAGGGTGAGGACATCGTGCCGCTGATCGGCGCCCGTCACCGGGACCGGCTCACGGAGGCCCTCGGCTCCCTGGACCTCACGCTCGACGCCGCCGACCTGGCCGCGATCGAGCGGGCCGTCCCCGCGGGCGCGGCGGCCGGCGAGCGCTACCCGGCGGCCCAGATGGCGCACCTGGACAGCGAGCACTGACTCGGGGTTCGACTGACAGGTACTGTCATCTCATGCCGACCGAGACCCTGACCGCAGAGCGCATCCTCGAAGCCACCGAGGAGGTGCTGCGGCGGTACGGCCCGGCGAAGGCGACGGTGGTCGACGTCGCCCGGGTGCTCGGCGTCAGCCACGGCAGCGTGTACCGCCACTTCCGTACGAAGGCGGCGCTGCGTGAGGCGGTGACCGAGCGGTGGCTGAGCCGCGCCGAGGTCGCCCTCGCCGAGCTGATCGAGACCTCGGACCGGTCGGCCGCCGAGAAGCTCCGGGCCTGGTTCGCCGGCCTCTTCGAGGCCAAGCGGCACAAGGCGGGTGACGATCCCGAGCTGTTCGCGACGTACGGCGTGCTGATCGACGAGGCCAGCGGTGTCGTCGAGGACCACATCGAGGCGCTGATCGGGCAGGTCCGCTCGATCGTCGAAGAGGGCGTACGGAGCGGGGAGTTCACCACCCCCGACCCCGCGGTCACGGCCCGGGCCCTGTTCGCCGCGACGGCCCACTTCCATGACCCGGCCTATGCCCCGGAGTGGCAGCGCCCCACGATCGAGGCCGAGTTCGACGCCGTACTGGACCTGCTGCTGCGCGGCCTGAGGGCGTAACGCGCGCAACGCGCAACGTACGGCGAAGCCCCCGGTTCCTTCCGCGGAACCGGGGGCTTCGGCGTACGAACGGTACGGCGAGCGTCAGCAGCCGAGGAGGCGGCTGCCCAGGTAGCCCTGGATCTGGTCGAGGGAGACGCGCTCCTGCTTCATGGTGTCGCGCTCGCGCACGGTCACCGCGTTGTCGTCCAGGGTGTCGAAGTCGACGGTCACGCAGAACGGCGTACCGATCTCGTCCTGGCGGCGGTAGCGGCGGCCGATGGCGCCGGCGTCGTCGAACTCGATGTTCCAGTTCTGCCGCAGGTCCGCCGCGAGGCCCTTGGCCTTCGGGGAGAGCTGCGCGTTGCGGGACAGCGGCAGCACGGCGACCTTGACCGGCGCGAGGCGGTGGTCGAGGCGCATCACGGTGCGCTTCTCCATGACGCCCTTGGCGTTCGGGGCCTCGTCCTCGTTGTACGCGTCGAGCAGGAAGGCGAGCATCGTGCGGCCGACACCGGCGGCGGGCTCGATGACGTACGGGGTCCAGCGCTCCTGGGCGTCCTGGTCGAAGTAGAGCAGGTCGTTGCCGGAGGCCTTGGAGTGCGCCTTCAGGTCGTAGTCGGTGCGGTTGGCGACACCCTCGAGCTCGCCCCACTCGCTGCCGCCGAACTGGAAGCGGTACTCGATGTCGGCGGTGCGCTTCGAGTAGTGGGAGAGCTTCTCCTTCGGGTGCTCGAACCAGCGCATGTTCTCCTCACGGAGACCCAGGCCCG
Organism: Streptomyces sp. NPDC029169; assembly: GCF_055563935.1. Classification (NCBI taxonomy): domain Bacteria; kingdom Bacillati; phylum Actinomycetota; class Actinomycetes; order Kitasatosporales; family Streptomycetaceae; genus Streptomyces; species Streptomyces sp. NPDC029169. The sequence continues at coordinate 288,084 of NZ_JBVHXA010000005.1, forward strand.
TGTACCAGTTCCAGCGCTGCTCCATCCAGTACTCGTGCCACGTCTCGTCCTCGCCCGGCTTGACGAAGAACTCCATCTCCATCTGCTCGAACTCGCGGGTGCGGAAGATGAAGTTGCCCGGAGTGATCTCGTTCCGGAAGGACTTGCCCATCTGCGCGATGCCGAACGGGGGCTTCTTGCGCGAGGTCTGCAGGACCTGGCCGAAGTTGGTGAAGATGCCCTGCGCGGTCTCGGGACGCAGGTAGGCGACGGAGCCGGAGTCCTGGGTCGGGCCGAGGTGGGTGGAGAGCAGACCGGAGAACTGCTTGGGCTCGGTGAACGTGCCCTTGTTGCCGCAGTTGGGGCAGTTCAGGTCGGCGAGGCCGTTCTCGGGGAGGCGGCCGTGCTTCTCCTCGTACGCCTCCTCCAGGTGGTCCGCGCGGAAGCGCTTGTGGCAGGAGGTGCACTCGGTCAGCGGGTCGGTGAAGGTGGCGACGTGACCGGAGGCCTCCCAGACCTCGGTGGCCAGGATCACCGACGAGTCGATGCCGACGACGTCCTCGCGCGCGGTGACCATGTAACGCCACCACTGACGCTTGATGTTCTCCTTGAGTTCGACACCCAGCGGCCCGTAGTCCCAGGCGGCGCGCTGGCCGCCGTAGATCTCGCTGCACGGGTAGACGAAGCCACGGCGCTTGCTCAGGCTGACGATGGTGTCGATCTTGTCGGCGGCCACGGTGCTCTCTTCATTACGACGACGAAGTGCGAATGCTTCAGGTTACCGGCGCCCACGCCCCCCGTATCAAATCGGCCCGGCATACGCCCGCGCACCGCCGACCGCCGAGCGGACGTGGCCGGTTCCACAAGAAGCACAATTGACAATCGTTTCCAGTTTTGTTGAAAATGAGTGTCATGAACGTACGCCGTCTGATACCCACCACCGCCATCGCCGGAGCCGTCACCCTCGGTCTTGTCAGCCTCTCCGCCTGCTCGGGGAGCTCCGACGCCGCCGACAAGAAGGCCGACGGCAAGCTCAGCGTGGTGGCGTCGTTCTACCCCATGCAGTACCTGGCCGAGCAGATAGGCGGCGACCACGTCTCCGTCAACACGCTCACCAAGCCGGGCGTCGAGCCGCACGACCTGGAGCTCAAGCCGAAGCAGATCGGCGAGCTCGGCGAGGCCGACTACATCCTCTACCTCAAGGGCATCCAGCCCGCCGTCGACGAGGCGATCAAGCAGGCCGGCGTGAAGAACACCGTCGACGCTGCCACCCTCACCACGCTGGAGGACCACGGCACCGAGGTCGGCCACGACCACGGCGCCGAGGAGCCCGGCCACGAGGAGAAGCCCGAAGCAGGTCACGAGGGCGAGACCGCCGAGGAGCACGCCGAGCACGCGGGCGAGGAGAAGGCCGAGGAGCCCGGCCACGAGGAAGAGGCCGGTGCCGACCCGCACATCTGGCTCGACCCGGTGAAGTACGCCGAGGTCGCCAAGGGCGTCGGCGCCTCCCTGGAGAAGGCCGACCCGGCCCACGCCGCCGACTACAAGAAGAACACCGACGCGCTGGTGAAGAAGCTCGGCGACCTGAACACGGCGTTCGAGACCGGTCTGAAGAACACCACCACCAAGACCTTCATCACCACCCACTCCGCCTTCGGCTACCTCGCCGAGCGCTACGGCCTGGACCAGGAGGGCATCGCCGGCCTCGACCCCGAGTCCGAGCCGAGCCCCGCCCGGATGAAGGAGCTCCAGGACGTCGCGAAGAAGGAGAAGGTCTCCACCGTCTTCTTCGAGACCCTCGCCAGCGACAAGACCGCGAAGTCCCTCGCGTCCGACACCGGCCTCAAGACCGACGTACTGGACCCGCTGGAGGGAATTACCGACAAGTCCAAGGGCGATGACTACATCGAGGTCATGCAGTCCAACCTCGCCGCGCTGAAGAAGGCCCTCGGCGCGAAGTGATCCCCGCACAGCCGAGCCATGCACAGCAGGAGGCAACCGTGACCGCGCCCGTCATATCCGTCCGCGGAGCCACGGCTGCCCTCGGGGCGCGCCCCGTCCTGCGCGGCATCGACCTCACCGTGAACTGCGGTGAGGTCGTCGCGCTGCTCGGCGCCAACGGCTCCGGCAAGTCCACCGCCGTCCGTGCCGTCATCGGCCAGGTGCCGCTGACCGGCGGCACGATCTCCCTGTTCGGCACCGAGCAGAAGCAGTTCCGCGACTGGGCCCGCGTCGGCTACGTGCCGCAGCGCACCACCGCCGCGTCCGGCGTCCCCGCCACGGTCCGCGAGGTCGTCTCCTCCGGCCGCCTCGCCCGCCGTACGTTCGGCTGGCTGACCAGGGCCGACCGCGCCGCCGTCGAGCGGGCCATCGAGCTCGTCGGCCTCGCCGACCGCGCCAAGGACTCGGTGAGCGCCCTCTCCGGCGGCCAGCACCAGCGCGTCCTGATCGCCCGCGCGCTCGCCTCCGAGCCCGAGCTGCTGATCATGGACGAGCCGATGGCCGGCGTCGACCTCGCCAGCCAGGAGATCCTCGCCGCCACCCTGCGCGAGCAGGTCGCGGGCGGCACGAGCGTCCTGCTCGTCCTGCACGAGCTGGGCCCCCTGGAGCCGCTGATCGACCGGGCCGTGGTGCTCCGCGACGGCTGCGTCGTCCACGACGGCCCGCCGCCGAAGGCCGTCGGCCAGCACGCCCTGCCCGGCCACGACCACGTACATCCGCACGCGGCCGACGAGCCGCTCCGCACGGGACTGCTGACCTGATCATGGACTTCCTCGAACCTGCCTTCATGCAGCGGGCGCTCCTCGCGGCCGTCCTCGTCGGCATCACCGCCCCCGCCGTCGGCATCTACCTCGTCCAGCGCCGGCAGGCACTGATGGGCGACGGCATCGGCCATGTCGCCATGACCGGTGTCGGCCTCGGCTTCCTGCTCTCCTGGAGCCCGGTGTGGATGGCGACCCTCGTCGCCATCGCCGGCTCCGTCGCGATGGAGCTGATCCGTGCGTACGGAAGGACCCGCGGCGATCTCGCGCTCGCCCTGCTCTTCTACGGCGGTATGGCCGGCGGTGTCCTGCTGATCAACCTCTCGCCGACCGGCTCCAACGCCAACCTGAGCTCGTACCTCTTCGGCTCGCTGACCACGGTCTCCCCCGAGGACGTCACGGCGATCAGCATCCTCGCCGCGTTCGTGATCCTGGTGACGGTCGGACTGCGCCGCCAGCTCTTCGCGGTCAGCCAGGACGAGGAGTTCGCCCGCGTCACCGGCCTGCCGGTGCGCGCCCTGAACCTGCTCGTGGCCGTCACCGCCGCCGTGACCGTCACGGTGGCGATGCGGGTCGTCGGCCTGCTGCTCGTCAGCGCGCTGATGGTTGTCCCGGTGGCCGCGGCCCAGCAGCTCTCGCGTTCGTTCCGTACGACGTTCGTGCTCGCGGTCGTGATCGGCACCGGCACCACCCTGACTGGCACGATCACCTCGTACTACCAGGACCTTCCGCCCGGCGCGACGATCGTGCTGCTCGCGATCGCCGTCTTCGTCCTCCTGACCGTGCTGGCCACCCCGCTGGCCAGGCGCCGCGCCCGGGCCGCGGCGGCGTCCTCGGCTTCGGCCTCCGCCTCGGCAGGGGCCGACTGCGACATGGCCGTGCCCGTCACCCGCCGGCCCACGGACGACGCCGCGGTCTAGCGGTCCGGCGGCCTGGCAGAATGGCGGGGGCGACGAAACTCTAGGAGGCCCCTGTGGCGACGGCAGGACCCCCCGTACGCGGCCGCTCGACCAAGCAGCGAGCCGCGGTGGCGGCGGCACTGAACGAGGTGGACGAGTTCCGCAGCGCCCAGGAGCTGCACGACATGCTCAAGCACCGCGGCGACTCGGTCGGCCTCACCACGGTCTACCGCACGCTCCAGTCCCTCGCCGACGCGGGCGAGGTCGACGCCCTGCGCACCAGCGAGGGCGAGACGGTCTACCGCCGCTGCTCGACGGGCGATCACCACCACCACCTGGTCTGCCGCGTCTGTGGCAAGGCGGTCGAGGTGGAGGGCCCGGCGGTGGAGCAGTGGGCGGAAACGATCGCCTCCCAGCACGGGTACGTCAACGTGGCGCACACGGTCGAGATCTTCGGCACGTGCGCGGAGTGCGCGGCGAAGTAGGCGGTACGTGAAAGGGGCCCCCACCGGAGCGATCCGGTGGGGGCCCTCTCGCGTACGAGGGTGGCTCAGAGCCGCGTGATGTGCCGGTCGAGGATCGCGCGGAGCCGGTCGACCTCCTCGGCACCGGCCAGTCCCCGCTTGGGCAGCGTGCCGACCCCGACGCCGCCCTTGTCGCCGGAGAACACGACGAACAGCTCCGCCGTCTCGGTGTACCGCGGGAACATCTCCCACCCGGCCTTCACGTCGGTGTCCCGCGAGGTCCAGCGCATCCCGTGCTCGTCCACGAAAGCCCGGAACTCGCCCTGCGAGGCGACCATCCGGTGGACCTGCTTCGCCGTGAGCACCGGGATGAGCACGAGAAGACCGAAGGACAGCACCGTGAGGAAGACGGGGCCGAACGACGACGCGAACTGGCTGCTCGTCCCGGGCCGGAAGACGGACAGCACCAGGAGGAAGATCCCCAGGAACCCTGTGGTCAGCAGAAAGAGCCGCAGGCGGCGCCCGCCGGGAGTCTTGCGCATCCGCGCGCGCAGCGCGTCGGCCACGTCGACGTCGGTCGGCACATAGACCAGCTCCACGGTCTCCTGAGCTGTCTCCTGCGCTGTCGGATTCTGTCCCTCGGCCATGCTGGCCCCTCCCCGGTGCCTCGACGACAAGCCGTGATCGTAACGGCCCAGTCGGACAGCCGGTCAGACGGCCGGGCCCTGGGGCGGGACGACCGTGCCCATCGCCGCGCGGTCCGCCGCCGGGATCGCGCCGAAGCGGCGGTCGCGGGAGGCGTACTCGACGCACGCCCGCCACAGGTCACGGCGGTCGAAGTCCGGCCACAGCACGTCCTGGAAGACCATCTCGGCGTAACTGCTCTGCCAGATCAGGTAGTTCGAGGTGCGCTGCTCGCCGCTCGGGCGGAGGAAGAGGTCGACGTCCGGCATGTCCGGGTAGTAGAGGTACTTCTGGAAGGTCTTCTCGTTGACCTTCGACGGGTCGAGCCTGCCCGCCGCCACGTCCTCCGCGATCTTCTTCGCGGCGTCGGCGACCTCGGCACGGCCGCCGTAGTTGACGCAGAAGTACAGCGTCATCGCGTCGTTGTCGACGGTCTGCTCCTGTGCGACCTGGAGCTCCTGGACGACCGACTTCCACATCTTCGGCATCCGGCCGACCCAGCGGATACGGATGCCCAGCTCGTCCATCTCGTCGCGCCGGCGCCGGATGACGTCCCGGTTGAAGTTCATCAGGAAGCGGACCTCCTCGGGCGACCGCTTCCAGTTCTCCGTGGAGAAGGCGTAGAGCGAGAGGTTCTTGACCCCGAGCTCCAGGCAGCCCTTCAGGACGTCCAGGACGACGCCCTCGCCGACCTTGTGCCCCTCGGTGCGCGGGAGGCCCCGCTCCTGGGCCCAGCGGCCGTTGCCGTCCATCACACAGGCGACGTGGTTCGGCACCAGCTCGCCGGGGAGCTTCGGCGGGCGCGCGCCGGACGGGTGCGGCTCCGGGGTCTTGTACTCCCGGATCTTCCGTCCGAGGATTCCGCGTCGTGCGATGGCCATGCGATGGGTCTCCTAGCTCTTCTCTACGTACCGCAGCGAGCGCAGGCCGCGCTCCAGGTGCCAGTGCAGATAGGCGGACACCAGCCCGCTGCCCTCCCTGACGTGACGCGGTTCGCACGCGTCCGCCGTTGCCCAGTCGCCGGTGAGCAGCGCGCTGAGCAGGCCGATGGCCTCTGGAGAGGGTACGACGCTGCCGGGCACCCGGCAGTCGCCGCATATGACGCCGCCCGCCGCGACCGAGAAGAACCGGTTCGGTCCGTGGAGGCCGCACTTCGCGCAGTCCTCGAAGCTCGGCGCGTAGCCGTTGACGGCGAGGGAGCGCAGGAGGAAGGCGTCGAGGATGAGGTGCGGCGCGTGCTCGCCCCGGGCGAGCGTCCGCAGCCCGCCCACGAGCAGCAGGTACTGCTGCACGGCCGGCTCGCCCTCGTTGTCCGTGAACCGCTCCGCCGTCTCCAGCATCGCCGTCCCGGCGGTGTAGCGGGCGTAATCGGTGACGATCCCGCTCCCGTACGCGGCGATGGTCTCGCTCTGCGTACAGAGCGGCAGCCCGCGCCCGACGAGATCGCTCCCGCGGGCGAAGAACTGCACGTCGACGTGGGAGAAGGGTTCGAGCCTGGCCCCGAACTTCGACTTCGTTCGCCGCACACCCCGGGCCACGGCGCGTACCCGCCCGTGACCGCGTGTGAGGAGCGTGATGATGCGGTCCGCTTCACCCAGCTTCTGGGTGCGCAGCACGATGCCGTCGTCGCGGAACAGACTCATGGGCCCATTCTCCCGTACGACGACGGAGCCCCGGGCCGGTACCCGGGGCTCCGGTCGTTGCGGAAGGGGCTCAGTAGCCGCCGGCGTGGACGAGGTATCCGTAGTAGCGACCGCTGACGGGCGCGTTCGGGTCGCCGGCGAAGCCGTACGCGGCGGGCTGGAAGGCTGCGTCGGTACGGAGCCTGGCCATCACCTCGGCCGGGGTCAGGCCCGCGCACGGCCCGGCGATGCACAGGGCGGCCGCTCCGGCCACGTGCGGCGAGGCCATCGAGGTGCCGGAGAGGACCGTGGTGCCGCCGCGGAGGCGCGTGGACCGGATGCACACCCCCGGACCGGCGATGGTGTGGGCCGCGTCGGCGGAGCTGACGGCGAAGCTGGAGAAGGCCGCCCTGGTGTCGTCCGGTTCGGTTCGGCAGGTCGGGACCGCGCCTCCCCCGGGTCGGCCGTTGTAGTCGGCCATGGCGGTCGTGGTGAGCACCTCGTCGTAGGCGGCCGGAATGTGGTTGGCGACATCGTCATTGCTGTTGCCGGCCGCCACCACCACCGTGACGCCGGCCTGGTTGACCACGTGGCAGATCGCCCGGTGCTCCGGGTCGCCGTTGGTGATGCCGCAGTTGCCGTCGTCGGTACCGGCCCCGCCGAGGCTCATGTTCGCGACCTTGATGTTCCGCGCGGCGGCGTTGTCCGCCACCCAGTCGAGCCCACACACGATGTTGGAGGTGAACCCGGTGCCCAGGGCACCCAGCACCTTGACCGAGTACAGCGGGGCGCCGGGCGCGACCCCCACGACGTCGACGCCGTTGTCCCGGGCGGCGGCGGTGCCGGCCACGTGGGTGCCGTGTCCGTTGTTGTCGCGGTACGACCCGGGGAACAAAGGACTCGTGCAGTTGACCCCGCCGACCACGTTGAGATCACGGTGCCGGTTGTCGATCCCTGTGTCGAGAATCGCCACCCCGACGCCGACGGATCCCGTCCCGTCCCCGGCACGCGTGCTGCTCAGATCCGCGTCCACCCGGTCCACCCCGGTCGGCAGCGTCTGCTGGGTGGCCCGTACGGGCAGATCGGGGGCCACCGCCGCCACGTGCTCGGCCGCCCGCAGCGCCGCCACTCGGGACTCCGGGATCACCGCCGAGTACCCGACCAGGGCGTGCCGGTACCGGAAGCCCGCCGTCACCCCGTGGGCCCGGCCGTGCTCCCGCACGATCGCGTCGAGCCGGTCACGGGCCGAGTCCTCCAGCACGACCACGTACCGCCCCGTCGGGTGGGCCGCCGCCCCGGCCCCCGTGAGTCCCCCCGCCAGCAGCGCCCCCGCCACCGCGGACACCGCGGCCAACCGGTACGCCGGTCTCGCGACCCGGCCTCGTCCCGCCATGCCGAACACCTCGTTCCCTCTCGCTGTCGACGAACCCCGAACTCCGAACCGGTTCGCGGCGACCACGTAACCGGTGCGGTGGCGTTCGTGCAGCGCGGGCGAGGCGGATGGACTAACGGACCGCCAGGTTGCGGCTCCACCCGAGTGCGCTCAGGGCACCTCGCCCCGGCTCCGCGCGTTCGCGTGGGCCGTGGCGGCGCGGAGGCGCTCCGCCGAGGTCGCCTCGCGGACCCCCTCCGGCTCGGCGTCCCACTCCCGCCCGCCCCCGAGCGGCCGTAGCTGGATGTACGGGCCCTCGTGCCCCATGACCGTGCCCACACGTCCGGTGCGGATCTCGACGACGTACGACCCAATGGGCAAGTTCATGACCGGCCCCCTTCTTCCCCAGGCGGCGGCAGTACGGCGGCTGCCAGCAGGCGCGCCGTTTCCACCGTGCAGCGTCCCAATTCGATGAGCGGCGGCTGGTGCGGGGAGTCGGCGGCGAGGGTGACGACGTCGAGCCCGAGGGACGGCAGCACGATTCCCGCCCGTCCGAGTGCCTGACGCAATTCCGTCACCGTATCGCTCGCTTCTTCGACGGCCCCCGTGATCGACCGCGTGTCTTGTTCCTTCACCAACGCATCCCTTTCCGAATCCATTTCTCGTTTACCGCACCCAGGGTGGTGCCGGATCCGTAGAATCGACAGATGCGCAGGTCCTACAACTGCGAGGCAGCGTGGGGGAGTTAATCCATGGCCAAAGCACGGCGGTTGGACACGTGGCGGTTCTTCGGCCAGGAGCTGAAGGCACAGCGAGAAGCGAAGGGGATGACGCAGACCGAGCTGGGCGAGCGGGTGTTCGTTTCCGGGGGATACATCGGCCAGTTCGAACAGGGAATTCGGAAACCGCAACTGGACGTGGCGCGGCGAATCGACGAGGTCCTACAAACCGGAGGCTTTTTCGAACGGGCGTGGAGACGCCTGATCAACGCCTCGCCGTACGCGACCTATTTCGAGCCGGTGGTGGAGCTGGAGGCGCTGGCGACGAAGATCTGCGAGTTCGCGCCGACGGTGGTGCCGGGGCTGTTGCAGACGGCGGAGTACGCGAGGGCGGTGACGCTGGCGGCGAACCCGTTCGTCACCGAGGAGTACGTCGAGGAGAAGGTCACCGCGCGACTCGACCGGGCGCGGATCCTCAAGGACGCTACAAGGCCCGAGTATTGGGTGATTGTGCACGAGAACGCGCTGCTGACCCCGGTCGGCGGGACGGCGGTGATGGCGGCGCAACTGGAGCACCTGGCGGCGCTGGTGCGGGAGCGGGCGGTGCTGGTGACGGTGCTGCCGCGGGCGGCGGGTGCACACGCAGCCATGGAAGGCTCGCTCAGGCTCATGGAGTTCGAGGACGCGCCGCCAACGGGCTATACAGAGACGTCGTTTTCGGGAACATTGCTGGACGATCCGGCAGTGGTGAAGCGCGCACAGCGCGCCTACGATCTGCTCAGGGCCGCCGCTATGTCGCCGGAGGCGTCCCTGGCCCTGATCGACTCGGCGGCTGAGGACTACAGACGATGCGCGAGTACGACCTGAGCAACGCCCGCTGGTTCAAGAGCTCGTACAGCAACGGCGAAGGCGGCGACTGCATCGAGGTGGCGTACGACTTCGTCGGCGCCGCCTGGCGTAAGAGTTCCTACAGCAACGGCGAGGGCGGCAACTGCGTCGAGGTCCTGGACGACGTGCCCGGTGTCGTCCCCGTCCGGGACTCCAAGAATCCCACCGGCCCCGCCCTCATCGTCCCCGCCGCCGCGTGGGCCGTCTTCGTCACCGGCTTGAAGGGCTAAGACACGCCCCGTGTCGATCACTTCGCCCGTACCCGTCCTCCAGGGCCGCGGCGGTGCCGTGCTGAGCGCCGAGCGCGAGGCGCTGGTCCTGGAGCGCCCCCGCGACAGGCTGACGATCCCCGTCGAGGCCGTCGCCCGGGTCCGCGCCGAGGGACGGTCCGTCACGGTCGAGCTGAGGGCCCCGGCGGGGGCCGAGCCGGCCGTCCACCGCATCGAGGACGTGAGCGAGGCCGCCGCCGTCGTCTTCGCCGACGCCGTGAACGCGCTCCTGCCCGAGCTGACCGAGGAGGTCGACGGCGCCGCCCTCGTCATCCTGCGCACCATCAAGACCCGCGGGACCCGTCCGACGTGATCGTGCCGCAGACGCCGTTCATGCGGCGCTTCGACATCACCGTGGGCGCGTTCATCCTCTTCTGCGGGCTCAACGGCGCCGGCCTCGCGATCTGGATGACCGTCATGGCCGTCCTCGGCGAGGAGCTCTAGCTTCCCCTTTGGGAAGTCATAAGTCTGCCTTATGGGGCCATAGACCGGGGGCGGGTACCGGTCCGTGAAAGGCGTTATTTAGGGTGACCTAAGTGACGGCAGCTCTCGCCGTCACGTCGCTTGCGAAGGGAACCTGACATGCCCCGCCCTCTCCGGGTCGCGATCGTCGGCGCCGGCCCCGCCGGAATCTACGCCGCCGATGCGCTGCTGAAGTCCGAGGCCGCCGCCGAGCCGGGTGTGTCCATCGACATCTTCGAGCGGATGCCGGCTCCCTTCGGCCTGATCCGGTACGGCGTCGCCCCCGACCACCCGCGTATCAAGGGCATCATCACCGCGCTGCACCAGGTGCTCGACAAGCCGCAGGTCCGCCTCTTCGGCAACATCGACTACGGCACGGACATCCACCTGGACGACCTGCGCGCGTTCTACGACGCCGTGGTGTTCTCGACCGGCGCCATGGCCGACCGCGAGCTGCGGATCCCGGGCGTCGAGCTGGACGGCTCGTTCGGCGCCGCCGACTTCGCGTCCTGGTACGACGGCCACCCGGACGTCCCGCGCACCTGGAAGCTGGAGGCCGAGAAGGTCGCCGTCCTCGGCGTGGGCAACGTGGCCCTCGACATCGCCCGGATCCTCGCCAAGACGGCGGACGAGCTGCTGCCGACCGAGATCCCGCCGAACGTCTACGAGGGCCTGAAGGCGAACAAGGCGCTGGAGGTCCACGTCTTCGGCCGCCGCGGCCCCGCGCAGGCGAAGTTCAGCCCGATGGAGCTGCGCGAGCTGGACCACTCCCCGAACATCGAGGTCATCGTCAACCCCGAGGACATCGACTACGACGAGGGCTCCATCGCCGAGCGGCGCAAGAACAAGCAGACCGACATGGTCGCCAAGACCCTGGAGAACTGGGCGATCCGCGACATCGGCGACCGCCCGCACAAGCTCTTCCTGCACTTCTTCGAGTCGCCGGTCGAGATCCTCGGCGAGGACGGCAAGGTCGTCGGCCTGCGCACCGAGCGCACGGAGCTGGACGGCACCGGCAACGTCAAGGGCACGGGCCAGACAACCGACTGGGACGTCCAGGCCGTCTACCGCGCCGTCGGCTACCTCTCCGACGAGCTGCCCAAGCTCCCCTGGGACACCGCCAGCGGCACCGTCCCCGACGCCGGCGGCCGGGTCATCGAGGACGGCGGCGCGCACCTGGCGTCGACGTACGTCACCGGGTGGATCCGGCGCGGCCCGGTCGGCCTCATCGGCCACACCAAGGGCGACGCCAACGAGACGGTGGCCAACCTGCTGGACGACTTCGCCAACGGCCGGCTGCTCACGCCCGAGTCGCCGGAGGTGGACGCGGTCGTCGCCTTCCTGGAGGGCAAGGGCCTCACGTACACGACGTGGGAGGGCTGGTACGCCCTCGACGCCGCCGAGAAGGCGCTGGGCGAGCCGCAGGGGCGCGAGCGCGTGAAGATCGTCGAGCGCGAGGACATGCTCCGCGCGAGCGGCGTCGACCTCGGCTGACCACCCGTACCTGCAGGACCCGAGCCCGACTCGTCGACGACGAGTCGGGCCCGAGGTCTGTCCGAGGCGCCCGCCTGCCGACCGTCCTAACCTGGAAGGACCGGGAAGGGAAGTGAGCGGCGATGGCCGTCCCCGTCGAACAGGCCCCCGCCGTAGAGCGGGCACGGGCCGCGGCGGCCCGGGAGTCCTGGGCCGAGGTGTACGTACTGCTGCGCGAGGCCGACCGGCACCCCTCCGCCGCGCTGGGCCCGGGCGAACTGGACCTGCTCGCGGACGCCGCGTACTGGACGGGGCACGTGGACGAGTCGATCGCCGCCCGGCTGCGGGCGCATGCCGGGTACGTGGCGGCGGGCGACCACCGGGGCGCGGGGGCCGCGGCGTGGTGGCTGTACTTCGAGTACCGCTGCCTGGGCCGGCCGGCGGCCGCGGCGGGCTGGCTGCACAGGTCCCGTCACCACCTGGAGGGCGAACCCGACTGCCCCGAGCAGTGCTTCATCGCCTGGGCGGACGCGGAGGAGGCCCAGGAGCACCACGACGCGGAGGCGGCGCTCGCCGCGGCACGGCGCATGGAGCGCCTCGCCCGCGACTCCGGCAGCCCGGACGTGATCGCCCTGAGCCGCCAGGCCCACGCGGCGGTCCTCATCGCGGAGGGCCGCAGGGCGGAGGGCCTGGCCCTGCTCGACGACGCGATGGTGTCGGTCCTGGCGGGCGAGCTGAGCGGCATGTTCACCGGCTTCATCTTCTGTCTGGCGCTCACCCAGTGCATGGAGGCGGCGGACTTCCGCCGGGCCGTGGAGTGGACGGACGCGGCGATGTCCTGGTGCGAGGTCCCCTGGTCCCAGCACGTCCGCGCGGCGGACCCGGACTCACACCCGCTGGCCACGACGCCCGTGGCTCCTGAACAGGCCACCGACAACCCCTTCCGCGGCCTGTGCCGGATCCACCACGTCGAGGTGCTCGACCTGCTCGGCGCGTGGACGCTCGCCGAGGCCGAGGCCGGGCGGGTGTGCGGCGAGGTGCTGGTGGACAGCCTGGACGTCGCCGCCGAGGCGTACTACGCGGCCGGGGAGATCCGCCGTCGCCAGGGGCGGCTCGACGCCGCCGCCGTCTCGTACGCGCACGCCCACGAGCTCGGCCGTATCCCGCAGCCGGGGCTGGCGCTGCTCCGGCTCGCCCAGGGCAAGGCCGACGCCGCCGTGACCGGTCTGAAGCTGGCCCTGGCCTGTCAGAGCGACCCGCGCCACGACCTCCTGGGCCGGGCCCGGCTGCTCGCCGCCCAGACGGAGGTGGCGCTGGCCGTCGGGGACGTGGACGGGGCCGCCGACGCGGCGCAGGAGCTGGCGGGGCTCGCCGGGGACACGCCGCTCCTGAACGCCATGGCCGACACCGCCCGCGGCGCCCTCGCGCTCGCCCGGCACGAGCCGGCCCTGCGTCCGCTGCGCCGGGCGCTGGCGGGCTGGCTGGCGCTGCGCATCCCGTACGAGGCGGCGCAGGTACGGATGCTGCTCGCCGCCGCCGACCGGGCCGCGGGCGACGAGGAGGCCGCCCGTCTGGAACTCGTGGCGGCCCGCGCGGCCTTCGAGCGGCTCGGCGCGCTGCCGGACGCCCGCCGAGCGGCGGCCCTGCTGACGGAGCGGCGCCACCGCCCGCTGCCCGGCGGCCTGACCGCCCGCGAGGCGGAGGTCCTGCGCCTGGTCGCGGAGGGCGGCACGAACCGGGACATCGCCCAGGCCCTGGTGATCAGCGAGCACACGGTCGCCCGCCACCTGAACAACATCTTCGCCAAACTGAACGTCACCTCCCGCGCCGCCGCCACGGCCTACGCCTACGCCCACGGCCTGGCCGGAACCCCCGCGTAGGGCCCCCATGGGTCGTTCCGCCCATCTCGCGGCGGTCGTCCAACGTGGGTCGTTCGGGCGATGCCCGGGCCCGCCCGCGCGGCCTAGAACGGGGGCATGAACACCACCGACACCCTCATCACCGCAGTCCCGCCCGACTCGCTCGACACCCTGCGCGGCTCCGTCCGCGGTGACGTCGTCGTCCCCGGCGACGCCGCGTACGACGAGGCCCGGCGGGTCTACAACGCGCTTCACGACCGTCGTCCGGCCGTCGTCGTCCGGGCCGTGGACGCGGGCGACGTCATCGCCGGCGTCCTCTTCGCCCGGGATCACGGGCTGCCGCTCGCGGTCCGCGGCGGCAGCCATGCCGTCGCCGGATACGGCACCGTCGACGACGGGCTCGTCGTCGACCTGTCCCGGATGCGCTCGGTCCGCGTCGACCCCGTGACCCGTACCGCACGGGCCGACGGCGGCTGCACCTGGGGCGACTTCAACCACGCCACGCACGCCTTCGGTCTGGCCACCACCGGCGGCGTCGTCTCCACCACCGGCATCGCCGGGCTCACCCTCGGCGGCGGGATGGGCAACCTGGCCCGCCGCTACGGGCTGAGCTGCGACAACCTCGTCCAGGCCGATGTCGTGACCGCCGACGGCACCCTCGTCACCTGCGACGCCGAACGGCACCCCGACCTGTTCTGGGCGCTGCGCGGCGGCGGAGGCAACTTCGGGGTCGTCACCTCGTTCGTCTACCGCCTGCACCCGGTGTCGGACATCCTGGGCGGCCCGGCGTTCTACCCCCTCGACGGGGACGTGGCCCGGCGCTGGCGGGACATGAACGCCGGCGCCCCCGAGGAGCTCAACACGATCTTCGTCATCGGGCTCGGACCGGAGCTGCCGTTCCTGCCGGAGCGCTGGCACGGCCGGCCCGTCTGCGGCGTGCTGACCTGCTTCAGCGGCCCCTCCTCCGAGGACGAGAACGTCCTCGGCCTGCTCGACGAGCTCGGCCCGGTCCTCGGCAGGTACGTGGAGCGGATGCCGTACCCGGTGATCAACACGCTCTTCGACGACCAGCTGCCGCCGGGGCTCTACCACTACTGGAAGGGGAACTTCAGCCGCGATCTCAGCGACGGCGCCATCGATGTGCACGCGCGCTACGGGGAGACGATGCCCTCGATGGAGAGCGACACGGTCATCTTCCCGATCGACGGCGCGTGCCACCGCGTCGGCCCCGAGGACACCGCGTTCGCCTACCGCGACTGTGCCTACTCGCACGCGTTCGGCACGAGCCACACGGACCCCGCCGACAACGAGGCGAACATCGCCTGGACGCGGGAGTACGACGAGGCCCTGCGGCCGCACACCGAGGAGGCCGGCTACATCAACTTCCTGGACGCCGACGACCAGAACCGGGTCCGCTCCAACTACCGGCAGAACTACGACCGGCTGCGGGCGGTCAAGCGCCGCTACGACCCCGGCAACCTGTTCCGTCTCAACCACAACATCGCGCCGTAGCCCCTCAGGCTCAGAGCAGCGTCCTCGCGGTGGCGAGCAGCCGGGCGGTGTCGTCCGTGCACAGCGCGAGGGCGTTGCCGACCGTGTGGAGCACGTCCCGCTCCGCCGGGCTGTACGCCCCGTCCGCGAGCGCGATCCGGGCTCCCTGGAGCAGGATCGACTCGCGCCCGGAGGCGGCCAGGTGCGGGGCGAGCGGCTCCAGGGCCTCGTGCAGCTCGATGGCGAGGGCCGCGCCCCCGCTGCCCGCGTCCGGCAGGAACCGGCCGGTGTCGGCGGCGAGCGCCTCGACCAGATCGACCAGCTGGACGCCCGTGCACTCGTCGAAGCCGGCCGCACGGACCGCCGTGACCGCGGTGTCCACGGCCGTACGGGACGAGGTGCCGCCCGCCGCGAGGACGGCGAGGGCGACGGTGTGGACGGCGTCCCGCAGCATCGCGGAGAAGCGGCTCGTCGTCGGGTGGTCGAGCACCTCGGTGCCGAAGTGTGTATGGCAGGCGGCGCATTCCACGACCGGTCCGGCGAGGCCGCGGGAGAGCAGGGGCACGCCCAGGACCGCGAACCGCCGACGCCCGGTCCGCCTTCGGTAGTTGCGGTCGCCGCCGCACTCCTCGCAGAAGAACTCGCCGTCCCCGACGGTGTTCCAGGAGGTACGAATGCCGCAGATGCTCACTTTTCGTCCGCGTGACTCTCGGGCAGACCGCACGCCGCACCTCCCTTGACGAACCGGCGACATTGCCGACGTGGGGAGTGATGTTAGCCACATCCTTGATGTGGCGTCAGCACCTCGTCGCCAGATCGCCACCGACTTGGCCGAGACACGACGCGGATCCCGCTCCGACGAGATCACCCTCAGGGGTGTATGGGGAAGGCCCCGACGTCGCCGTGCGACGTCGGGGCCTTCAGTGACGGATCAGCGCGCGGAGCGGTTGACCGCCGAGATGACGGCCTTCAGCGAGGCGCGGGTGGTGTTGGCGTCGATGCCGATGCCCCACAGGACCTTGCCGTCGATGGCGCACTCGATGTACGAGGCGGCCTGCGCGGAGGCGCCCTCGCTCATCGTGTGCTCCTGGTAGTCCAGCAGTCGGGCGTCCACGCCGATCGCCTGCAGCGCGGCGAAGAAGGCGGAGATCGGACCGTTGCCGGAGCCGGACAGCACGGTCTCGACGCCGTCCACGACCGCCTCGACGGTCAGGGTGTCGGTGCCGTCCGTGTCGGACGTCGTCTGGCCGGAACGCAGCTGGATGCGGCCCCAGGCGTTGTCCGGGTTCGGCAGGTACTCGTCCTGGAAGACCGACCAGATCGCGGCCGGGGTGACTTCGCCGCCCTCGGAGTCCGTCTTCTGCTGGATGATCCTCGAGAACTCGATCTGCATCCGGCGCGGCAGGTCCAGCTTGTGCTCGTTCTTCAGGACGTACGCGATACCGCCCTTGCCGGACTGCGAGTTGACCCGGATGACGGCCTCGTAGGAACGGCCGACGTCCTTCGGGTCGATGGGCAGGTACGGCACCGCCCACTCGATGTCGTCCACGGTCTTGCCCTGGGCGGCCGCGTCGGCCTCCATGGCGTCGAAGCCCTTCTTGATGGCGTCCTGGTGGGAGCCGGAGAAGGCGGTGTAGACCAGGTCGCCCGCGTAGGGGTGGCGCGGGTGGACCTCCATCTGGTTGCAGTACTCGCTCGTGCGGCGGATCTCGTCGATCTGCGAGAAGTCGATCTGCGGGTCCACGCCCTGCGAGAACAGGTTCATGCCCAGCGTCACCAGGTCGACGTTGCCGGTCCGCTCGCCCTGCCCGAACAGGCAGCCCTCGATGCGGTCGGCGCCGGCCATGATCGCCAGCTCGGCCGCCGCCACCGCCGTACCGCGGTCGTTGTGCGGGTGGACGGACAGGCAGACGAACTCGCGGCGGGTCAGGTTCCGGGACATCCACTCGAACCGGTCCGCGTGCGTGGAGGGCGTCGAACGCTCCACGGTGGCGGGCAGGTTGAGGATGATCTCGCGGCCCTCCTCGGGCTGCCAGACGTCACAGACCGCCTCGCAGACCTCCAGGGCGAAGTCCAGCTCGGTGTCGGTGAAGATCTCCGGGCTGTACTGGTAGCCGAAGATCGTCTCGTCGCCCAGCAGCTTGTCCGCGTACTCCATGACCAGCCGCGTGCCGTCGACGGCGATCTGCTTGATCTGCTCCTTCGAGCCGCGGAAGACGACCCGGCGGAAGGTGGGCGCGGTGGCGTTGTACAGGTGGACGGTGGCGCGCTTGGCGCCGACCAGGGACTCCACGGTCCGCTCGATCAGGTCCTCGCGGGCCTGGGTCAGTACGGAGATGGTGACGTCGTCCGGGATCGCGCCCTCTTCGATGATGGAGCGCACGAAGGCGAAGTCGGTCTCGCCGGAGGACGGGAAGCCGACCTCGATCTCCTTGTAGCCCATGCGCACCAGCAGGTCGAACATCTCGCGCTTGCGGGCGGGGCTCATGGGGTCGATCAGGGCCTGGTTGCCGTCGCGCAGGTCGGTCGACAGCCAGCGGGGGGCCTTGGTGATGCGCCGCTCGGGCCAGGTGCGGTCGGGGATGTGCACGGCCTCGTACCGGCCGTACTTGTGGATCGGCATCCCGGACGGCTTCTGCATCTGGGTGGCGTTGGTGATGGGCGTCGGGCGGCCAACGGGCTGGGACATTGCGTACGGCTCCTCGGGTCCTGCGGGAGGGAGGGACGGCCGACTGTCGAACGCAACACCAGGTCCCGCGGGGAGGGGGTCGGCCTACGACTACAGGCCCTCGCCGCGGCAGCTAAGGAGAAGCAGCCCGAAACGCATGATGTGCCGCAGCCTAGCTCAGGTCCGCGCACGGCGGACCAGGTGTTCCAGTATGCGGGACGGCTGGGGCGTCAATACGAAAAGGTGACGAATCACTCCATTTCGCGGATCATGGTCGCCCCTAGTGACAGTTCCATGACCGAGTGCCACATTGCTGGGATGACCTCCCACTCGTACCACCCCGTCTTCTGCACGATCGTGCCGCCGCACCTCCTGGAGCACCTGGCCCGGTCCGGGAACCCGGCGATCGCGGCCGTCGCCCGGCGCACGCTGGTCGCCGACGCCGCGGCCCGTACCGCCCGCCTGCTCCCCTCGGCCGCCTCCCCCTCCGCTGCGGCTCCCGAGCCCGCCGAGTCCGCCCGCCCCCGGCGCACGATCTACGACGCCCAGGGCGGCACGGAGCTGCCGGGCGTCACGGTCCGCGAGGAAGGGCAGGAGGCGACCGGGGACGCCACCGTCAACCGCGCGTACGCGGGGCTCGGCGCCACCTTCGAGCTCTTCCTGAACGCCTACGGCCGGGACTCGATCGACGGCTCGGGGCTGCCGCTGCTCGCGACCGTCCACTACGACCGGAACTACGGCAACGCCTTCTGGAACGGCGAGCAGATGGTGTTCGGCGACGGCGACGACGAGATCTTCCTCGACTTCACGCTCCCCGTTGATGTGATCGGCCACGAGCTGGCGCACGGCTTCACGCAGTACACGGCGAACCTGGAGTACTTCGGCCAGTCGGGGGCGCTCAACGAGTCCGTCTCGGACGTGTTCGGCTCGCTGGTGAAGCAGTACGCGCGCGGCCAGAGCGCCGCAGAGGCCGACTGGCTGATCGGTGAGGGCCTGTTCCATCCGAACGTCGAGGGGACGGCGCTGCGCTCGATGAAGGCGCCGGGCACGGCGTACGACGACGACGTCCTCGGCAAGGACCCGCAGCCGGGCCACATGGACGACTACGTCCGCACGAGCCGGGACAACGGCGGGGTGCACATCAACTCGGGCATCCCGAACCACGCCTTCTACCTCGCGGCGACCGAGCTGGGCGGCAACGCCTGGGAGCGGGCGGGCCAGATCTGGTACGACGTGATGACCGGCGGCGCGCTGACGCCCGAGACCCGGTTCACCGAGTTCGCGGCGGCGACGGTCGCGGCGGCGAAGGCCCGGTACGGGGACGGGGAGGAGATCCAGGCCGTACTGAAGGCCTGGGCGGCCGTCGGCGTACCGACGGACTGACGGACCGATGGACTGGTAGACCAGAGGGCATGCGTATTCGAGTGCGGCGCACCGGCGGCTTCGCGGGCATCGAGCGGACGGCCGAGGTGGACACCTCGGCCGTGCCGGACGCCGCGGAGTGGCAGACCCTGGCCGGCACGGTCCTCGAGGAGGGCGGTGAGGACGGCCTGGGCGTGCCGGACGGCTTCTCCTACGAGATCACGATCGACGGCGAGACGATCCGCTGCTGCGACCCGCGCCTGACGCGGGCGCAGCGCGCGCTGATCACGAAGGTCCTGAAGGAGGGGGCGTAACTAGAAGCCGAGCTTCCTCAGCTGCTTCGGGACCCCTCTCTCACTGCCGTCCTCGCACCGCTCGGCCCCGGGGGCCTCACGGGCTTCGGACGGCTGCGCCGGCCGCCGGCCGGACGGTGCCTGGCTGGGCTCAGAAGCCCAGCTTGCGCAGCTGCTTCGGATCCCGCTGCCAGTCCTTCGCGACCTTGACGTGGAGGTCGAGGAAGACCGGGGTCCCGAGCAGGGCCTCGATGTGCTTGCGGGACTTCATCCCGACCTCCTTCAGGCGGCTGCCCTTCGGGCCGATGATGATCCCCTTCTGGCTGGGGCGCTCGATGTAGACGTTCGCGTGGATGTCGAGCAGCGGCTTGTCCGCCGGGCGGTCCTCGCGCGGGATCATCTCCTCGACGACGACCGCGATCGAGTGCGGCAGCTCGTCCCGTACGCCTTCCAGCGCGGCCTCGCGGATCAGCTCCGCGACCATGACCATCTCCGGCTCGTCCGTGAGGTCGCCCTCCGGGTAGAGCGGCGGGGACTCCGGCAGGAGCGGGATCAGCAGGTCCGCGACGAGCTGGACCTGCTTGTCGCCGACGGCCGAGACCGGGACGATCTGCTGCCACTCGAAGCCCAGCTCCTTGCCGAGCTGGTCGACGGCGATGAGCTGCTCGGCGAGCGTCTTGGAGTCGACCAGGTCGGTCTTGGTGACGATCGCGACCTTCGGGGTCTTCTTGATCCCGGCCAGCTCCTTGGCGATGAAGCGGTCGCCGGGGCCGAGCTTCTGGTCGGCGGGCAGGCAGAAGCCGATCACGTCGACCTCGGCCCACGTCGTGCGCACGATGTCGTTCAGCCGCTCGCCGAGGAGCGTGCGCGGCTTGTGGAGCCCGGGGGTGTCCACGAGGATCAGCTGCGCGTCCGGGCGGTGCACGATGCCGCGGACGGTGTGCCGGGTGGTCTGCGGCCGGGTGGAGGTGATCGCCACCTTCTGGCCGACCAGAGCGTTCGTGAGGGTGGACTTGCCCGCGTTGGGGCGGCCGACGAAGCAGGCGAAGCCGGCCCGGTGGACGGCTTCGGGTTCTTGGTTACGAGCGCTCATGGGGGCCATTGTCCCCGATGCGGAGCGCCGTCACGTACTCAGTGCCCGGCGCCGCCTCACCCAGAGCCCCGCGAGGGCCGCCGCTCCCCCGGCGAGCACGACCGCGGCGGCGAGCCACGGCAGGGCCAGGAAGGAGGCGCGGCCGGACTCCCGTACGTCCTTCGCGGTGGCCGTGAGCGTCACCTCACCCCAGTCGAACTGCGGCGATCCCGTCCAGCGCTCCGTGAGCCTGATCTTCTGGCGGGGCAGCAGCTCGGCGGGGATCTTCGCAAGATCGCGGGCGAGCAGGGTGCGGCCGAAGACACCCTCGGCGCGCAGGGCGACCTTGGGGTTGAGGGTGACGTTGCCGCGGTTGTGGAGCGTGTACGAGATGAGGGCGGTGCTCGTACCGGCGCCGGGGACGAGCGGCCGGTCCTGGTCGAGGGTGACGTCCTCGACGGCGAGGGCGGGGACGGTGGGGCCGTTGACCCGGAGGTAGACCCGGGCTCCGACGGCGCGCTGCACGCCGACGGCGACGGAGCCGCTGCCGCCGGCCTCGACCCGCTCGTCGAGGGCGACGACCGCGCCGGGGTGGTCACCGGGCTCGGCGTCGGCGGGGACGGTGAGGGTGTACGGCACGGTGACGGAGGAGCGGGGCGGGACGGTGACGCGGCTGCGGGCGGGCGTGATCCAGGCTCCGGCGCCGGTCTGCTTCTCCTGCCGGGTGCGGATGGCGAAGCCGCCGTCGCGTTCGGTGTTGTAGGCGTCGGCTCCGTAGAGGCGGAAGGTGAGGGGAGCGCCGGTCTTGTTGGTGACGGTGACCCGGTCGGTCAGGGTCGTGCCGGGGTCCGCGGAGAGATAGAAGTACGGCCGGCTGCCGAGCGGGGAGGCGGCCGGGTGGACGGCCCACTCGCCGTTGTCGGCGGCGTGGGCGGGAGTCCCGGCCAGGAGCAGCAGGGCGCCGACCACGAATACGTACAGCTTGCGCACGGTGCGAACCCCCGAAGGTCGAGGCGGGCCGACCGGGTGCGCGCCCGGCCCGCTGTGTGCGGTACTGCGGTCAGCTGAGCGTGAGCGTCAGGACGCCCGCGTACGAGCCGGGCGCGGTGAACGCCGGGACGTCGAGGGAGACCTTGGCGTCGACGGTGAACTCACCGCCGGTGAGCGTGCCGTTCGGGGTCGAGGCGAGGGTCGCCCCGCCGCTGCCGACCGTTCCCGACGAGCCGGGGACGCAGGTGCTCGGGCTTCCGGCCTTGGTGGTGCAGGCCGGGGTCCAGCTGAGTGCTCCGGCGCCGATGGAGCCGCCGGGGCCGGTGAAGTCGGTGACCTTGCCGGTCAGGGACCAGCCCGCGGGGCCGCCGCGGAAGTCCTTGACCGTCACCGTCTTCAGGTCGCCGGTCGCCGCGCCGCCCTGACCGAAGTCGACGGACGACAGTTGGACGGCGTCACCGGCCTGGGTCATCGACAGTTCGCCCGCCATGACCGCCGCCGTGAGCTTCTGGCTGTTCGGCGGGGGCGGGGTGTCGTCGATGACGGTGTACGCGGCCGGTCCGGCGCCCTTCTCCGGGTCCCAGGCCGCCCCCTCGTACGCCACGATCCCGGTGGTCGCCTTGTCGTTGACCGTCAGCCGGGCGGCGAACCCGCCCTCGCTGTCGGTCGTGACGGTCATCCTGTCGGCGGTCTCCGCCGCGCCGGCCCGGCCGACGACGGTGACCTCGGCGAGCGGGGTGAACTTGGCGCCGGTCACGGTGACCTGGACGCCCGGTGCGCCGGAGGCCGAGCCGAGCGAGATGTTCCGCTCGTTGGCACCCGGCTGCGGGCTCGCGACGACCGTCTCGGAGACGGGGGCGGGCGGGTTCATGACCGTACAGGGGGTGTCCAGCTCCATGATGTAGCTGGTGTGGATGTTGTAGTCGCCGGGCGAGAGGCTGATCGAGCCGGGCGCGGTGACCGTGAACGTACCGGTCATCGAGAACGGCGGGAAGGCGCCCTTGGCGGGGATGGGCGGGTTCTTCTTGGGTCCGGTGACGGTGACAGCGCCGGTCTGGGCGCCGCCGAGGACGACCTTGCCGCTCGGGGTCATGATGTCGGCGGGCAGGGCCAGGTCGACGGGGTTCGAGGCGGCCGGTTTGGTGATCGTGTAGGTGACCGTGACGGTGTCGCCGACCTTGGGTGCGGGCTTGTCGACGGTGATCTCGGCCGTCGTGGTGCCTTCGATCGGCGGGATGCCGGCGATCGGCGGCGGGACGCAGCGGGTGGGGAAGTCCACCGCCTGGGACGCGGCCGTCAGAGCGCCGGCCGGAGCGGCGAGTGCGCCGCCGGTGGCGACCGCGAGGGCCGCGGCGCCGAGGACGGCGCCCCAACGCCGTCTTCGGGCGCCGGTTCGCGAGAGTGCCATGTGTGCCCCCTCCTGAGGGATGAGAGGGCGCCATTGACGGCCGCGCGCAAGGAGAAGTCAATGGAATCGAAATGCACCGACTGATGACCCATCAGATACTGTCAAGATCGATGTTTTGCCTGGTCAGCCCGGAGAGCGCCGCGCCGTAGATCGCCGAGAGGGCCCGGCGCATCAGGCGCCGGGCCCTCTTCGTTTCGGCACATCGGCCGGACCTCAGCCCGCGGTGACCGCCGAACGCAGCTGCCCGTCGGGGCCGGCGAGCAGCACCGGGGTCTCCGGGCCGCCCAGGTCCCGTACCGCCGCGCGGTCCGCGTCCGAGGCGGACTCGGCGGTCGAGACGACGGCCGCGGCCTCCAGGGACTGGGCGCCACTGGCCACGGCCATCGCGACCGCGGTCTGGAGCGCGCTCAGCTTGAGCGACTCCAGAGCCACGGTCCCGGCCACGTACGTGCGGCCCGTCTCGTCCCGTACCGCCGCACCCTCGGGCACACCGTTGCGGGCGCGGGCGCTGCGCGCCAGCGTGATGATCTTGAGGTCCTCGGCGCCGAGGTCGCCGTGCTCGCGCTTAAGTGTCATGCCCCGAGCATAGGTCGGGGCACGGGTCAGCTCTGCGCGGCCTTGACGAACTTGTCGGCGGCGAGCTTGGCGAAGCCGTCGAAGTCCTTGTGGTCGGAGGCGGTGGCCGGGTCGTGTGCCAGCCGGGTCACACCGGTGCCCTGACGGGCGACCAGCAGGTTCACCTCCGTGTTGTAGCCGACATCGGGGATGCTCAGCTTCAGCCGCAGGGCGTGCGCCTCCTCGGCACCCTGCGGAGCCGTCAGCTTCGTCACGGTGGCCGTCAGCTTCATGCCCTCCGCCTCGGCACCGAACCCGGTGCAGGCGTCCAGGGCGGTGCCCAGCTTCTTGACGAAGTCGGCGGCCCCGGTGCCCGGGAAGGTCAGGACCTCCTGGTTGAGCGTCGTGGTTCCGCCGCGCTGGAAGTCGCCCGAGCCACCGAGCGTCGCGCCGGAGAGCTTCTCCGCGAGCAGGCCCGCGATCGGCTCGCACTCAGGCTTGTCGACCTTGGTGACGGTCGGGCCCTCCTCCGCCTTCACGGCCTTCCAGCCCGACGGCAGGTCCTTCAGCTCCAGGACGCCGGCCTTCATCTGCGCGGCCGTGAGCGGCGTCGCGGGCGCGGGGGCGGGGGCTGCCGACGTGGTCTGCCCGGCGGCCGGCTTGTCGGCGGCCTTGTCCTTCTTCGCGTCGTCCTTGGCCGCGCCGCCACCGCACGCGGCGGTCAGGGAGAGCGCGGAGACGGCGAGAGCGGCGGCCAGTCCGTGGCGAATGCGAGTGCGCATGGCGAATGAGCCCTTTTCGGGTATGAGGGTGATGGGACAAGCCCGGCGCACGGTGGGGGACGGCCGGATCGCGAGGAGAATATACGGGCCCGCCGACAACGCCGTACGGCGGGAGTCCCGTTCAGCCCGCCACCGGATACATCGCCCCGCGCCGTCCCTCCGGGGAGACCAGCCACTCCAGCTTCGCCGCCGTGTCCGCCTGCGGCAGCGGCGTGTGCATGATGATCGTCAGGTCGGGGCGCGCGGGCACCCTCAGCTGCGTGGACTCCACGCACAGGACGCCGACGAGCGGGTGCTCGATCTCCTTGCGGATCTGGCCGCCCGGGGAGATGTCCCGCCGCTCCCACAGCTCGGTGAACTCCTCGCTCGCCGCCTTCGCCTCCTCCACCACCGCGCGGAAGCCCTCGTCGTCCGGGCACTCCGAGCAGGCGGCCCGGAACTGGGCGACGACCTGCGGGGCGAGCCGCTGCCAGTCGGTCGCCCGGGAGCGGTAGATCGGGTCGGTGAAGAACGAGACGAGGCAGTTCTGCGAGATCTCGGGGCGCATGCCGAGGACGACCGCCGCCGACTCGTTGTACATGATCGTGTTCCAGTACGCGTCCATGATGTGCGCCGGGAACGGCATCCACGCGTCGATCAGCCGCCGCAGCCCCGCGCACATGTCGCGCGCCTCCGGATCGACCTGGGGGGCGGGCGGGTTGAGGCCGGCGAGGACGTACAGGTGGCGGCGCTCCGCCGCGGTCAGCCGGAGCACCCGCGCCACCGCGTCGAGGACCTGCGGGGAGACCGTGATGTCCCGGCCCTGCTCCAGCCACTGGTACCAGGAGACGCCCACGCCCGCGAGGACGGCGACCTCCTCGCGCCGCAGGCCGGGCGTACGGCGCCGGGCGCCGCCGTCCGGGAGGCCGGCCTCCGCCGGGGTGACCCGGGCCCGACGGCTCCTCAGGAACTCGCGCAGTTCGGCCAGTCGGTGCGCCTTGGCCGCATCGCTCTCGACGGCTGTGGCCACGTGTGCTTCCTCCCCCTGGATGCCTGGTGGTGCGACCAACAGGATAAGTTCCCGCTCCCCACGGTTGTTCCCGCGCGCCGAGGGTGGTGGCCATGGCAACCACCCTTGATTCCACGACGACACCCGCCCCACCGGCCCTCGCCGGACGCTCCCGGCTCGTCCTCTTCGTGCTGTGCGCCGCCCAGTTCATGGTGGCGCTCGACTTCTCCGTACTGAACGTGGCGCTGCCCGTCCTCGGCTCCGACCTCGGCCTGAGCCCGTCCGCGCTCCAGTGGGCGGTCACGGCCTTCGCCCTGCCGTCCGGCGGGTTCCTGCTGCTGTTCGGCCGGACCGGCGATCTGTACGGGCGCAAGCGGCTGTTCCTCGGGGGCCTCGCGCTCTTCGGCGCGGCCTCGCTGCTGGCGACCTTCGCCTGGGACCCGGCGTCGTTCCTGGCCGGCCGTGCCCTGCAGGGCCTCGGAGCGGCGGCGATCGTACCCACCGGCATGTCCCTGCTCACCACCACGTTCCCCGAGGGCCCGCAGCGGGACCGGGCGCTCGGCATCTCCGGCACCGTGCTGTCCCTGGGCTTCACGGTCGGCATGATCCTGGGCGGGGTCATGACCGACACCCTCGGCTGGCGCTCGACGATGGGCCTGCTCGCGCTCTTCTCCCTGATCGTGCTGCCCCTCGCCCCCGGCCTGCTGCGCGAGTCGCGGACCGCGGACCGGCCACGCCTCGACGTGCCGGGAGCGGTGACCGTGACCGGTGGACTGCTCGCCGTGATCTACGCCCTGTCGACGGCGGCCGAGCGCGGCTTCGGCGGCACGGACGTCCTCGTGACCCTGGTGGCGGGCGTGCTGCTGCTCGCGGCGTTCGTGGCGGTGGAGTCCCGGCACGCGTCCCCGCTGGTCTCGCTGCCGATGCTGCGGCGGCGCACGGTGGCCTTCGGCAACCTGGGCGGGCTCGTGACCTTCTCGATGATGTCCACGGTCGTCTTCGTGCTGACCCTGTATCTCCAGGAGACGCTGGGGCTCTCGGCCTTCGGCACCGGTCTGGTCTTCGGGGTGCAGGGCGTCCTGTCGGTGCTCGCCGGGTCTCTCGCGTCGAAGGTGATCGGCCGGATCGGCGCCCGCCGCACGCTCGCGTTCTCCCTGCTCGGTCAGGGCGTGTTCGTGGCGACGCTCCTTGCCCTCGGCTCGGACTCGGGCGCGGTGTTCGCGACGGTCGCCGTCTCGCTGGCGAGCATGTGCCACCTCGGCGCGATCATCTCGTACGGCGTGACCGTCACCTCCGGTGTCCCGGACGAGGAGCAGGGCCTGGCGACCGGTCTGGTGACGACAACCCAGCAGGTCGGCATCACCGTCGGCATCCCGCTGCTCGGTGTCCTCGCGACGACCGGCCCCAGCCTGTACGACGGGGTGCGCACGGTCCTGGCCGTCGACGCGGCGATCGTGGTGGCGACGGCGCTGCTCGTGGCGGTCGGCCTGCGCCGGAAGGGCTGAACTATGGACGGTCGAGGCGGAGCCGTACCGCCTTCGGCAGGCCCGCGACCACCAGGTCGTACGAGTCCTCGATGAGCTCCCGGACCATGCGGTCCGGGAGTCCGCCGACGGTCACCGTGTTCCAGTGGCGCTTGTTCATGTGGTAGCCGGGGGCGACCGCCGGGTACTCCTCGCGGAGCCGGACCGCGTCCTCCGGCTCGCACTTGAGGTTGATCCGCAGCGGTCTGCCGTCGAGCCAGGACAGCGCGAACATCTTCCCGGCGACCTTGAAGACGGAGGTGTCCGGCCCGAAGGGGAACTCCTCCGTCGCGTCGTTGAACTCCAGGCAGAAGGCGCGCAGCTGGTCAGGCGTCATCCGTCGTCCCTTCGGGCTCGACCGGCTCCACGAGCACCGTCACGATCTTGTTCCGGCGGCCCGCCGGCGCCTCGGCCGTCAGCCGCAGGTCGCGCCCGTCGGGCAGCTCCACGACCGCCTTGGCGCCCGCGATCGGCACCCGGCCGAGGGCCTTGGCGAGGAGTCCGCCGACGGTCTCCACGTCCTCGTCGTCGTACTCGTCCCCGCCGAAGCCGTACAGCTCGCCGAGGTCGCCGATGTCGAGGCGGGCGGTGACCCGGTAGCGGTCGTCGCCCAGCTTCTGGACCGGCGGGAGTTCACGGTCGTACTCGTCGGTGATCTCGCCGACGATCTCCTCCAGGATGTCCTCGATGGTGACGATCCCGGCCGTGCCGCCGTACTCGTCGATGACGACGGCGACGTGGTTGCGCTCCTGCTGCATCTCCCGCAGCAGGTCGCCCGCGTTCTTGGTGTCCGGCACGAACGCGGCCGCCCGCATCGCCGTCGACACCTGGTCCGACTCGGCGTCGCGGTTGATGTGCGTCTTGCGGACCAGGTCCTTCAGATACACGATGCCGACGATGTCGTCCTCGTTCTCACCCGTGACCGGGATGCGGGAGAAGCCGGAGCGCAGCGCGAGGGTGAGGGCCTGACGGATCGTCTTGTACCGCTCGATGCAGATGAGGTCGGTGCGGGGCACCATGACCTCCCGTACGAGCGTGTCGCCGAGCTCGAAGACGGAGTGCACCATCCGGCGCTCGTCGTCCTCGATGAGCTGTTCCTGCTCGGCGAGGTCGACCATGGCCCGCAGTTCGGCCTCGGAGGCGAAGGGGCCCTTGCGGAAGCCCTTGCCGGGGGTGAGCGCGTTGCCGATGAGGATGAGCAGCTGCGGGATCGGGCCCATGACCCGGGCCAGCGGCAGCAGGACGTGCGCGGCGGCGGTCGCCGTGTTCAGCGGGTGCTGCCGGCCGATGGTGCGCGGCGAGACGCCGACGGCGACGTACGAGACCAGCACCATGACCGCCATGGCGACGAGCAGGGCCTGCCAGGTCTCGGGGAACTCCTCCAGGCATGCGTAGGTGACGAGGACACCGGCCGCCATTTCGCAGGTGACGCGCACGAGCAGCGCCACGTTGAGATAGCGGGTGGGGTCGGAGGCGACCTGCGCCAGCTTCTCGGCGCCGCGCCGCCCCGACCGTACGGCCTCGGCGGCGCGGAAGCTGGAGACGCGGGCGATACCGGCCTCGGCGCAGGCGGCCAGCCAGGCGACGACGACCAGGGCGACCGCACCGAGGATGAGCGATGCGTTCATCGGGGGCCCGATCCCCGGGTCAGGAGACGGTGGGCGCCGGGGACGGGCCGGTCAGGCCCTTCTCCGCGCGCCAGCCGTCGACGATGGCCGCCTGGAGGCCGAACATCTCGGCCTTCTCGTCCGGCTCCTCGTGGTCGTAGCCGAGCAGGTGCAGCACTCCGTGGACGGTGAGGAGCTGGAGCTCCTCGTCCATGGAGTGCTGCGTCGGCGCGTCCTTGCCCTGCTGGGTGGCGACCTCGGGGCAGAGCACGATGTCGCCGAGGAGACCCTGCGGGGGCTCCTCGTCGTCCTTCGACGGCGGGCGCAGCTCGTCCATCGGGAAGGACATGACGTCCGTCGGGCCCGGCAGGTCCATCCACTGGATGTGGAGCTGCTCCATCGCCGCCTCGTCGACGACGATCACCGAGAGCTCGGAGAGCGGGTGGATGCGCATACGGGCGAGCGCATAGCGGGCGATGTCGAGGATCGCCTGCTCGTCGACCTCGGTTCCGGACTCGTTGTTGACGTCGATCGACATGGTGCTGGTGGCTACTTCCCGTTGCGGCTGTCGTACTGCTCGTACGCGTCGACGATACGGCCGACGAGCTTGTGCCGGACGACATCCTGCGACGTGAGCAACGAGAAGTGGACGTCCTGGACGCCGTCCAGGATCTCGCGGACCTGGCGCAGACCGCTCTTCGTGCCGCCCGGCAGGTCGACCTGGGTGATGTCGCCGGTGACGACGATCTTGGAGTCGAAGCCGAGGCGGGTGAGGAACATCTTCATCTGCTCGGGGTTCGTGTTCTGCGCCTCGTCGAGGATGATGAACGCGTCGTTGAGCGTCCGTCCTCGCATGTACGCCAGCGGCGCGACCTCGATCGTGCCCGAGGCCATGAGCTTCGGGATCGAGTCGGGGTCGAGCATGTCGTGCAGCGCGTCGTAGAGCGGCCGCAGGTAGGGGTCGATCTTCTCGTAGAGGGTGCCGGGCAGGAAGCCGAGCCGCTCGCCCGCCTCGACGGCCGGCCGGGTCAGGATGATCCGGGTGACCTGCTTGGACTGCAGGGCCTGGACCGCCTTGGCCATGGCCAGATACGTCTTGCCGGTACCCGCGGGGCCGATGCCGAAGACGACCGTGTGCTTGTCGATGGCGTCGACGTACCGCTTCTGGTTGAGGGTCTTGGGGCGGATGGTGCGGCCGCGGCTGGAGAGGATGTTCTGCGTGAGCACCTCGGCCGGGGTCTCCTGGCCGATCTCCGTGTTGCCGTTCTCGCTCGCCCTGAGCATGGCGATCGAGCGTTCCACTGCGTCCTCCGTCATCGGCTGCCCGGTGCGGAGCACCAGCATCATCTCGTCGAACAGTCGCTGGATGAGGGCGACTTCCGCCGCCTCGCCCACCGCACTGACCTGGTTGCCCCGGACATGGATGTCGGTCTTCGGGAACGCCTTCTCGATCACACGCAGGAGAGCGTCACCGGAGCCGAGAACGGTCACCATCGGATGCTTGGCGGGGACGCTGAAGTAGGCGCGGGTCTCGTCCGGCGCGCCATTGGGGGCTGTGGGTGTCTGAGTCATGGGCCGGCACTTGGCCTGCACATACCTCCCGTTGCAGGGTTCTCGCTGCTCGACAACCTCTGGAATACAAGCCTACGACGGAGGACTGACAAGGCCGAAGCGTTTTACGGGGCCCGGTACCGGGCTCCTCACGGGGCCCCTGCGCAGGTTCAGGCGCTCCGGCGGAAGCCGATGGTCGGGACCGCCCGGCGCAGGGGCCAGGGGCGGGTGGCGGCCGGGAGGAGGCGCTCCAGGAAGGCGTAGCGGGCCCGCAGGGCCTCCGGGTCCTGGCAGACGTGGTCCTGGACGTGCTCCCACCAGGCGGCGACCTGGCCCCAGCCGGGGGCGGAGAGCGAGCCGCCGAACTCCTGGACGGAGAGCGCGGCGATCAGTCCGGCGAAGGCCAGCCGGTCGGCGAGGGGCCAGCCCGCGAGCGTCCCGGTGACGAAACCGGCCACGAAGACGTCTCCGGCGCCGGTCGGGTCGAGGGCGGAGACCTCGATGGCCGGCACCTCGGCGGTCTCGCCGGTGGCGCCGTCGACCGCGTAGGCGCCCTCGGCACCCAGGGTGACCACCGCGTAACGGACCTTGTCGGCGAGGGCGCGGGCGGCGGCCCGGGGGCAGTCGGTGCGGGTGTAGCGCATGGCCTCCTGGGCGTTGGGCAGGAAGGCCTCGCAGTGCTCCAGGTCGGTCAGTCCGTGCAGGTCCCAGCGGCCGGTGTCGTCCCAGCCGACGTCGGCGAAGACCTTCGCGCCGCCCCGCGCGGCCTGGGCGACCCACTCCTCGGTGCGGCCCGGCACGAGCGAGGCCACGGCGGCCCGCGCGTGCGGCGGGTACGCGGGCAGGGCGCCGTCCGGGGGCGGGGCCTCGTGGCCGTGGGAGACCATCGTGCGCTCGCCCTCGTACGCCATGGAGACGGTGACCGGGGAGTGCCAGCCGGGCACGGTGCGGGAGAGCGAGAGGTCGATGCCCTCGCCCTGCTCCAGGGCGTCCCAGCAGTACTCGCCGTAGTGGTCGTCCCCGAAGGCGGCGGCGAGCGAGGTGCGCAGGCCGAGGCGGGCGAGCGCGGTGGCCATGTTGGCGACGCCGCCGGGGCTGGACCCCATGCCCCGGGCCCAGGACTCGGTGCCGCGCACGGGGGCGCTGTCGAGGCCGGTGAAGATGATGTCGAGGAAGACCGTGCCGGTGAGGAAGACGTCGCAGGCGGGGTCGGTGGGCTCCCGCAGGCGCACCAACGGATCGACCCCGGCGTCGCGTTGCTGATCTCCCCTTGCTGTGGTCACGGCAGGCTCCCGGTCGTGGTGCGGATCAGGCCAGTGTGCCTGATGAGGGCCGGGTGAGGGGGTGCCGTAGATCGAAAGCGGCCATGGTTACCCGGGGAATCAAGGCCCAAACCCCATAGTGACCCAGATCACAAATGGAATGGGGTCTGTCCTGCCTGGGGCTGAAGGGGGGCGGCCCTGTCGGGCCCCCAGCGGGGCTGGATTTTCAGCCCGTCCGGCGTTTGAGGACACGGCCGGAGGCCGTACGGGGGTCTGGGGGCTTGCCCCCAGTTCGGGAAGGGGCGGGGTGGGGAAGGAGCCCGCCGCAGGCGCCCACGGCCCGCACCCACGCACCCACCCCCGCCCGCCCCCCTACTCCGCGTCGAAGTCGTACGCCTCCACCTCCGCCAGGTACCCCGCCCGCCGCCCCTCCTCGTCCTCCAGGAAGGCCGCCTCGAAGGAGTTCCGCGCCAGCGTCCGCAGCTGCTCACGGTCCAGACCAAGCGCCCCCCGCACCGCCTCGAACGTGTCCCCCACATACCCCCCGAAGTACGCCGGATCGTCCGAGTTGACCGTCGCCATCAGCCCGGCGGAGAGCATCGCGGCCAGCGGGTGGTCCTCCAGGACGTCGATCGCCCGGAGCCGTACGTTCGACAGCGGGCAGAGCGTCAGCGGCACCCGCTCCCGTACCAGGCGGGACACCAGCTCGGGGTCCTCCATGCAGCGCAGCCCGTGGTCGATCCGCTCCACCCCGAGGACGTCGAGGGCCTCGCGGATGTACGCCGGCGGGCCCTCCTCGCCCGCGTGGGCGACCTTGCGCAGACCAAGAGCCCCGGCCGCCGCGTACACCTCGCGGAACTTCGACGGCGGATGGCCGACCTCCGCAGAGTCCAGGCCGACACCCGTGATCCGGTGCAGATACGGCTTCGCGGCCTCCAGCGTCGCCATGGCCGACTCGGCGGACTCGTCGCGCAGGAAGCACATGATCAGCCGCGTGGAGACGCCGTGCCGCTCCTCCGCCCGGTCCAGCGCGGCGGCCAGGCCCTCGATCACCGTGCCGATCGGAACGCCCCGCGCGGTGTGCGCCTGCGGGTCGAAGAAGATCTCCGCGTGCCGCACCCCCTGCGCCGCCGCCCGCGCCAGGTACGCGTCGGCGAGTTCGGTGAAGTCCTCGGCCGTGTGCAGGACGGCCATCAGCCCGTAGTACAGGTCCAGGAAGGACTGCAGGTCGCTGAAGAGGTACGCCTTGCGCAGCTCCTCGGTGTCCGCGTACGGCAGCGTGACGCCGTTGCGCGCGGCGAGCGCGAACGCCAGCTCGGGTTCGAGGGTGCCTTCGATGTGAAGGTGGAGTTCGGCCTTGGGGAGGGGCAGGGGCATGGATCTATCTTTTCGGTAGAGGGACCCGCATCAGGTCCTGGGCAATGCTCAGCTCGCCGTCGAACCCGGCCGCCCGCGCCTGCCGTTCGAACTCGGCGGGGTCGCCGTACCGCTGCGAGAAGTGGGTCAGCACGAGGTGCCGTACCCCCGCGTCGCGCGCGACGGCGGCGGCCTGTCCGGCCGTCAGATGGCCGTGTTCGGTGGCGAGCCGGACGTCCTCGTCGAGGAAGGTCGACTCGATGACGAGCATGTCGGCGCCCTCGGCGAGCGCGTGCACGCCCTCGCAGAGCCGGGTGTCCATGACGAACGCGAACCGCTGCCCGCGCCGCACCTCGCTGACCGACTCCAGCGTCACGCCGTTCAGGACGCCCTCACGCTGGATCCGGCCGACGTCCGGACCCTTGATGCCGTGCGCGGCGAGCCGCTCGGGCAGGATGCGGCGCCCGTCGGGCTCGGTGAGCCGGTAGCCGTACGACTCGACGGGGTGCGAGAGCCGGTACGCGTCCAGGGTGTAGGAGTCGGTGACGGCGAGCGGGCCGTCGGCGGCCACCGGGGTCTCCGTCAGCTTCACCGTCTCGCGGTAGGCGGTCGCGTACCGCAGCCGCTCGAAGAAGCGCTGTCCGCTCGCCGGGTAGTGCGCGGTGACGGGGTGCGGGACCTGGTCGAGGTTGATCCGCTGGATCACTCCGGCGAGGCCGAGCGAGTGGTCGCCGTGGAAGTGCGTCACGCAGATCCGGTCGATGTCGTGCGCGGCGACCCCCGCCCGCAGCATCT
This sequence comes from Streptomyces sp. NPDC029169, assembly GCF_055563935.1. Lineage (NCBI taxonomy): Bacteria > Bacillati > Actinomycetota > Actinomycetes > Kitasatosporales > Streptomycetaceae > Streptomyces > Streptomyces sp. NPDC029169. The sequence continues at coordinate 321,239 of NZ_JBVHXA010000005.1, forward strand.
GGCGCTGGGTGCCCTCGCCGGGGTCGAAGAGGATGCCCTGGCCGTCCCAGCGCAGCAGATAGCCGTTGTGGTTGCGGTGCCGGGTCGGGACCTGGCTGGCGGTCCCGAGCACGACGAGTTCACGTACGGACACGTCTTATCCCGGAGGCCAGTTGAGGCCGCGACCGCCGAGGACGTGCGCGTGGGCGTGGAAGACGGTCTGGCCGGCGCCGACCCCGGTGTTGAAGACGATACGGAAACCGCTGCTGTCGACCTTCTCCTGCGCGGCGATCTCGCCGGCCTCGCGCAGCATGTCAGCGGCGATGGTCGGCGCGGCCGTGGCGAGGGTGGCGGCGTCGGGGTAGTGCACGCGCGGAATGACGAGCACGTGCGTGGGCGCCTGCGGGTTGATGTCCCGGAAGGCGACCGTCGTCTCCGTCTCGCGCACGATCGTCGCGGGGACCTCCCCGTCCGCGATCTTGCAGAACAGGCAGTCGCTCTGCGGCTCTCCGGCCATGGCCCGGGCCTCCTCGCCTTCGATGATCAGTACTCGGGCATCGTATCGGCCACGCGAGCCCGCGGGGCGGGCGTCGGGGCGGGGCGCCGCGGGCCCGCGGGGCGGGCGTCGGGGCAGGGCGCCACGAGCCCGCAGGGCGGGGGTCGGGGCGGGACGCCAAGAGCCCGCAGGGCGGGGGTCGGGGCAGGGCGCCAAGAGCCCACAGGGCGGGCGACGGGGCAGGGCGCCACGAACCCGAGGCGCGGGCGCCGGGGCAGGGCGCCGGGTGTGAGCAAGGCGCCGAGATCTCGTGCGCCGCGCCCTGCCTCCCGCGCTCCTACCTCGGGGCGCGGCGGCCGAGGGCCGAGCGGCTCACCCAGTAGGTGATGACCACCGCCCAGAACAGCGGCGCGCCGAGCCCGCCGACGACCCCCGCGTCCGCCCGCCACAGCGCGAGTGACACGACCGAGTGCAGGCCGAGCAGACCGACGGCGACCGCCATCGCGATGACCGGTCGGCAGCCGCGGGCCACCAGGAGCAGCGGGCGGCGCAGCCGCGGCGGCACGCGCCGGGTGATCCACACCGCCCAGCCGGCCCAGCCGCCGACGAGAACGGCCGCGCCGATCAGGTAAGGGACGAGGGCCTCGCCGCCCGACGCCCCCGTGCGCAGCGGCGCCGAGCCGAGGGCGGCGGCCACGAAGCCGAGCAGGGCCACCCAACGGGCGCCGGCGGCGGTGCCCCAGGCCATGGTCTCCAGGTTGTAGCGGGCCTGCCGGTCGTTCATGTCGAGCGCCGCGGACTCGACGAAGCCCTCGGCGGCCTTCGTCCACGACCCGGGCCGGAACCAGCGGCGGCGCAGATGCAGCAGGGAGAGGTTGTTGTGCGCCTCGCTGCTCTCCGGGTCGAGGCGCAGTGCCGTCTCGTAGGCCTGCTGGGCGACGCGGTGGTTGCCGGTGCGCTGGGCGGTAAGTCCGACGAGGAAGTGCGCGGCGCTCTCCTCGGGAGCGAGGGCGACGGCGGCGCGGGCCGCCTCGTACGCCTCGCGCCGCCGCTCGACGCGGACGGACTGGTCGAGGACCGTGCCGAGGGCGTAGTGGCTGCCCCAGTACTGCGGGGCGAGTTCGACGGAGCGGCGGGCAGACGCCTCCGCCTCCTCGTACCGCTTGAGCGCGAGCAGGATCTGCGTACGCATCAACCAGCCGGGCAGCGCGTCGGGCTCGGCGCGCAGGGCTCGCTCGACGGTGTCGAGGGCCTCCTGCGCGCGGCCCAGGCGGTGTTGGCAGCGCGCCAGGAGGACCAGCGCGGCGGCGTCGTCCGGGTCGGTCGCCAGGTGCTGGGCGACGAGGCCGGCCGCCTGCTCGTACCGTCCGACGTCGAACAGCGCGTCGGCCCTGTCCAGGGGCGCACCCATCAGACCTTGTCCCGGTCGTGGGTGATGCTGAGCAGGTTCGGTACGAGTCCCAGCCAGAACAGGACCTGGGGGATCGTACGGTCGGTCCACGGCACGGCGACGATCAGCAGGCCGCAGAGCGTGGCGAGGGCGGCCTGGCCGAGGACCACTCGGGGCCAGAACAGCCGCCGTACGAGGTCCCGTACGGTCAGCTTCGCGCCGGTACGCATCCGCAGATAGCGGCGCCACGCCCCGAAACCCCACACGGCCGCCATCAGAGCGAGCGCCCAGAGCCGGGTGCCGAGGTGGATGGGGAGTTCCTTCGGCTCGCCCTCCGTGGGGAAGACGTCGACGGTCACGCCCGCCATGACCAGGCAGAGCAGCGCGAGCCACCGGGTGCCGCGGAGCATCCGGTAGACGGCCTTGTCAAGGTCCCTGCGCAGCGCGGGGGCGTCGGGGGAGGCGGCGAGTCCGCCCGCGTACAGGTCGGCGGCCCGGGCGGCGGACGTGCCGGGCTTGCGGGCCTCGCGCTCGGTGATCTCGGTGACGGCGAGGCTGTCGGTCGGGTCGATGCGCAGCAGCTGCTGAATCGATTCCCGTACCAGGTCCTGACGCTCGTTGAACGCGGCGACCTTGTACATCGTGTGCCAGGTGTCGACCACGTCGGGACCGCGCCGCACTGCCTCCAGGGCCTCCTCGAGCGCCTCCTCCTTCGTCCCGATGAAGATCAGCATCTCGGCGCGCTGGGTGCGCGGACCCCAGCGGTACGGCGCGAGGCGGATCGCCTCGCGCTGCGCCAGCTCGGCCTCGGGCAGCCGGCTCATCCGGCGCAGGGCGAAGCCGCGCATGAAGTGGCCGTCGGCGGACTCGGGTTCGAGCTTCAACGCCTGCTCGGCGGCGTCGAGCGCCTCTTCGGGGCGCTTGAGGGCGCAGAGGCATCGGGCGCGCGTGTTCCACGCCTCGTGGTCGTCGGGTGCCTCCGCGAGACGCCGGTCGACCAGGGCCAGGCCCTCCTCGTACCGCTTCATGCCGTACAGCGCGTCGGCCTGTTCGACGTGCGGGTGACTGGTTGTTCCGCTCACAGCTTGCGCTTCTTCTTCAGGTAGGCGACCAGGTCGTCGTACATCCCGCCGTCGTTGGCGAACATCGCCACGTTGCGGGCGGAGGCGAACCAGGACTCGCTGGACGGCCTGATCTGCTTCGCCGCGCCCACCAGATCCTTCATGTTGATCATGCGTACGGTGCCGGTGCGGGCGGAGTCGAGGAGCGCGGACTCGGCGGCGGTCTCGCAGACATGGGCGAGGTCGGCGCCGGAGAAGTCCTCGGTGGCCTTGACCAGTTTGCCCAGGTCGACCGATTCGATGGGGCGCTCGCGCAGGTGGTAGCGGAGGATCGCCTCGCGGGCCGGCGCGTCGGGCGGCAGCACCAGCAGCGTGCGGTCCAGACGGCCGGGGCGGCGCAGCGCGAGGTCCACGTCCCAGGGGACGTTGGTGGCGGCGAGCACGAACACGCCCTCGTTCTCGGCGCCGTCGATGCCGTCGAGCTCGGTGAGGAGCTGGTTGACGACGTTGCGCAGTCCGCCGTGGTGCGTGCGCGAGCGCTTGGCCCCGAGGGCGTCCAGCTCGTCGAGGAAGACGACGCAGGGAGCCTGGGCGCGGGCGGTCTCGAAGATGTCGTGGACGTTCTTCTCGGACGTGCCGATGTACATGTCGAGGATGTCGGAGAGCGAGACCGATATGAAGCTCGCGCCGAGCTCGCCGGCGACGGCGCGGGCGATGAACGTCTTGCCGCAGCCGGGCGGGCCGTAGAGGAGCAGGCCGCCGCGGAGTGACTTGCCGTACAGCTTGCGGAGTTCGGGGTTGCGCATGGGGGCGAGGAAGGCGGCCTCCAGGCGGTCCTTGACCTCCTGCATGCCGCCGACGTCGGCGAGGCGTACGGAGCCGGGGCGGTCGACGTCCCAGGCGGACGCGTCGCCTGCGTCACCGCTGCCGTCGGAGGTGAGGGGCGCCTCGGTCCCGCTGTCCGGGCCGGTGACGAACCGGGGCCCGACGAGGTCCCCGACCTCCTGCTCGGCGGCGGCCCAGTCGAACCCGGGGGCCCGGGTGGGAGCTTCCTGAGGCGCGGCGGGCACGGCGGGCAGACCCATCGCGCGGACCATCAGGGCACGGGCCGCCTCGTCCCCGGGGGCGTGCTGGAGCGCGACGGCCGCCTCCGTGACGGCCTCGTCCCCGCGCCCCTCGGCGAGCAGCAGTTCGGCGAAGTGGAGCCGCAGGGGCACGTCTTGGGGCGCGGCGGCGACCGCGGCGCGCAGACTACGGATCAGAGGAGACTCGTCGGACATGCGGTCACCCTATGAACCGACCTACCACCCGCGCCCACCGGGTTCCCGAAATCCTGGTTGCCGAACCACCGGGTTCCCGGCATACGGTGGACCCATGGGGCGACGAGAACGCGTACCGCGCAGGCTGGTGGCGGACGGCACGGTCTGGCTCTGGTCGGTCGGGCATCTGCATCCGCCCTGCCGGGAACTGCTGACGCTGCGCCGCGCCGACGCCCCGCACGCGCAACTGCGCCTGGTCTTCCAGGAAGGCCCGGGCCGTGTGACGCAGGGCGGGTACATGGGCGCGGGCCAGGTCGCGGACACCAAGGACGGCTACCTCAACCTCAACGAGCCCGGCGTCGTCCGCCGGTTGCTCGACGAGGCCGAGGCCCGCGGCCTGCTTCCGGTCGCGCACGGGGTGACGGAGGTCGACGGCTGGCCGCTCTTCGACGCGCTCGTGGCGCGCCAGGCGCCTTAGGACCAGCGGCCCGTACGACCGAGGAGCAGCGCGGTGGCCGCCGTACCGGCCGTGGAGGTACGCAGTACGCTCCGCCCCAGCCGGTACGGCTTCGCACCCGCCTCCTCGAAGATGGTCAACTCCTCGGGTGACACGCCCCCTTCGGGCCCGACGACCAGCACGATGTCGCCCTCGGCGGGGAGTTCCGCGTTGGCGAGCGCGCCGCTCGGGTGGTCCCGGTCCTCGTGCAGGACGGCGGCGAAGTCGGCGCCCGCGAGGAGCGCGGCGACCTGCTTGGTGGTCATCGCGTCGGCCACCTCGGGGAAGCGTGTGCGGCGCGACTGCTTGCCGGCCTCGCGCGCGGTGGCGCGCCACTTGGCGAGGGCCTTGAGGCCGCGCTCGCCCTTCCACTGGGTGATGCAGCGGGACGCGGCCCACGGCACGATCGCGTCGACGCCGGTCTCCGTCATGGTCTCGACGGCGAGTTCGCCCCGGTCGCCCTTGGGCAGCGCCTGGACGACGGTGATACGGGGCGCGGGCTCCGGGTCCTCGTACGTCCCCGAGACCTGGACGGTCAGCTGGTCCTTGCCCTCGGCGGCGAGCACGACGCAGTCGGCCCACGCTCCGCGCCCGTCCGTGAGCACGAGCTCCTCCCCCGCGCGCAGCCGCTTCACGGAGACGGCGTGGCGGCCCTCGGGGCCGTCGAGGAGGAAGGTGCCGGTGCCGGGGACGGCCTCGACGACGAAGACGGGTGCGGTCATGAGGCGCTCCTGTGGGCCTGCGCGGTCAGTGCGGTGTCGAGTTCGGCGGCCAGCACCTCGACCAGTTGCCCCGCCGGGAGTTCGCGGGCCAGCCGGTGCCCCTGGCCGGCCCACAGGGCCATGCCCTGCGCGTCGCCCGCGGTGGCGGCGGCCTTGCGGAGGGGCGCGGTGAGGTGGTGGACCTCGGGGTAGGCGGCGGGGGCGTACGGCCCGTGCTCGCGCATGAAACGGTTGACGAGCCCGCGCGCCGGGCGGCCGGAGAAGGCCCGGGTGAGCTCGGTGCGGACGAAGAGGGGGTTGGTCAGGGCCTGCTTGTGCAGCGCGTGCGCGCCCGATTCGGGGCAGACGAGGAACGCGGTGCCGAGCTGGGCGGCGTCGGCCCCGGCGGCGAGGACGGCGGCGATCTGCGCGCCGCGCATGATCCCGCCGGTCGCGACGATCGGCAGCTGCACGGTCTCCCGGACCTGGGTGACGAGCGTGAGGAGCCCGGTCCCGGCGAGGGCGCCGTCCGGGTCGTCGCGGTGCGTGCCCTGGTGCCCGCCGGCCTCGACGCCCTGCACGCAGACCGCGTCGGCCCCGGCCCACTGGGCGGCCTGGGCCTCTTCGGGGGAGGTGACGGTGACGATCGTGTACGTACCGGCGCGGGCGAACGCGTCGAACGTGTCCCGGTCCGGGCAGCCGAAGGTGAAGGAGACGACGGGGACCGGATCCTCGAGCAGGATCGCGAGCTTGGCGTCGTAGGCGTCGTCGCGCCCCTGGTCGGCGTCGCCGAGCTGCGTCTCGTACCAGGTGGCCTCACCGGCGAGCTGGTGCCCGTACACCCCGACGGCGGCGGGGTCGGCGGGCTGTCCGCTCTGCGGCATGAAGAGGTTGACGCCGAAGGGCTGCCCGGTCAGCCCGCGCACCTGCTTGATCTCCTGGTACAGCCCGCCGGCGGTCTTGTACCCCCCGGCGAGGAACCCGAGCCCGCCGGCCTCGCACACGGCCCCGACGAGCTGCGGACAGGACGCGCCACCCGCCATGGGGGCCTGCACGATCGGGTATCGGGAGAGACCGTTCAGAGCGGTGGACATGCAGGCATCGTGTCATACGGGAAGGGCGGCACCCGCTCCCAGCGGATGCCGCCCTTCCAGGCACAACGTCGGCCTACTGGCCGGGGAACACGCCCGTCGGCCTACCGGCCGTTGAAGGCGTCCTTCAGCCGCGAGAACAGCCCCTGCTGCCCCGGCTGACTGTGCCAACCCGGGGGCCAACCCCCGGACCCCCGGCAGTCATGCGCCTACCGGCCGTTGAACGCGTCCTTCAAGCGCGAGAACAGCCCCTGCTGCCCCGGCTGGAACTGACCGGTCGGCCGCTCCTCGCCGCGCAGCTTCGCCAGTTCGCGCAGGAGCCGCTCCTGCTCGGCGTCGAGCTTCGACGGCGTCGTCACCTCGACGTGCACGATCAGGTCGCCGCGCCCGCCGCCGCGCAGGTGCGTGATGCCGCGCCCGTGCAGCGGGATCGACTGGCCGGACTGCGTGCCCGGGCGGATGTCGACCTCCTCGAGCCCGTCGAGCGTCTGCAGCGGCACCTTCGTGCCGAGCGCGCCCGCCGTCATCGGGATGGTGACCGTGCAGTGCAGGTCGTCGCCCCGCCGCTGGAAGACCTCGTGCGGGACCTCGTGGATCTCGACGTACAGGTCGCCGGCCGGGCCGCCGCCCGGGCCGACCTCGCCCTCGCCCGCGAGCTGGATGCGCGTCCCGTTGTCCACACCGGCCGGGATCTTGACCGTGAGCGTACGACGGGACCGGACCCGGCCGTCGCCCGCGCACTCGGGGCACGGGGTCGGGACGACGGTGCCGAAGCCCTGGCACTGGGGGCAGGGGCGGGAGGTCATGACCTGGCCCAGGAAGGACCGCGTGACCTGCGAAACCTCACCGCGACCGCGGCACATGTCACAGGTCTGCGCGGAGGTGCCGGGCGCGGCGCCCTCACCCGAACACGTCGTACAGACGACGGCCGTGTCGACCTGGATGTCCTTGGTCGTGCCGAAGGCGGCCTCGTTGAGGTCGATGTCCAGCCGGATCATCGCGTCCTGGCCGCGCCGGGTGCGCGAGCGCGGCCCGCGCTGCGACGCCGTACCGAAGAACGCGTCCATGATGTCCGAGAAGTTCCCGAAGCCGCCCGCGCCGAAGCCGCCGGCCCCGCCGCCACCGCCCGAGGCGGACAGCGGGTCGCCGCCGAGGTCGTAGACCTGCTTCTTCTGCGGGTCCGACAACACCTCGTACGCGGCGTTGATCTCCTTGAACCGCTCCTGCGTCTTCGGATCGGGATTCACATCCGGGTGCAGCTCGCGCGCGAGCCGCCGGAATGCCTTCTTGATCTCGTCCTGGGACGCGTCGCGGCGCACGCCAAGCGTGGCGTAGTAGTCCGTGGCCACTTACGACTCCGCCAGGATCTGTCCGACGTAACGTGCCACTGCGCGTACCGCTCCCATCGTTCCGGGGTAGTCCATGCGGGTCGGTCCGACCACGCCGAGTTTGGCGACTGCCTCGTCGCCCGAACCGTAGCCGACCGCGACGACGGACGTGGAGGTGAGCCCTTCGTGGGCGTTCTCGTGCCCGATCCGTACGGTCATGCCCGAGTCCTTGGCCTCGCCGAGCAGCTTGAGGAGCACGACCTGCTCCTCGAGCGCCTCAAGCACAGGCCGGATCGTGAGGGGGAAGTCATGGCCGAAGCGGGTGAGATTGGCGGTGCCGCCGATCATCAGCCGCTCCTCGTGCTCCTCCACCAGGGTTTCGAGCAGGGTCGCGAGCACCGTCGAGACCGTGCCGCGGTCCTCGGTCTCCTCGAACGACTCCGGAAGATCCTGCACCAGCTGCGGCACGTCCGCGAAACGGCGGCCGACCACGCGGCTGTTGAGCCGGGCCCGCAGGTCCGCAAGGGAGGTCTCGCCGAACGGCGCCGGGCAGTCGATCACGCGCTGCTCGACCCGGCCGGTGTCCGTGATCAGCACGAGCATCAGGCGGGCGGGGGCCAGCGCGAGCAGCTCCACGTGCCGGACCGTCGAGCGGGTCAGCGACGGGTACTGGACGACGGCGACCTGCCGGGTCAGCTGCGCGAGCAGCCGGACCGTGCGCCCGACGACGTCGTCGAGGTCGACGGCTCCGTCGAGGAAGTTGTGGATCGCGCGCCGCTCCGGCGTCGACAGCGGCTTGACGCCGGCGAGCCGGTCGACGAACAGGCGGTAGCCCTTGTCCGTCGGGATGCGGCCGGCGCTGGTGTGGGGCTGGGCGATGTAGCCCTCGTCCTCCAGGACGGCCATGTCGTTGCGCACGGTGGCGGGCGAGACGCCGAGCTTGTGGCGCTCCGTGAGCGCCTTGGAGCCGACCGGCTCCTCCGTCCCGACATAGTCCTGGACGATGGCGCGCAGCACCTCGAGCCTGCGTTCGCTGAGCATCGCGCCCACCTCCAGCTGTCGTATCGGGTTGCTTCGGTTGCTCCCCTTTTGGCACTCGCCCTGTCCGAGTGCCAGGAATCCCCCGGCCAGTGTACGGCGGCGGGCATCGCTCCTGGCAAGGAGGCGGGGTGGTAGCCGCTAGCGTCGCGGTATGGATGTCACTTGGGAAGAGTTCGGCTGGGAGCGGCTCGCGGACGGGGTGGGGCGGCGTCGGCTGCCGGGCTGGGACGCCACGGTGGGCCTGGTGCTGGGCGAGAAGGCGGTGCTGCTGTACGACACGGGCTCCACGCTCCGGGAGGGCGCGGAGCTGCGGGATCAGGTCGAGGCGCTGACGGGCGGCCGGAGCGTGACGCACATCGCACTGAGCCACCCGCACTTCGATCATGTGCTGGGGACGGCGGCGTTCGAGGGCGCGGAGGTGTACGGGGCGGTGGGCGTCGACGCGCTGATGCGCCGGGAGGCGAGCTCGCTGATGGCGGACGCGGTACGGCACGGGGTCGACGCGTTCGCGGCGGCGGAGGCGGCCGACGCACTGGTGGCACCGCAGCACATGGTCTCCGGGGAGTGGACGCTGGACCTGGGCGGCCGGCAGGTGCTCCTTGCGAACGTGGGCCCGGGGCACACGGCGCACGATCTGGCGCTGCTGGTGCCGGGTGCGACCGAGGTGGTCTTCTGCGGGGACCTGGTGGAGGAGTCGGGCGAGCCGCAGGCGGGGCGGGACGCGATGCCGTCACGCTGGCCGGACGCGCTGGACCGCCTCGTCGGTCTGGGCGGGGAGGAGGCGGTGTACGTGCCGGGTCACGGGGCGGTCGTGGACGTCGCGTTCGTACGACGTCAACGGGATGAACTGGCACGCCGCTTCTCCGTCGCATAACGTCCCCCAAATGCGCAGCTACAACCCGGACCTGACGCCCCCGTGGAAGCGATCCGCCCCCGTGCCGGAGGTGCCGGCGGAGGTGGACCTCGTGGTGGAGGAGGTCTCGACGGGCTTCTGCGGGGCGGTGATCCGCTGCGAGGCGGGCACGGTGACGCTGGAGGACCGCTTCGGCAAGCACCGGGTCTTCCCGCTGGAACCGAGGGGCTTCCTGCTGGAGGGCCGTGTGGTCACCCTGACCCGCCCGGTGGCCGGCCCCGCGCGGTCGCATCGCACGGCCTCGGGCTCGATCGCGGTCCCCGGCGCGCGGGCGAGGGTGGCGCGGGCGGGCCGGATCTACGTGGAGGGGCGGCACGACGCGGAGCTGGTGGAGCGGGTCTGGGGCGACGACCTGCGGATCGAGGGCGTGGTGGTGGAGTACCTGGAGGGCATCGACGACCTCCCGTCGATCGTCGCGGACTTCGCCCCGGCGGCGGACGCGCGCCTGGGCATCCTGGTCGACCACCTGGTCCCCGGCTCGAAGGAGTCCCGCATCGCGGCGCAGGTCTCGTCCCCGGACGTCCTGATCGTCGGCCACCCGTACATCGACGTCTGGGAGGCGGTGAAGCCGTCCTCCGTGGGCATCCCGTCCTGGCCGACGGTCCCCCACGGCCAGGACTGGAAAACGGGCGTCTGCCGCGCCCTGGGCTGGCCGGAGAACACGGGAGCGGCCTGGCACCACATCCTGTCGAAGGTCCACACCTACAAGGACCTGGAACCGGCCCTGCTGGGCCGCGTGGAAGAACTGATCGACTTCGTGACGGCACCGTAGGGGGCCCTTGCACGAGGCCCTGCCCCTTAGTCCACCAGGTCCCTGACGACCGCGTCCGCGAGCAGGCGACCCCGCAGGGTCAGGACCGCGCGCCCCGCCTCGTACGGCCCGGCCGCGAGGAGTCCATCGTCCAGGGCCCTCCGGGACGCGGCAAGCCCCGCGGCCTTGAGCAGCCCCAGCTCGACGCCCTCCCGGAGCCGTAGCTCCAGGAGCACACGCTCCACGCGCCGGTCCTCCGCCGAGAGAACCTCCCTCCCCGCGCCCGGGGACCTGCCGGAGGAGAGCGCCGCCGCGTACGCCCCCGGATGCTTCACGTTCCACCACCGCACACCCCCCACGTGCGAATGAGCCCCCGGCCCCGCGCCCCACCAGTCCGCGCCGCGCCAGTACAGCTCGTTGTGCAGGCACCGCCCCGCCTCGGACGTGGCCCAGTTCGACACCTCGTACCACTCGAAGCCGGCCTCCGCGAAGATGGAGTCCGCTATCAGGTACCGGTCGGCGTGCACGTCGTCGTCCGTCATCGGCACCTCCCCGCGCCGGATCCGCCGCGCCAGCTGCGTGCCCTCCTCCACGATCAGCGCGTACGCGCTGACATGGTCCGGGCCCGCCCCGATCGCCGCCTCCAGCGACGCCCGCCAGTCGTCGTCCGACTCCCCGGGCGTCCCGTAGATGAGGTCGAGGTTGACGTGCTCGAAGCCCGCCGCCCGCGCCTCCGCGACGCACGCCTCGGGCCGCCCGGGGGTGTGCGTCCGGTCGAGGACCTTCAGGACGTGCTGCCGGGCGCTCTGCATGCCGAACGACACCCGGTTGAAGCCACCCGCCCTCAGCTCCTCCAGGTACGCCGGATCCACCGACTCCGGATTCGCCTCCGTCGTCACCTCGGCGTCGTCCGCGAGCCCGAACTCGTCCCGGATCGCCCCCAGCATCCGTACGAGATCCCCGGCGGCGAGCAGCGTCGGCGTGCCCCCGCCCACGAAGACCGTCCGCACCGGCCGCGGGTCGTCGCCGAGCACCTTCCGGGCGAGGCGTATCTCCTCGACGACCTGCCCGGCGTAGTTGTCGCGGGAGGCGAGGACGCCTCCGGCACCGCGCAGCTCGCTCGCGGTGTACGTGTTGAAGTCGCAGTAGCCGCACCGCGTGGCGCAGTACGGCACGTGCAGATAGAACCCGAGCGGTCGCTCCCCGGCCCCTTCCAGGGCGTGCGCAGGCAGCGCCCCGTCCTCGGGCATGGGCTCACCATCGGGCAGTACGGAAGGCATGAGCCCATTGTCCCGTACTGCCCGAGGTAAGCCGTCCGACCTGTGGATAACTTGGTGGAGGCCCGGCGATCAGGCCTCCCGCGCCCCCGCGTACATCTCCTCGATCAGGTCCTTGTACGTCCGCTCCACCACCGGCCGCTTCATCTTCAGCGACGGCGTCAGCTCACCGTGCTCGACGTCCAGGTCACGCGGCAGCAGCCGGAACTTCTTGATCGTCTGCCAGCGCTGCAGGCCCTCGTTGAGCCGGTCGACGTACCCCTGGACCATCTCCTGGGTCTGGGGGGCGGCGACGACCTCCGCGTACGACTTGCCCGCGAGGCCGTGCTCGGCGGCCCAGCCGAGGATGGCGGGCTCGTCGAGCGCGATGAGCGCGGAGCAGTAGTTCCGGTCGGCGCCGAGGACGACGATGTTGGAGACGAAGGGGCAGACGGCCTTGAAGTGGCCCTCGATCTCGGTCGGCGCGATGTACTTGCCGCCCGAGGTCTTGAACAGGTCCTTCTTGCGGTCGGTGATCCGCAGGTAGCCGTCGGCGGACAGTTCGCCGATGTCACCGGTGTGGAACCAGCCGTCCGGCTCCAGGACCTCGGCCGTCTTCTCGGGCAGGCCGTGGTAGCCCTCCATGATGCCGGGGCCGCGCAGCAGGATCTCGCCGTCGTCGGCGATGCGGACCTCGCAGCCGGGCAGCGGCTTGCCGACCGTGCCGGTGCGGTAGGCCTCGCCCGGGTTGACGAAGGAGGCGGCGCTGGACTCGGTGAGGCCGTAGCCCTCCAGGATGTGGATGCCCGCGCCGGAGAAGAAGTAGCCGATCTCGGGCGCCAGCGCGACGGAGCCGGACACGGCGGCGCGCAGCCGGCCGCCGAACGCCTCGCGGAGCTTCTTGTAGACCAGCGCGTCGGCGACCTTGTGCTTGGCCGTGAGGCCGAAGGGCGCGGAGGCGGTGCCGGTGCGGCGGAAGTTGTCCTGGGTGACCTTGGCGTACTCGCGGGCCACGCCCGCCGCCCACTGGAAGATCTTGTACTTGGCGGGTCCGCCCTCGCGTGCCTTGGCGGCGACGCCGTTGTAGACCTTCTCGAAGATGCGGGGCACGGCGGCCATGTACGTCGGCTGGACCACCGGCAGGTTCACGATGATCTTGTCGATGCGGCCGTCGACGGCCGTGACGTGTCCGACCTCGATCTGGCCGGAGGTAAGGACCTTGCCGAAGACGTGCGCGAGCGGCAGCCAGAGGTACTGGACGTCGTCCTTGGTGACCAGGCCGGTCGCGGCGATGGCCTTGGCCATGTACGACCAGTTGTCGTGCGGGAGCCGGACGCCCTTGGGGCGGCCGGTGGTGCCGGAGGTGTAGATGAGGGTGGCGAGCTGCTCGGCGGTGATGGCCGAGACGCGCTCCTTGACGGCGTCGGCGTGCTTCTCCAGGTACGCCTTGCCGCGCGCCTCCAGGTCCGCGAGGGAGAGGACCCAGTCGTCGGTCTCGACGTCCGTCGGGTCGATGACGACGACGTGGTGGAGACCGGGCAGGTCGGCGCGGGTCTCGCGGGCCTTGGCGACCTGGGCCGCGTCCTCCGCGATCAGGACCTTGGACTCGGAGTCGGAGAGGATGAACGCCGACTCCTCGGCGTTGGTCTGCGGGTAGACGGTGGTGGTGGCGGCGCCCGCGCACATCACGCCGAGGTCGGCGAGGATCCACTCCACCCGGGTGGAGGAGGCCAGGGCGACCCGCTCCTCCGGGCGGACACCGAGGTCGATCAGACCCGCCGCGATGGCGTACACCCGCTCGGCGGCCTGCTCCCAGCTGAGGGACTTCCACTCGTCCGGTCCCTGGCCGGAAGCAGCCGGTACCGGGTAGCGATAGGCCTCCGCGTCGGGAGTCAGCGCCACGCGCTCAAGGAAGAGGTTCGCCACGGAGGGCGGACGGTTCTCGATCAGGGTCTGTGTGTCGCTCACGACGTCCTCCGGGCGGCGGCGGTGCGTTCTAGCGGTAAACGTTCTGATGGGCTGATGCGGCGCTGATGGCGCATTTCCAACTGGCGAGTAACCTTCGAGCCGCGATCAGAGTAAGGCGCCGGGGTCCGGCGCGTAAGAGTCTGCGGGCCGCCTCTTGATACCCGCTTCATAACGAACGGGCCTCCGCAGCGTTCCTGCGGAGACCCGTTCGATGTATCTGTCAGCTGAACAGCCGATGACTTCGCACCGACACGCCGGCTACTTCTTGCCCTTGCCGCCGGCGGAGTCGTCACTCGACAGGACGGCGATGAAGGCCTCCTGCGGGACCTCCACGGAGCCGACCATCTTCATCCGCTTCTTGCCTTCCTTCTGCTTCTCGAGCAGCTTCCGCTTACGGGAGATGTCACCGCCGTAACACTTGGCGAGGACGTCCTTGCGGATGGCGCGGATGGTCTCGCGGGCGATGACCCGGGAGCCGATGGCGGCCTGGATCGGCACCTCGAAGGCCTGCCGCGGGATGAGCTCGCGCAGCTTGGCGACGAGGCGCACGCCGTACGCGTACGCGGCGTCCTTGTGGGTGATCGCCGAGAAGGCGTCCACCTTGTCGCCGTGCAGCAGAATGTCGACCTTGACCAGGCTGGAGGCCTGCTCGCCGGTGGGCTCGTAGTCGAGGGAGGCGTAACCGCGCGTCTTGGACTTCAGCTGGTCGAAGAAGTCGAACACGATCTCGGCGAGGGGGAGGGTGTAGCGGATCTCGACCCGGTCCTCGGAGAGGTAGTCCATGCCGAGGAGCGTGCCGCGACGGGTCTGGCAGAGCTCCATGATCGAGCCGATGAACTCGCTCGGGGCGAGGATCGTGGCGCGCACGACGGGCTCGAACACGTCGTTGATCTTGCCTTCGGGGAACTCGCTCGGGTTGGTGACCGTGTGCTCGCTGCCGTCCTCCATGACCACGCGGTAGACCACGTTGGGGGCGGTGGCGATCAGGTCGAGACCGAACTCGCGCTCCAGGCGCTCCCGGATCACGTCCAGGTGCAGCAGTCCGAGGAAGCCGACGCGGAAGCCGAAGCCGAGGGCCGCGGAGGTCTCCGGCTCGTAGACGAGCGCGGCGTCGTTGAGCTGGAGCTTGTCGAGGGCGTCGCGCAACTCGGGGTAGTCCGAGCCGTCGAGCGGGTAGAGGCCGGAGAAGACCATCGGCTTGGGGTCCTTGTACCCGCCGAGGGCCTCGGTGGCGCCCTTGTTCAGGGTGGTGATCGTGTCACCGACCTTGGACTGCCGGACGTCCTTCACACCGGTGATCAGGTAACCGACCTCGCCGACGCCGAGGCCGTCGGCCGGCAGCATCTCGGGCGAGTTGGTCCCGATCTCCAGGAGCTCGTGCGTGGCGCCCGTGGACATCATCCGGATCCGCTCACGCTTGTTGAGCTGACCGTCGATGACACGGACGTACGTCACGACGCCTCGGTAGGAGTCGTAGACGGAGTCGAAGATCATCGCGCGGGCGGGGGCGTCGGCGACACCGACGGGGGCCGGGACGTCCCGGACGACACGGTCGAGGAGCGCCTCGACGCCGAGACCGGTCTTGGCGGAGACCTTGAGCACGTCCTCGGGCTGGCAGCCGATGAGGTTGGCGAGCTCCTCGGAGAACTTCTCCGGCTGCGCGGCGGGCAGGTCGATCTTGTTCAGTACGGGAACGATCGTGAGGTCGTTCTCCATCGCGAGGTACAGGTTCGCGAGGGTCTGCGCCTCGATGCCCTGGGCCGCGTCGACGAGCAGGACCGTGCCCTCGCAGGCCGCCAGGGACCGGGAGACCTCGTAGGTGAAGTCGACGTGCCCGGGGGTGTCGATCATGTTGAGGATGTGGGTCTTCCCCTGGCCCGCGCCCTCGGTGGGGGCCCAGGGAAGACGCACCGCCTGGGACTTGATCGTGATGCCGCGCTCGCGCTCGATGTCCATCCGGTCGAGGTACTGGGCGCGCATCTGCCGCTGGTCGACCACGCCGGTCAGCTGGAGCATCCGGTCGGCAAGCGTGGACTTGCCGTGGTCGATGTGCGCGATGATGCAGAAATTGCGGATCAGCGCCGGGTCGGTACGGCTCGGCTCAGGCACGTGGGTAGGAGTCGCGGGCACGCAGGGTCTCGTCTCGGGGCGATGGTCGGATCGATACGTAGGCTCCATGGTCCCACGAGTGACAAGGTCCGCCCGGTTTGGGCAGGCACGAGGCCGCCTGATACCGTGGACAGCTGTGTCTCGTACGCCCTCTCAGCGATGGGGCACACCTCAGAAACAACACCGAACCTGAAAAGGCTCTTTTCGTGGCGAACATCAAGTCCCAGATCAAGCGGAACAAGACGAACGAGAAGGCGCGCCTGCGCAACAAGGCCGTCAAGTCCTCGCTCAAGACCGCGATCCGCAAGGCCCGCGAGGCCGTCGCCGCGGGTGACGTCGAGAAGGCCGTCGTGGCTTCTCGCGCCGCCTCCCGCGCGCTCGACAAGGCTGTCTCGAAGGGTGTCATCCACAAGAACGCCGCCGCCAACAAGAAGTCGGCGCTGGCCACCAAGGTTGGTGCTCTGCAGGGCTGAGCCCCTCTGATGTAACGCCGGACGGGACCCAGCGGGCCCTCTCTCCCGCTCCCACCCGGCACCCCGGACCCGTGCGCGATACGCGTTCGCCACGCGTGCACGAGCCCACCATCCACACGACAAGGCCCCGAGCCTCCTTCCCCAGGAGCCCCGGGGCCTTCGTCGTCCCGGAAGCACACCTGCCACCACCCGGCGCGACCGGGCGAGGCCCCCGGCGCGAAGCCGCCGCCGCCCAGCGGGACCGGGCCAGGCCCCCGGCGCGAAGCCGCCGCACCGGGCCGCGCTCGCGCGGTGCGAAGCCGCCGCCGCCCGGCGGGACGGAGCGCGCCCCCGGCGCGAAACTGCCGCCGCGCGGGGCCGGGGCGCAGCCCGGGATTGTGTCACCCCCACCAGCCCCCGTCAGGGTTTCGGGAAGGGGCGGGGTGGGGGGATCAACCCGCCCCGGAGACAGGCACCTGCAACCGCACGCCTACCGCCTACCGCCGAAGCCGCGCCGCCCTCGCCACCGCGACCACCGCCTTCTCCAGGGCGTACTCCGGGTCGTCCCCCCCGCCCTTCACGCCCGCGTCCGCCTCCGCCACCGCCCGGAGCGCCATCGACACCCCGTCCGGCGTCCAGCCCCGCATCTGCTGCCGCACGCGGTCGATCTTCCACGGCGGCATCCCCAGCTCCCGCGCCAGATCCGCCGGCCGCCCGCCCCGCGCCGACGACAGCTTGCCGATCGCCCGGACGCCCTGCGCCAGCGCGCTGGTGATCAGGACCGGCGGGACGCCGGTCGAGAGCGACCAGCGCAGCGCCTCGAGGGCCTCCGCCGCCCGCCCCTCCACCGCCCGGTCCGCGACGTTGAACGACGACGCCTCCGCCCGCCCCGTGTAGTACCGCCCGACGACCGCCTCGTCGATCGTCCCCTCCACGTCCGCCGTCAGCTGCGACACCGCCGACGCCAGCTCCCGCAGATCGCTGCCGATCGCGTCCACCAGCGCCTGGCACGCCTCGGGCGTGGCCGACCGGCCCAGCGCCCGGAACTCCTGCCGTACGAACGTCAGCCGCTCCCCCGGCTTCGTCGTCTTCGGACAGGCCACCTCCCGCGCGCCCGCCTTCCGCGCCGCGTCCAGCAGGCCCTTCCCCTTGGCGCCGCCCGCGTGCAGGAGCACGAGCGTGATCTCCTCGATCGGCGCGTCGAGGTACGCCTTGATGTCCTTGATCGTCTCCGCGGACAGGTCCTGCGCGTTCCGCACGACCAGCACCTTGCGCTCCGCGAACAGCGACGGGCTCGTCAGCTCCGCGAGCGTCCCGGGCTGGAGCTGCTCGGAGGTGAGGTCTCGTACGTCCGTGTCGGCGTCGGCGGCTCGGGCAGCGGCCACCACCTCCTGGACGGCACGGTCGAGGAGCAGGTCCTCCTGGCCCACGGCGAGCGTGACGGGGGCGAGGAGATCGTCGTTCGAATTCTGCTTGCTTTGTCTGCGGATCATCGCGATCCAGCATCCCACGCCCCACTGACACCCACCCCCATGCCCGAGAATGGCGGGGTGAGCGAACGACATGTACTGGTGCTGCCCGACCGCGACGCCGCCGAAGAGGTGGCCGAGGAGCTACCCGCCCGCTTCGGCGTCGCCGAGGAGCCTCAGCTCGTACGGGACGCGCTGGCCGGCGAGGACGACGCGGAGGACGCGCAGTGGCTGGTCGTCGTGGAGGACCCGGACGCCCGCCTGGACCGCTCGGCGCTCGACGAACTCGCCGCGGAGTACGAGGGCTGGCTGGAAGCCCCGTAGACGAGCCCGTCGGGCCGCCCACGACCGCACAGGACAGCTAGGGCCTACGAGACGGCGCAACGGACGGCAGGTCGGCAAGCTCCATGCCGAACAGGTCGCGGTACGCCGCCCTCACCTCGTCGTCCCCGTCGAGCAGCCGCTCGGTGCGCTCGCCCTGGGCGGACGTGACGAGCTTGTGGCCGCTGAGGGTGATCCGGCCCTCGTCGGTGAGCCGGGAGCAGACGAGGGAGCGGGTGAAGTGCGAGTCCGGGGAGGTGCGGTGGTACCAGACACCCGCCGTGAAGTCGGCGAGCCGACGCGGCCGCAGCTCCAGCCTGTACCGCGGCTTGCCGTTCCGCAGCACGTCCAGGTCGCCGTCCCGGTCTCGAGGACGCGGAACGTGCCTCCCGGGTCCGCCTGGTCGCCCTAGGCCTGTTGGCCGAGGTCCGTGGCCCGAGGCTCCGCACGAACCGCCCCACTACCGTGCTGCCCGCCGACCGGACGGGCTCATGCCGCCGGTACCGGATCCTCGGCCTCCTCGGCCGGCCTGGGCAGTTCGCGGGTGTGCATCACCGGCGAGGGCAGCAGCCACAGCACGGCCAGTACGGCTCCGGCGGTGGCGATCCACAG
The DNA here is from genome assembly GCF_055563935.1 of Streptomyces sp. NPDC029169. NCBI lineage: Bacteria > Bacillati > Actinomycetota > Actinomycetes > Kitasatosporales > Streptomycetaceae > Streptomyces > Streptomyces sp. NPDC029169. The sequence goes on from NZ_JBVHXA010000005.1 coordinate 339,932, forward strand.
GGTCGGCCGCAGCCCGAGAGCCGTGCCGAGCGCGCCCGCGGCGAGCGCGCCGACCGGGCGGAAGCCGTGGTTGAGCGTGCGGAACGCTCCCATCACCCGGGACCGGATGGCGTCGGGTATCAGCGCCATCTGCAACGACCCCGCGGCGATGTCGACGACCATGACGCCGACGCAGGAGAGGAACTCGGCCGTGAACAGCACGGCGACGACCAGGGCGGTTGGGCCCTGGGCGAGCGGTATGAGCAGCAGGGGCAGCGTGAAGCCGAGGAAGCCCGCCACGATCGAACGACCGATGCCGATGCGGCGTACGACGGCCCCGCTGCACACGGCACCGATCAGTCCGCCGACCGCTCCCGCGCCGAGCACGGCCCCGAGAACGCCCGGGCTCAGGCCCAGTTCGACCGTGGCGTAGAGCACGAACAGCGTGTGGAACATGTAGTTGAAGAACTGGATCGTTCCGGAGGCCGCGAACAGCGCCCGCATGGAGCGCTCCCGGACGACCCAGCGCAGGCCCTCGGTGAAGTGGCCCTTGCCGACCGGTGAGGGCGGGGGCTCCACGGGTCTGATCCGGGCCAGGAAGCCGGCCGAGACCAGATAGGTGAGGGCGTCGGCGACCATCGCGAAGGGTGCTGTCAACACCTGTACGAGCACCCCGCCCGCCCCCGGACCCGCCAGCCAGGCCATCGAACGGCTGCCGTTGACCAGCGAGTTGGCCTGCACATAGCGATCGGTCGGAACCATCGCGACGAACAGCGTGGCGTTGCACGCCTCGAAGAGCACGGTCAGCGCGCCGACCCCGAAGGCCACGGCGTAGAGCTGCCCGAGGGTGAGGGCGTCGAGCAGATACGCGACGGGGAGGGTCAGCAGCAGCGCCGCCCGCGCGAGGTCTGCGGCGATCATGGCGCGCCGCCGTCGGGCCTGCCGGTCGGCCCAGGCCCCGAAGGGGAGGTTGAGCAGCAACGCGGGCAGCAGTTCGGCGGTCTTGAGCCAGCCCATCTCCGCGGCATCGGCCCCGAGCACGAGCACGGCGGCCAGCGGAATCGCAATGAGCGAGATCTGGTCCCCGACGAGCGAGACGGTCTGGCCGGTCCAGTACCGCCGGAAGGTCCGCTCGCGCAGCAGCGCGGGTATGCGTTTCGCCACTCTCATCCCTCACTCCTCACCGTCGTCGTCGAGGAGTTCGGGAATCTCCTCGGGGATCTCGCGGTCCAGGTACGCGATGCGCAGCACGCTGACCGGCCTGGCCCCTTCCGGCCGCAGGGAGGGGTCGGACTCGCGGGCCTCGTAGGGCCGCAGCAGCTCGTCGATCCGCCGGCCGAATGCGGCCAGCTCGTCGGGCGTGAGGTAGAGGAGGGAGTCGCCGAACATCTCGGCCTCCCGCCACTCCCTGGGCAGCCGGTGCCGGTCCTCCATGGCCCGGACGACCCGCTCGAAGTACCGCTCGGCGACCGCGGCGCTCAGCGCGTCCGCCGCCTCCGCCACCGTCGTGTCCTCGCTGTCGCCCGGCCAGTCGGTGTACCTGGCCGTCGCCCGCCAGGGCTTCTCCCTGCCCCGGCCGCCGGGCGCCTCCTCCACCAGCCCGTACTTGGCGAGTATCCGCAGGTGGTACGAGCAGCTGGCCACCGATTCCCCGGTCAGCTCGGCCGCCCGCGTCGCCGTGAACGGCCCGCTCCGCCGCAGCAGGCCGACCAGGGCCATCCGCGTCGGGTGGGCGTACGCCCGCAGGGCCCGGGGGTCCGTGAGGCTGATGCTGCGGGGCTGCTCGCCACCCGGGGGCGGCGACGTGGTCTCGTTCTCGGACATGATGTAAACCTATCTTTAGAAAGACTCCTTTACAACGACTTCTTTACAAGCGTCTTGGCTGGCTCGGTACGGCCATCAGTCCCGCTCCGGCACCTGTCACCGCGATCGCCCCGTCCAGGTCCGTCCGCAATACCTCCGCTCCCCCGGCCCGCAGCGCCTCGACGGTCCGGGGCGAGGGATGGCCGTACGGGTTGTCCCGCCCGGCCGACACCAGCGCCAGCCGCGGCCGGACCGCCCGTATCAGTCCGGGGTCCTGATGGGCGGATCCGTGGTGGGCGACCTTGAGCACATCGACCGGGGCGAGCGCGGGGTACGCCCGCACCAGGCCCTGCTGGGCGGGCGGCTCCAGGTCCCCCAGGAGCAGCAGGCTGAGCCCCGCCGCAGTCCGGACGAGCAGCGTGACACTGGCGTCGTTCGGCTCCGACTCCTCCGGCCCCGCCGCGCCGGGCTGCCCCCGCGGCCACAGCACCTGCCACTCCAGCGGACCCAGGCGCCTCCGCTCCCCCGGCCCGGCGCGAACCACGGGCACTCCCGCCGCCGCGGCCGTGCGCCGCACGAACGCCGCCTGCCCCGAGGGCTCTTCGAGCCCCGTCGTCTGGATCGCGCCGACCGACCGCCCACGCAGCACCCCCGGCAGACCCGCGACGTGGTCCGCGTGAAAGTGCGTCAGCACCAGCAGCGGGATCCGGCGGACCCCGAGATCGTGGAGGCAGCGATCCACCAGCGTCGGGTCGGGACCCGCGTCCACGACCACGGCCGAGTCTCCGCCGGCCGCCAGCACGGTCGCGTCGCCCTGCCCCACCTGGCACATCGCGAACACCCAGCCCGGCGGCGGCCAGCCGCTGACGAGGCGGGTCAGCGGCGGCGGTCGCACCACCGCGAGGAGCAGCAGGACGACACAGCCCGCGGCGATCCTCCGACGGAACGGCATTCTCCACGCCCCTAGCACGACCAGACCGGAGAGCCCGGCCAGCAGCAGCCCTCCCCACCAGCCACCGGGCCAGGCCACCTCCGCCCCCGGCAACGCGGCACCGGCCCGGGCCACGCCGGCGATCCACCCGGCCGGCCAGGCCGCGACCCCCGCCACCAGCTCCGCCGCCGGAAGCCAGAGCGGGGCCAGCGCGAGCGCGGCGAACCCGAGGACCGTGGCCGGGGCCACGGCCAACTCGGCGAGCAGGTTGCTGGGGATCGCGACCAGACTCACCCGGGCGGCGAAGACCGCCACCACGGGCGCGCACACCGCCTGGGCCGCCAGGGCCGCCGCCAGCGCCTCGGCAAGCCTGCCCGGCACCCGGCGTCGTCGCAGCGCCTCGCTCCAGCGCGGCGCGATCGTGAGCAGCGCCCCGGTGGCCAGGACCGAGAGCAGGAATCCGTAACTCCGCGCCAGCCACGGGTCGTAGAGCACCAGCATCAGCACCGCCGCCGCCAGCGCGGGGATCAGCGACCTGCGGCGGCCCGTACCGATGGCGAGCAGGGCGACGGAGCCGCAGGCGGCCGCCCGCAGCACGCTCGGATCCGGCCGGCAGACGATGACGAAGGCGAGCGTCAGCCCTCCCCCGATGAGCGCGGTGGACCGCAACGGGATCCCGAGCCGCGGCGCGAGCCCGCCCCGTTCCGCCCGCAGAGCCATACCCGGCCGTCCGATGAGCAGGAGCAACACGATTGTGAGGTTGGACCCGGACACGGCAAGGAGGTGCGTGAGGTCCGTGGCCTCGAACGCGTCGCTCAGCTCCGGCTCGATCCGCGAGGTGTCGCCGACGACCAGGCCGGGCAGCAGCGCGCGGGCGTCCCCGTCGAGGTCCTCGGTCGCGCGGCGCAGTCCTTCCCGCAGTTCCCCGGCCGTGCGTTGCGCAGTGCTCGGTGGGCCCGTGATCCGGGGCGGTCCGGCACCGTCGACCCGCAGCACCGCCGCGAACCGGTCTCCCGGGCGCATCGGAGGTGCGAGCCGTGCGGTGAGCCGCAGCCGGGTCGAGGGCAGCAGCCGCAGCCACTCCCGCTGCTCTTCCCCGGCCGGCACGATCACCACGACAGGGGTCCTGGTCCGGTGGACGGCTCCGCCCGCTTCGACGCGGGTCGCCTCGCCGCCCAGGACGACGGAGACCGGGGCGGCCCTGTCGCCCCGGATCCGGGGCCGGGTGAGCCGGGGATCGGAGGTGACCGTCACCTCCACGCGCGCCCGGGCGTACTGCTCCGCGAGACCGGGCACCGGTCCCCGCCGCAGATCCGCCGCGTGCAGCCCGCCCGAAGCGGCACCGGCAGCGGCGCACAGGAGCACGGCGGCGCCCGCCGTGACCCTGAGCCGGCGACCCGGCCGCCCACGGACAGCCGTTGGCAGCAGGACCGTCGTCAGCAGCACGGCCGCACCCGCCAGGCAGGCGAGCACCCCCGCGAACACCCACCACCCCGCGGCACCCACCGCCAGCGCGGCCGCTCCCCAGGCCGCCAACGCCGGTGGTACCAGCCGGAGATCGACCGGCCCTTCCTCGACCTCCCGCCCACGCCCGGACACCTCGGCCTCGTCGGGGGCGTCGGACACCTCGGCCGCGTCGGACACCTCGGCCACCTCGGCCACCTCGGCCGCGTCGGCCGCGTCGGACACCTCGGCCGCGTCACGCGCCTCAGGCGCGTCGGACACCTCGCGCGCGTCGGACACCAACGGCCCTCCCCGCACCTCAGAAGCACGGGGCGCGCTCACGGCCGGACCAGGGGCGCGAGGTCCGCGAACCGGCGTTCTCCGATGCCGTTGACCTCGCGCAGTTCGGCGACCGACCGGAATCCGCCGTGCTCCGTACGGTGGTCGATGATGTGCTGGGCGAGCACGGGCCCGACTCCCGGCAGGGTGTCGAGCTGATCCACCGTCGCCGCGTTGAGGCTCAGCGGAGCCGCCCGACCGCCCGGACCGGCCCCCGTGCCCACTGCCGCGCCGCCGACTCCCACGGCCGGTACGGGCACGCCGACCGCGACCTGTTCGCCGTCCATGAGGATCCGGGCGCGGTTGAGTCCGGTGAGGTCCGTGCCCGGGCGGACCCCTCCGGCGGCCCGCAGCGCGTCCGCGACCCGTGACCCGGCCGGCAGGGTCAACACCCCGGGCCGCCGTACCTTGCCGCTCACATCGACCACGACGCCCGGCGGCGACGCCCCGCTCGTCGGCTCCGCCGAGACCGCGGGAGACGCCCCGCTGTCCGACAGCGGAGCCGCGCGCACGATCTCCGGCGCACGGACCGCCTCAGGCCGCCCGGTCCAGAAGTACCGTCCGGCGAAACCGGCGGCCACGACGAGGACCACGGCCAGCGCGGCCAGCGTCCGCGGTTCGAGGCCACACCTGGACTGCACCCACACGGGCAGCCGGTCACTCAGCGCGAGCCTCAGCCGCTCCCACCGCCCGGAAGCCGCCCCCTCCTCCTGGGCGCCGGGCCGCGCGGCCACCTCCGGCGCGCTCCAGTCCGACGGGGGTTGGGCCGAGGCAGACCGAGACATGGTGGGAAACAGCGCCTCACCCCGGCGCCGTACGGCCGCACCGGCACTCACCGCGGCCGCGTTCCTCCCCCGCGCCCGCCCTCGGGCACGCGTGGGAGGCGAACCTCGACCGCGGACGCGGGTGCGCCCGTCCGATCCGGGCGCGCGGCCGGGCCCGCTGGTCGCGGTAGCCCTCCTCACCGAGGAGGCAGCCGAGGTCGTCGCTGCGTGACGCGCGGAGTGCCGCGCCGGGTGACGGGGTGCGAGATGTGTGCGAAGAGCCATGGACAGGACGGTAGACACATCCGCCTGAACCTGCTGAGACGCATCAATTTCCGTGGATAGACACCCAGTTGTGGAAAAACCCGTCACTCACACGAGGGATGAACACGTCAGCGGGGCGACACCACGACGGCGAGAAGCCCGGGGCCCGTGTGCGCCCCGATCACCGCGCCCACCTCGCTGACGTGCAACTCCTCCAGTCCCGGCACGCGTTCCCGCAGCCGGTCGGCCAGCGCTGCGGCCCGCTCGGGCGCGGAGAGGTGGTGCACGGCGACGTCGACCGCTCCGGAGCCCGCCCGTTCCACCGCGATCTCCTCGAGACGGGCGATGGCCTTCGACGCCGTCCGCACCTTCTCGCGCAGATCGATCCGTCCACCGTCGAGCTGGAGCAGTGGCTTCACGGCGAGCGCGGAGCCGAGCAGCGCCTGCGCGGCGCCGATCCGGCCTCCCCGGCGGAGATAGTCCAGCGTGTCGACATAGAAGAAGGCGGAGGTCCCGGCGGCCCGCTTCTCGGCCGCGGCGACGGCCTCGTCGATCGAGCCGTCGGCGTCCACGACCTCGGCCGCCGCCAGCGCGCAGAAGCCGAGCGCCATCCCCACCATGCGGGTGTCGACCACCCTGACCGGCACCGGGGCGTCCTTCGCGGCGACGACGGCGGCGTCGTACGTACCCGAGAACTCGGCGGAGAGGTGCAGCGAGACGATGCCCCGCGCCCCCGCCTCGGCCGCCGCGCGGTAGGTCGCCGCGAAGACCTCGGGGCTCGGCCGCGAGGTGGTCACCGGCCGGCGTTTCTGGAGCGCCTGGGCCAGTGAGCGGGCCGAGATCTCGGTCCCCTCTTCGAGCGCTCTGTCACCGATGACGACGGTGAGCGGGACCGCGGTGATGCCGTGCCGCTCCATCGTCTGGGGTGGCAGGTAGGCCGTGGAATCGGTGACGATCGCGACATGCCGGGACATGAGCGGGAGGTTACCCGCCGACGCCGCCCCGCGGCAGCCCGGCCCCCGCGTTCCGCGACGTCAGTTCGTGGTCTCGGGCCGTGCCGACTTCTCCCACGGATAGGCAGTCAGGCGCGGATCGCGCGCCGCGATCGCCTGCGGCTGCTGTCCCGCGGCCGTGGTGTCCGGGCGCCGCCCGCCGTCCGCATCGCCGTTGTTCGCATCGCCGTTCGCATCGCTGCTCGCGTCGCCGCCCGACGCGGCGTCCGCGGCGGCCCGCCCGTGCGCTTCCGCCGGCCACACCTGTCCGCGCTCGGCTCCGGGCGCGGCGGCACCCGCGTCGGGCCAGGAGAAGTCGTCCGAGGCAGGGTCCTGGGCGGTCGCCCCCGACCAGTGGCGCAACGCGCCCGCCTCCAGGTCGATCTGCGCGCTCAGCGAGGTCAGGTCGTCCTCCGCGAATCTCTGCGCGCGGTCCCTGGCGGCCCAGCGCAGCGAGTCGGCCGAGTGCGTGATCCGCTCCGTGCGCTCCCGCAGGCCCTGGAGCTGGGCGGCGACCCTCGCCCGGTCCGGCTCCCGCTCGAGTCGCTTGAGCTCCTCGTCGAGCTCACGGCCGTGGGCACTCAGCCGCTTGAAGAGGTCGAGGGACTCCTTCAGCGAGGCGTCCTCGGCGACGCCCGCCTGCAGGGCGTCCTGCGTCGCGCGCATCGAAGTGCGCAGGGAGAGCCGCAGCTGGGCCAGCTCACCGGCGACCCCGCCCTGCCCGAAACTCTTCGCGCGCAAGGTGGTGTCCTCGACGGTGCGCCGAGCCTGGTGGATCGTGCGGTCGACGCCGCGCTTGGCCGCCTTGACCGCCTTCACGGTCGCGTACACCCCCAGCGCCACGAAGGCGAAGAAGAGCAGCGCCATGATCACAATCGTGGCTTCCATGTGCGCCCCTCCGGCGTGGATCGAGTTCCCTCGGCTGTTGTTCTTCCACGGTAAACGGAACGGGCAGGCCGGGGGTTCCCTCGGAACCCCCAACCTGCCCGTAGGGGAAACCCCCCATGCCTCGCCGCCGGAACTATCCGGCGACGATGTTGACCAGCTTCGGCGCGCGCACGATCACCTTGCGGATCTCCGCGCCGCTCAGCGCCGCGACCACGTTCGCGTCACCCAGCGCCAGCGCCTCCAGCTCCGCGTCCGTGATCGCCGGGGAGACCTCCAGGCGGGCCTTGACCTTGCCCTTGATCTGCACGACGCAGGTCACCGTCTCGTCCACGACGTACGCCGGGTCGGCGACCGGGAAGTCCTGGTGGACGACCGAGTCGGTGTGGCCCAGCTTGCGCCACAGCTCCTCGGCGATGTGCGGGGCCAGCGGGGCCACCAGCAGCACCAGCCGCTCGGCGACCGAGCGGGACACCGGGCCGCCCACCTTGGTCAGGTGGTTGTTCAGCTCGGTGACCTTGGCGATGGCGGTGTTGAAGCGCATGGCCGCCATGTCCTGCGAGACACCGTCGATGGCCTTGTGCAGGGCGCGCAGCGTGTCGTCGTCGGGCTCGGTGTCGGCGACCGTCGCCTCGCCGGTCGACTCGTCGACAATGTTGCGCCACAGCCGCTGCAGCAGCCGGTACTGGCCGACCACCGCGCGCGTGTCCCACGGACGGGAGACGTCCAGCGGCCCCATCGCCATCTCGTACAGGCGCAGGGTGTCGGCGCCGAACTCGGCGCAGATCTCGTCCGGGGTGACCGCGTTCTTCAGGGACTTGCCCATCTTGCCCAGGACGCGGCTGACCTTCTCGCCCTGGTACCAGTAGCCGCCGTCACGCTCTTCGACCTCGGCCGCCGGCACGGCGATGCCCCGCGCGTCCCGGTAGACGAAGGCCTGGATCATGCCCTGGTTGTACAGCTTGTGGAACGGCTCGGCCGAGGAGACGTGGCCCAGGTCGAAAAGCACCTTGGACCAGAACCGCGCGTACAGCAGGTGCAGTACGGCGTGCTCGGCACCGCCGACGTACAGGTCGACGCCGCCGGTCGGCATGCCCTCGCGCGGGCCCATCCAGTACTGCTCGATCGCCGGGTCGACCAGCTTCTCGGAGTTGTGCGGGTCCAGGTAGCGCAGCTCGTACCAGCAGGAACCGGCCCAGTTGGGCATGGTGTTGGTCTCGCGGCGGTACTTCCTCGGCCCGTCGCCCAGGTCCAGCGTGACGTTGACCCAGTCCTCGTTGCGGGACAGGGGCGTCTCGGGCTGGGTGTCGGCGTCGTCCGGGTCGAAGGTGCGCGGCGAGTAGTCGTCGACCTCCGGCAGTTCCAGCGGCAGCATCGACTCGGGCAGCGAGTGGGCGATGCCGTCCTCGTCGTAGACGATCGGGAAGGGCTCGCCCCAGTAGCGCTGGCGGCTGAACAGCCAGTCGCGCAGACGGAAGTTGACGGTGCCCTCGCCGATGCCGCGGTCGGCCAGCCAGGCGGTGATCTTCGCCTTGGCCTCGACGACGCCCAGACCGTCCAGGGAGATCTCGTCGTTCGCGGAGTTGACCAGCTTCGCTTCGTAGGAGGCGAAGGCGTCGTCCCAGGTGGACGGGTCGGTGCCGCGCTCGTCGCTCGGCTCCACGACGCAGCGCATGGGCAGCTCGAAGGCGCGCGCGAAGGCGAAGTCGCGGGTGTCGTGGGCGGGGACGGCCATGATCGCGCCGGTGCCGTAGCCCATCAGGACGTAGTCGGCGATGAAGACCGGGACCTGCTCGCCGCTGACCGGGTTGGTCGCGTACGCGCCGGTGAAGACACCGGTCTTGTCCTTGGCCTCGGCCTGCCGCTCGACGTCGGACTTGGAGGCGGCCTGCTTGCGGTAGGCGGCGACGGCGTCGGCGGGGGTGGTGTGACCGCCCGTCCACACGTCGTGGGTGCCGGCCGGCCAGGCGTCCGGGACGATCTTCTCGACCAGGTCGTGCTCCGGCGCCAGGACCATGTAGGTGGCGCCGAACAGGGTGTCCTGGCGGGTGGTGAAGACGGTGATCGCGCCGGCCTCGCCGACCTGGAAGTCGACGCGGGCGCCCTCGGAGCGGCCGATCCAGTTGCGCTGCTGCAGCTTGATGGCCTCGGGCCAGTCCAGCGCGTCCAGGTCGTCCAGCAGGCGGTCCGCGTAGGCGGTGATGCGCATGTTCCACTGGCGCAGCTTGGCCTTGAAGACGGGGAAGTTGCCGCGCTCGGAACGGCCGTCGGCGGTGACCTCCTCGTTGGCCAGGACGGTGCCCAGGCCGGGGCACCAGTTGACCGGCGCGTCGGAGGCGTACGCCAGGCGGTACTCGCTCAGGACGTCGGAGCGCTCGGCGGCACTCAGCTCGCTCCACGCGCGCGTGCCCGGGACCTCACGGTTGCGGTTCTCGAACTGCTCGACCAGCTCGGCGATCGGACGGGCCTTCTTGGCCTCGTCGTCGTACCAGGAGTTGAAGATCTGCAGGAAGATCCACTGGGTCCACTTGTAGTACTCCGGGTCGATCGTCGCGAACGACCGGCGCTTGTCGTGGCCCAGGCCCAGCCGGCGCAGCTGGACCTTCATGTTCTCCATGTTGGCCTCGGTGGACACGCGCGGGTGCGTGCCCGTCTGCACGGCGTACTGCTCGGCCGGCAGGCCGAAGGCGTCGAAGCCCAGGGTGTGCAGCACGTTGTGGCCGGTCATGCGCTGGTGGCGGGCGAAGACATCGGTGGCGATGTAGCCCAGCGGGTGACCGACGTGCAGGCCCGCACCCGAGGGGTACGGGAACATGTCCATGATGAACTTCTTGGGCCGGGCCACGATCTCCGGATCGCCCGCCAGGTCACCGGTCGGGTTAGGCGCCTCGTAGGTCCCCTCGGCGTCCCAGAAGTCCTGCCAGCGTGCCTCGATGTCGGCGGCCATGGCCGCCGTATAACGATGCGGGGCCGCCGTCTCGGCAGCCGAATTCATCTCGCTCATGATCCTTGAAGCTCCATCGATCGTCTCTGCCCACTGCCCGCGAACTGCACTGCCACGAAATGAAAAATCCCCTCGCACAGGAGGGGACGCCGCGCCGATACCGACCGGATCTTTCATCCGTCGGGACTGATCAGCGCGGCTCGCTAAGCAGAAGGCGTACGGCACGCATGGCGTCAGGGTACCGCAGGGCCCGCGCGGGCCGCACCGACGTTCCGCCCGGCTGCCAGGGGGCGCCCGAGGCGCCCGGGTTACTCCGCGTATCGCCCCTATCCGGGGCAACCCCAAAGTCAGTTGCCGAGCAAGCGCCTTGTAAACGAGCAAACCACCTACCAGCCGGTATGGAGCGACTTAGCATGCGGCAACGGGACCGCTTATCCGCACCATTCGGAGTCGCCCCCATGAACCCTCATCGCAAGATCCGCTCTTCCCCCGCCCTGCGAACCGGTATGAGCCGGCCGGTTCAGGGCGGGATTTCGGTCGCGGCGCTGGTGATCATTCCGCTGCTCGTCCTCGGCGGCAGTGATGGATTCCGGGCCGCGCTCGACTTCACCAGCGGCGTGCTGTCGCTGGTCTCGCTCACCGCGTCCGTCGCGTGGGGCCTGATAGCGACCGACCGGCTGCTGCTCTCCACCCGGCACCGGCTGCTCGCCCAGGGGGTCCACCGCGCCACGGCGATCGCCTCGCTCGGCTTCCTGCTGCTGCACGGCACCGTGAAGGTCTCCCTGGGCAATGTCGAGCCGATCGGCGCCCTGCTCCCCTTCGGACTCGGCGTCACGGGCTCGTCGGCGCTCATCGGCTTCGGCTCGCTCGCCGGGCTCCTCATGGTCGTCGCCGCCGCCACCGGCGCGCTGCGCAGCACCCTGGCGGGCCGGAGTCGTTTCGCCGCCCGCTGGCGGCCGCTGCACATGCTGGCGTATCCCGCCTGGTGCTTCGCCCTGGTGCACGGCCTGTACGCGGGCCGGCCCGCCGCCACCTGGGTCGTCGTCATGTACTGCCTGGCGCTGACAGCGGTCGCCGCGGCCGTCTCGCTCCGGCTGCTGCCCGCCCCCACGCAGCGGGCGCTCGCCGACAGGCTCGCCGTACTCCTCGCCTCCCTGGAAGGCCGCCCACGGCCCCAGCAGCCCGACGGCACCGATCAGCCCGACCGGACCGCCGAAACACCGTCCGGAACCGCCGACACGGCCGCCACGGCCATCACCCCCGCCACGGCGGTCGCCGCCGGCCAGGACCTCTACGAACCCCCCACCGTGTCCGCCGAATGGCTCGACCGCCCCACGCCCGGCCTCCCCGCGGGCTTCTCGGCCGCGTACCGCGCGGTGTCCCGCGCCGCCCCGGCGCCCGGACCCACCCCGTACACCCCCGACAGCACCGTCCCGCTCGCCGAACGCATCCCCCTGACCGAGGAGCTCCCCGTCGTCCCCGACACCCCCCTCCGCGCCGGTTACTGGCCCGCCCCCTCGCCCCCCGTGCCGACGTACACGGCACCGCCGCCCCCGATGCCGCACCACACCGCAGCACCGCCCTCGACGCCGACCTACGCCAGCCCGCCTCCCGCGGGTGAGCCCTGGACCGCACCCGCAGGAGACCGCCCGTGAACGCCCCGCTCCCCGACGTCCCCGAGGTCCGCGTGGTCGGTCTGCCGCAGCTCACCCAGGGCTTCGACCTGGTCGAGCGGCTCGGCCTCGACATGCACCTGAAGGTGCACGGCCCCCTGGACCCCATGAGCGGCGATCGGCTCGCCCAGCTCGCGGACGAGATATCCCTCCACGGGCGCGGTGGCGCCGGATTTCCCTTCGGCCGCAAGCTCAGGGCGGTCGGCCAGGCGGCGATCCGCCGCGGGGTACGCCCCGTGGTCGTGGTCAACGGCAGTGAAGGCGAGCCCGCCTGCCGCAAGGACACCGTGCTGCTCAACCGGGCCCCGCACCTGATCCTGGACGGCGCGCTGCTGGCCGCGGAGGCCCTCGGTGCCCGCACCCTGATCGTGGCCGTGACCCGTAACTCCACGGAGATCTCCATCCGGTCCGCGCTCGCCGAACGCGGCCTCTCCGACCGGCGGGGACAGGCGCTACGCGCGCGTGTCGTCCGTACTCCCGAGCGCATGGTCTCCGGGGAGGCGTCGGCGGTGATCCGCGCGGCCGGCGGCGGTCCCGCGCTGCCGCCCGGCCGCCGGGAGCGCGCGGCGGAGTCGGGCGTAGGCGGTGCGCCGACGCTGCTGTCCAACGCCGAGACCTTCGCCCAGCTGGCCGTAGCCGCCCGGATCGGTCCGCGCCGCTACGGCCACACCGGTCTGGAGGCGGAGCCCGGTACGGTCCTGCTGACGCTCTCCGGGGCTGTCGCGCGCCCCATGGTCGTCGAGGTGCCCACGGGTGTCCCGCTGCGGTACGTGCTCCAGCTGGCGGGCGCCCCTGCGCTGCCCCAGGGGGTCCTCACGGGCGGCTACCACGGCAACTGGATCGACTCGGTGTCGGTCGACAACGCTGTCGTCTCGCGCGCGTCCCTGGCGGCGGTCGGCGGCGCTCTCGGGGCCGGGGCGATCCTGCCGATCGGCCCGGAGACCTGCCCGCTCGGGGAGTCGCTGCGCGTCGCGAACTGGCTGGCGGCCGAGACGGCCGGCCAGTGCGGCCCGTGCCGGCTCGGGCTGCCCGCGGCGGCCGGCGGCCTCTCCGACGTGCTGAACGGGGGCGGTCCGGCCGCGCTCGGGGCGCTGCGGGAGGTCACGCAGGCGGTGAAGGGCCGGGGCGCGTGCAAGCACCCCGACGGTTCGGCCCGCTTCTTCGCCTCGACCCTCTCGGCCTTCACGGACGATCTGGCCGCCCATGTCCTCGACGGCGGCTGCGGACGGCCGACCGTCGGCGTGCTGCCGCTCCCCGCACCGGGCTACCAGGACGCGGAGGAGTCGATTCCGAGCGGCGAGAAGCTGGCCGTGGACTGGACGCTGTGCCAGGGGCACGGGCTCTGCGCGGACATCGTGCCGGAGCTGATCAGGCTGGGCCCGGACGGCTATCCGGCACTCGCCGACGCCTCCGTGCCGATGCATCTGCGCGGGCGGGCCCAGCGGGCCGTACGCCGCTGTCCCGCGCTGGCGCTCCGTATCGACCAGGCGCCCCAGGAGCGCCCGGCCCTGCCGCCGGGCGGCGGCCGCAAGGCACTGGGCAGCGGCAGGGGTTGACACCCCGGAGGAGACGCACAAAGAAGCGGACCATCCGATCCGGATGGTCCGCTTCTTTTCTGTGGAGCTAAGGAGAATTGAACTCCTGACCTCCTGCATGCCATGCAGGCGCTCTACCAACTGAGCTATAGCCCCTCGCTGTCCGCCCCGTTCCGGGTTTCCCCCGCGGCGACAGACAGAACATTAACCGGCCCTCCGTGGGATCACCAAATCGTTTCCCTGGCGGCCCGACGGCGGCGGGTAGGGTCCCCCTCTGTGACCGTGTCCGTGCTCGCCAGAACCCGCGCCCGCCCGTGGCCCCTCGCCACCGCCGCGGCGGCCTGTCTCCTGTCGTTCATAGCCTTCTGGGTGGCCCAGCGGCTCGCTCACGTGAACATGCTCGACGTGATGGTCTACCGGGCCGAGGGGGAGACGGTCCGGGCCGGCGGCGACCTCTACGCGATGCGCGCCACCTCGGCGAACCTCGCCATGACGTATCCGCCGTTCGCGGGGCTGCTGTTCGTCCCGCTGACGTTCGTCGGCGTTCCGCTGATGCGGACGCTGGCGACCGCCGGGAACCTGCTCCTTGTGGTCGCGCTGGTCCAGCTCTCCCTGCAGCTGGTCCGTCCGTCCCTGTCCGGCACCCGCCTGTGGCGCACCACGCTCTGGGTGGCGGCGGTCGTGGTCTGGTGCGAGCCGGTGTGGACGACGCTGCGGTACGGGCAGATCAATCTGCTCATAGCGGTGGCCGTGCTGTGGGACTTCACACGTCGCGAGGGAAACCGCTGGGCGGGCGTGGGCATCGGCCTGGCGACTGCGGTGAAGCTCACACCCGGTCTGTTCGTCGTCTTCCTGCTGGCCGCCGGCCTGCTCCAGTGGCGCCGGGAGAGGCGCTGGAACCAGTGGCTGCGCACGGCCGCCACCGCCACGGCGGTCTTTCTCGGGACCACCGTGGCGAGCGCGCTGATCCTCCCGTACGACTCCCAGCGCTTCTGGACCCGGACGCTCTTCGAGACGGGCCGGGTGGGCTTCGCCGAGGAGACCGCCAACCAGTCGCTGCGCGGGGTCCTGGCACGGCTGATGCACACCGACGACCCGGGGCTGTGGTGGGCGGTCGTCGCGGCCGTCCTCGGAAGTGCGGCGATGGTGCTCGCGGTGCGGGCCGCGCTGCGCGGGGACAAGGCCCTGGCCGTGGTGGTCTGTGCGATCACGGCGCTGATGATCAGCCCGATCTCCTGGTCCCACCACTGGGTGTGGTGCGTCCCGCTGCTCGTGCTGCTGGTGGACCGCCGCGACCGGGTGCGGCCGGGCTGGACGGTGGGAGCGGTGGCGCTGGTCTTCGCCTCGTTCGCGCTGTGGTGGGTGCCGCACGACCCGGGTCGCCCCGAACTCGACCAGAACGCCGGTCAGATGCTGCTCTCAGCGGTCTATCCGCTCACCTCGACGGCGCTGTTCCTGGGCTATGCCCTCACGCGCCGGCGTCAGGCCGTGGCGAAGGAGTAGAAGCGCTTGAGGGTGCAGTGTTCGTCGAGGAGGCGACCGTAGATCGGCTCCCCTTCGAGCTCGCGGTACGTCTCGATGGGGTCGCCTTTTATGATCAGCGCCCGCGCGCACTCCTCGCACCAGTACTGGTACTCGATGTTGACCGGGTCCATGTCCCGGACGATGGGCGTACCACTGCCGCACCAGTCGCATTTCCGCCTGTGTGCACCCATCACTCAGCTCCCGCTGTGGCCGCAGGACGTGCACACATAGGACACTCCGCCGTTGTCACCGAGCATGTGGGCCACCTGGGCGGAACCGCACGAGGGGCAGTCGAGCCGGGCTCCGGCCCCCTCGGCTCGGGCCGCGGCCGGGACCGCGGCGGGCGCTGCGACGGCATGGGCCTCGGCATCCTCGGCACCACTCACGGCCAACGCGCACTCCCTCCCGTCCGGACCCTCGTTCCCCTCCGGCCGTCCGATTCTGCCATGGCCCCGCAAGGGGGTCAGCGGGCTCGGCGTACGAGGGCGGTCGAGGCGCCCAAGATCGACGCGGCGGCCAGCGCGAGAGCGCACGCCCACAGCGCGTTGGCGGAGCCGTGCGCCCCCGGCGCGTCCAGTCGGCCGAGGAAGAGCGTGCCGAAGGTCGCGACTCCGATCAGCTGGCCGAGCTGCGTGACGGTGGCGAGCAGACCGCTGGCGTCGGCGGCGTCCTCGGGCCGTACGCCGGCCAGTGCGCCGGTCAGGGCGGGGCTGAAGGCGAGCGCGAGCCCCGCGCCCATGGTGGCGAGCGCCGGATAGAGGGCCCAGCCGCCCGTGTCACCGCCCTTAAGGAGGCCTCCCATGGCCAGCGCGGCGGCCGCGGCGGCGAGGAACCCTCCCGGGACCAGGAAGCGCTGCGCGGGGGCCGGCCAGCGCCGCCAGGTGAGGCCGACCACGCCGAAGACGACGGCGGCGGGCGCGAAGGTCAGTCCGGCGCGCAGGGCGCTGTATCCGAGCCCTCCCTGCAGGTGCAGGGTGATGGT
Source organism: Streptomyces sp. NPDC029169 (assembly GCF_055563935.1). Taxonomy (NCBI): domain Bacteria; kingdom Bacillati; phylum Actinomycetota; class Actinomycetes; order Kitasatosporales; family Streptomycetaceae; genus Streptomyces; species Streptomyces sp. NPDC029169. Next base: position 355,990 of record NZ_JBVHXA010000005.1, read on the forward strand.
GAACAGGAATCCGGCGTTGACGGCCATCGCCACACCGATCCGGATCGCGGCCCGTCCGATGCCGGGGACGCGCAGGACGCGCGGGGCGATGAGCGGGGTGCCGCCGCGACGGGCCAGCCGCGACTCGTACGCCCCGAAGGCCGCGAAGACCACCACGGAGGCCGCGAGCGAGATCCAGGACCACAGCGGCCAGCCCTCCTCCTGCCCGAGGACCAGGGGGACGGTCAGGAGCGAGACGGCCGCGGCGAGCAGGACCAGACCGGGCAGGTCGAGGGAGCGGAAGCGTTCGGGTGCGGGTCCGGTGCGCGCGTCGCGTGGCAGTACGCGGGTGCCCAGGGCCAGCAGGATCAGTCCGATGGGCACGTTGACGAGGAAGACCGGCCGCCAGCCGCTGCCGAACAGATCCGCGCTGACGAGGACACCGCCGGCGACCTGGCCGGCGGCGGCGCCGGTGGCGAGCACCGCGGAGTACGCGCCGAGCGCGCGGAGGCGGCCCTCCCCCGTGAAGTTCCGTTGGATGAGGCTGAGCACCTGGGGGATCATCAGGGCCGCGCCCGCGCCCTGGACGAGCCGGAAGGCGATCAACTGGCCCGTTCCCGCGGCCAGTCCGCAGGCGAGCGAGGCGGCGGTGAAGAGGGCGAGGCCGCCGAGGTACGTCCGCCGGTGGCCCAGCCGGTCGCCGAGCCGCGCGCCGGTGATCAGCAGGACCGCGTAGGCGATGGTGTATCCGGCGACGACGAGCTGAAGTCCCGCTCCGGAGGCGGAGAGTTCGGTACGGATCGTGGGCGCGGCGACGTTGACGATGAAGACGTCGAGCAGCGCCATGAACTGGGCGGCGAGCACGACCGCGAGCAGCAGCCGCGGCCGGTTGTCGGTGCCACCGTCTTTACTGAGTACGGGACGTGTTGTGGTCGTCGTCATGACAGGCAGCGTGACGGCGATGCGATACGGGTAACGAGAGCCCGCTGATGCTGGTACTGACACCACCTGGCAACGGCGGCACGGGGACTCGACCATGGGGGGTGTGACGACCTTGACAGCACCGGCACAACAGCGCCGCAGACACGAACTGGCCGCGTTCCTGCGCAGCCGCAGGGCCCGGGTGACTCCGCAGGACGTGGGCATGCCACCGGGCCTGCGCCGCCGCACGCCCGGGCTGCGCCGCGAGGAGGTCGCCCAGCTCTCCGGTGTCGGCGTCACCTGGTACACCTGGCTGGAACAGGGCCGTCCGATCAACGCCTCCGCCCAGGTGCTCGACGCGGTGGCCCGCGTCCTCCGGCTCGACCGGCCCGAGCGCGAGCATCTGTACCACCTGGCGGAGGTGCCGTTCGCGCCGGAGCACGGCACCGAGGACGTCGAGGTGGTCAGTCCGGAGATCCAGGGCATCCTGGACGCCCTGGTGCCCCGTCCGGCGGTCGTCTACAACAGCCGCTATGACGTGCTCGCGACCAACTCGACGTACCGGCTGCTGTTCTCCGTCCCGGAGAGCACGGCGCGCGGCGTCCGCAACGTCCTGTGGACGCTCTTCACGATCCGCGACGACGACTGTCCGCTCCTCGACAGAGAGCGCGAGCTTCCGCTGATGGTCGCCCAGATGCGCGGCGCGTACGGCCGGCACGTGGGCGAGCCCTCCTGGGAGTCGTTCGTCCGGCGGCTCTCGGAGGCGAGCCCCGAGTTCGCGCGGATGTGGCGGAGCGGCGATGTGGTACCGCCCGGAAGCCATGTCAAGACCTTCCGTCACGACGCCGTGGGACAGCTTCGGATGACGTCGGTGTCGCTGTCGATCAACGGGATGCCGGAGTGCCGGATCGTGGCCTACACCCCGAAGGACGAGGAGAGCCTGCGGGCGCTCGATACGATCCGCGCCGAGGGGGTGGACACCTGGACGTGACAGAAACAACCGGTGGAAACGACGAATCCCGCCCCCTGACGGGGACGGGATCCGGTGACTGTGGAGCTAAGGAGAATTGAACTCCTGACCTCCTGCATGCCATGCAGGCGCTCTACCAACTGAGCTATAGCCCCTCGTGTTCTTCGCGCTCCGCGCTGCGAACAAGAAGAACTTTAGCCTGTGACCTGCCGGAAAGTGAAATCCGGGTCTGCGGGCGGCTCAGTCGTCGTCGCCGAGGACCGGCTCGGGCAGCGTGCCGGCGTTGTGCTCCAGAAGGCGCCAGCCCCGGGCACCCTCGCCGAGGACGGACCAGCAGCAGTTGGAGAGCCCGCCGAGGCTCTCCCAGTGACGCGCCTCCAGGCCGAGGAGCCGGCCGATGGTGGTGCGGATCGTGCCGCCGTGGCTGACGACGACGAGCGTGCCGTCCTCGGGCAGCTTATCGGCGTACTCCAGAACCACCGGGGCGGCCCGGTCGGCGACCTCGGTCTCGAGCTCGCCGCCGCCCCGGCGCACGGGCTCGCCGCGCTTCCAGGCGGCGTACTGCTCGCCGTACCGCGCCACGATCTCGTCGTGGGTCAGACCCTGCCACTCCCCCGCGTACGTCTCGCGCAGGGCGGAGTCGTGCGCGACGGGGTGACGGGTGATCGCGGCCAGCTCGGCCGCGGTGGCCGCCGCCCGCTTCAGGTCGGAGGCGATGATCGCGTCCGGCTTGAGCGAGGCGAGCAGCCGGGCGGACCGGCGCGCCTGGGCGACGCCGGTCTCGGTCAGTTCGATGTCCGTGGAGCCCTGGAAACGGCGCTCCAGGTTCCACGAGGTCTGGCCGTGCCGCCACAGGACGATGCGGCGGCCGATGCCGCCCTTGGTGGTGCTCAGCTCAGCTCACCGTCCGTCTCCTCGGCGGCGCCGCGCAGCGCGGCGTGCTCGGCGGCCTTACCGCGGGTCTTCAGCGCGTCCTCGGGGAGCGGCAGCTCGGGGCAGTCCTTCCACAGCCGCTCCAGGGCGTAGAAGACCCGCTCCTCGCTGTGCTGGACGTGGACGACGATGTCGACGTAGTCCAGGAGGATCCAGCGGGCGTCGCGGTCGCCCTCGCGGCGGACCGGCTTGGCGCCGAGGTCCTTGTTGAGCCGCTCCTCGATCTCGTCGACGATCGACTTGACCTGGCGGTCACTGGGTGCGGAGGCGAGCAGGAATGCGTCGGTGATCGACAGCACATCGCTGACGTCGTACGCGATGATGTCGTGCGCGAGCCGGTCGGCCGCCGCCTGGGCGGCGGCGTTGACGAGCTCGATGGAGCGATCCGTGGCGGTCACAAGCAGGCTTTCGTCGGCGGTCAGAGACACATCAAGGGTCTCACGTGCCGCCGACCGCCCCGCAAACCATTACGAGCAGGTCACTTCTTGCTCCCGGGGATCTTGTAATCCTCGCCCAGAACCACCGTGACGTCGGCGCTTCCGGCGGGCTCGCCCTTCTTGACGGCGCTGTCCGGGAGGCCGAGCGTCTTGGCCACCTCGCCCGCGGTCGTCTTCTGGGCGTCGTCACCGTAGAGGACCTGCGACTTCTCCTGGGTGTCCGTCTCCGCGCCGCCCACGAAGGCGAAGCCTCCGTTGATCAGGACGACCCGGGCGGCCTCGGTCGCGTCCTTGCCGGTGGCGTCACGGACCGAGACGCGGACCGCCGCGCCCTGCTCCGGGGCGCTGACCTTGCCGCCGAGGATGTCCTTGACCACGCTGGAGGCCGCGTCCTCGCTCAGCGAGCCGTCCTGCTCCACGGGGAGAACCGCCGTCTTGTAGTCGCCGCCCTTGGCGTGCTTGGCCAGCCCGGCGAGCGAGGCACCGAGGTCCTTCTCCGGAAGGGAGGGGTCGAGGATCATGACGAGCGTCGCGATGGTGTCCGCGTTGGCCTTGGGGTCGTCGGACATCTTGCGCAGCACCGCGTAGAGGACCTGGCCGAAGCGCTGGAGCTGCTTGGCCTCGGCCTCGCCGGGCGCCCGGTAGGTCGCGTACGCGACGGCCGCGCGACCGTTGAGCGTCTGGTTCTCGCCCTTGGTGACGAGCGGGTCCTCGCCCTTCTTGTCACTGGGCACGGTGACGTCCGTGGTCAGGTCGATGTTGCTGACCAGCTCGACCAGGTTCTCCAGGTACGGGGTGTCCAGCCGCCAGGTGCCGGTGATCTTCGTACCGAGGAGGTTGCCGATCGCCTCGCGGGTGCCGCTGGAGCCGTCGTCCTCGACGGACTTCGCGAGGGTGGTGGCCGAGCCCTCGTCATTGGCCACGGAGAGACTGTTGGGGAGCAGGACGGTCGTGCCCTGCCCGGTCGTGGTGTTGTCGACCAGGAGGGCGGTGGAGGTGGCGCCGCTCTTGAGGTCGTGGAGATGGACGACGATCGTGTCCCGCTTCTGCGGACCGGTCGCGGTGTTCTGCTTCTGCTCCTCGGCGGACATGCCGGGGAGCTTGCCCGCCGACCAGAGGTAGCCGACGCCGCCGACGGCGGCGAGCGCGAGGACCACGATCAGGGCGACGACCCGGTTGCGGCCGCGGCGTCTGGCCTCCTCGCGCCGCTCGGTGCGGCTCTCGGTGAACTTCAGCCAGTCGATGACGTCTTCGGAGTCCTCGTCGGGCTCCTCGATGAACGAGAACTGCTCGGTGCGGTAGTCGCGCTCGCCGCCGCCGTCGGGCGCGGGGCGCTGGCCCGGCACACCGGCGGGAGCGGCCACCGGGGCGGCCGGAGCGGGCGCCCGGGGGGCCTGCCGGGCCTGAGGGGTGGGGTCCGCCTGGACTGCCCACTGCTGCCCGGTGTCGTACGAGGAGTAGCCGTAGCCGCCCTGCTGCTGCGGCTGCCCGTACGGGTCGTACTGCGGCTGTTGCGGCTGGCGGGGGGCCTGGGGCTGCTGGGGCTGCTGGGGCTGGACGGGCCGCCCGTAGGCGTCGTAGCCGTACCCCTGCTGCTGCGCCTGCGGCTGCTGCGCGGCGTACGGGTCGTACGCGTCGTACGACTGCTGCGCCTGCGGTGGGACCTGCTGGTACACCGGCTGCCCGTACTCGTCGTAGCCGATGATCTGCGGCTGCGGGTAGTACGGGTCGTACGGGTTCTGATCGTTCACCGGTGCCCCTCTCCGAGGCTCACTCGCCGCGGTACAACTGGCGCTTGTCGATGTAGCGCACCACGCCGTCCGGCACCAGATACCAGACCGGATCGCCCTGCGCGACCCTCGCCCGGCAGTCCGTGGAGGAGATGGCGAGCGCGGGAACCTCGACGAGCGAGACCCCGCCCTTGGGCAGACCGTCGTCCGTGAGGTCGTGACCCGGCCGGGTGACGCCGATGAAGTGGGCGAGCGAGAACAGCTCCTCGGCGTCGCGCCACGTCAGGATCTGCGACAGCGCGTCGGCCCCGGTGATGAAGAAGAGGTCCGAGTCTCTGTTGAGGGCGCGCAGATCCCGCAGGGTGTCGATGGTGTACGTCGGGCCGCCGCGGTCGATCTCGATACGGCTGACCGAGAACTGCGGGTTGGACGCCGTGGCGATGACCGTCATCAGATAACGGTCCTCGGCCGGCGAGACGGCCTTGTGGCTCTTCTGCCACGGCTGCCCGGTCGGCACGAACACCACCTCGTCGAGATGGAACAGGGCGGCCACCTCACTGGCGGCCACCAGGTGTCCGTGGTGGATCGGGTCGAACGTTCCGCCCATCACGCCGAGCCGGCGCTTGCCGCGGCCAGTAGGCACTTCCTGCTCTCCCATGCGTGCAGAGCCTACTGGCACGGCAGCGGGCGTCTTCTGTCCGGTCTCCGGGCTCAGCGGTCGCGGTTGAAGCGGGTGGTGATCCACAGCAGCAGAAGCAGCGCACCGAGCGCGCCGAAACCGGTGAGGTAAGGGCTGAGGCTGTCGTGGTTGCCGCCGTGCTCGGCGCCCTCGGCGAGCGTGACCAGGTTGGCGGCGGTGCTGTGGAGGCTCATCTTCAGCAGGACCTATCGATCGGGGACGGGAGCGAGACTTCGCGCACATCGTATGCGGGCCGTCCGGGCACGCTCACGCCGACTCAGTCGTTGTCCGGGCTGTCGTACCTCGCCGTCGTCCCCCACCCCAGAGTTATCCACAGGCTCAGGCGTGCGGGGACCCCAGCACCTAGGCTGGGATGCGTCAGGGGGACGAGCAAGGTCTCGTACGAACAGGGGGCATCCATGACCGAGAAGTCCGACAACGACCGCGGGAACGTGCCGAGCAGGCAGCGCAAGCGCTTCCCCGGCATCTCCTCACGCGCCTACGAGCATCCGGCGGACCGGTCGGCGCTCGTGGCCCTGCGCAGGCTCACCGGCTTCGACACGGTCTTCAAGGCGCTGAGCGGGCTGCTGCCCGAGCGCAGTCTCCGACTGCTCTTCCTCTCCGACTCCGTGCGGGTGAGTGACGCCCAGTTCTCCCACCTCAACGACATGCTGAGGGACGCGTGTTACATCCTGGACCTGGAGAAGGTCCCGCCGATGTACGTCACCCAGGACCCGAAGCCGAACGCGATGTGCATCGGCCTCGACGAGCCGATCATCGTGGTCACCACGGGCCTCGTGGAGCTGCTCGACGAGGAGGAGATGCGGGCGGTCGTCGGCCATGAGGTGGGCCACGCCCTCTCCGGCCACTCCGTGTACCGCACGATCCTGCTGTTCCTCACCAGCCTGGCGGTCAAGATCGCCTGGATCCCGCTCGGGAACGTGGCGATCATGGCGATCGTGACGGCGCTGCGGGAGTGGTTCCGCAAGTCCGAGCTGTCCGCCGACCGGGCGGGACTCCTCGTCGGCCAGGACCTCCAGGCGTCCATGCGCGGTCTGATGAAGATCGCCGGCGGCAACCATCTCCACGAGATGAACGTGGACGCGTTCCTCGCCCAGGCCGACGAGTACGAGAAGGGCGGCGATCTGCGCGACTCCGTCCTGAAGATCCTGAACGTGCTGCCGCGCACGCACCCGTTCACGACGGTCCGGGCGGCCGAGCTGAAGAAGTGGTCCGAGACCCGCGACTACCAGCGGATCATGGACGGGCACTACCCGCGGCGCTCCGAGGACAAGGACACCTCGGTGAGCGGCTCCTTCCGGGAATCGGCCGGGCACTATGCCGAATCGGTGCGGACGAGCAAGGATCCGCTGATGAAGCTGGTGGGGGACATAGCCGGCGGCGCGGGTGACCTGGCGGGCGACCTGGGCGGGAAGCTGCGCAGCCGGTTCGGCGGCGGGGCGGCCCCGCAAGGCGGCACCGGGAGCGGCTCGGATGGCACCAGCAGCGGCTCAGGCACCGGCAGCGGTGGCGACGACGGCAACGACGACGCCCGCGGCAGCGGTCAGAAGGACGGCTGAGCGCTCGGCGCGAGGGTTCCGCAGAGCGAGGAGGCGGCGGGCCGGCCGGTGGCGTACGGGTCGGTGACTGCCGGTCCGCCGGAGTCGGAGGCCCGCTCGCCCGCGAGCAGCGGGCGGAGGGCGCCGCCGGTGTCGGGTCCGCAGGCCTGCGGGCCGGCCTGGACGGTGCTGGCGAGCAGTTCGGCGCGGTGCATCCGCAGGTCCTCGCGGTCGAAGCGGAAGTGCGTCTCGCGGTGGACGGTGAAGAGGGAGGCCTGGCCCACGGGTCCGGCGCCGGAGGTGGCGGGGCGCAGGGCGTAGGTGAAGGTGTGGTCCGCCGTGACTTCCAGCATGTCGGTGGCCGTCTCCGCGAAGCGGAGGGTGCCCTGGACGCGGACGGTGGGGTCCGCCAGGGCGACCTCGGCCGGGTCGAACCGCACGAGCCAGCCGGCCACCGCGTGGCGGCCGTCGTCGCGGGAGGACTCGACGCTCTTGTCGAACTGGGCAAGCTGGTCGGGGTCGAGCAGCAGCCGGGCGGGGCGGACGGTCACACCGGCCAGCACGTCGGGCTCCAGGGAGGAGGCCACGAGGTAGTCCTTGGCGATCGACAGGGCGGTCACCACCTGGCTCTCCGAGAAGTGGGTGGTGCGTCCGGCTACGGGGAGGTTGATGCCGGCGGCGCCGGTGCGGTACTCGGCGGCGGGGCTGTGGGCGAACAGCTGGGCGGGCTCGCCGCCCGGCACCGGGCCCTGCGGGGCGAGCGGGACCACGGTGGTCCGGAGCGGTTCGGCCCGCTGGTCGAGAGGGGGCTGGTAGGGGTTGCGGACACCGAGATAGATGGCCGTACCGAAGGCGAGGAGGATCAGCAGGACCAGCAGGAGGGCCTGGCGGGAGCCGCTTCTGGCCTCCCAGCCGGGGCGGGAGCGTACGGCCTGGGAGTGCTCGCCCATACGCTCTTCCGCGGAGAACTCCTGGAGCCGGGCAGCCTGGACGAACGACTCGTCGAAGACGACGGATCGGTACTCGTCCTCACCACCGCCGGGGTCGGGAACCGGCCCCTCAGGCGGGTCGCCACGCCCTGCCATACCTTCAGAGTAGGTCGGACGCGGCTCGGGTAAACGCCCAGGTACACGACAAGTTCCCAAGAATTCCGACGGAGGTCCGGCCACCTGCGCACAAGCCCGGGGGGCAGGGTTCAGGGCGTGCGGGGAACGGCGGGGACGGGGGGCGCGGAGTATTCGGCGGAGGCCGAGGGCGCGGTGACCGCCGGGGGGTTCGCGCTCGGCTTGTCGATGCCGGTGGTGGCAGGGGCGGGGACCTGGTCCTGGCGGTTGGCGGAGGCGCCGCGGTAGACCGCGGTGAAGGCGAGGGCGACCATGCCGACGCCCATCACCAGGGCGAGCACCCAGGCGACGGGCCGGTGCCAGCGGGCGCTGCCCCGGTAGGGGCGCAGGGCGCCGCCGTGGGGGCCGTAGGGGCCGGAGTCGTCGTCGGGGCCGTCGGTGTCGTACCCGTCGCCGTAGCGGCCGCCGAAGGGGTCCGAGGGGTCGTAGCCGTCCTCGCGGAGCTCGTCGTCGCCCGCTCCGCCGCCGGCCCGGGCGCGGGCGGCCTCCGCCTCGGCGCGCGCCTGCGCGGCCGCCAGGAGGCGCTCCACGGCGGTCGGCTCATGGACTTCGGCGGCCCGTACGAAGTCCTCGTCGAACACCACGGTGGCGAAGTCCTCGTCCGCGCCCCCGCGGTCGTCAGAGTTCTCAGGGTCCCAACCGTCCGGGAACGGCCTGCCCCCCACGTCGTCCGGCACGTTTTTCAGAGTAGACCTGGGAGGTGGATTTGGGCAGGGAGAGTGCGAACCGTTCCCGCCCGTCCTGCTCCCCCGGGGCCCCGTGGGAGCGGGGCCGAACGGGGGATTCGGGGGTTACCGCGTGTGACCGTCGCCGGTCACGATGTACTTGGTCGAGGTCAGCTCGGGCAGGCCCATTGGGCCGCGGGCGTGCAGTTTCTGGGTCGAGATGCCGATCTCGGCGCCGAAACCGAACTGGCCTCCGTCGGTGAAACGGGTGGACGCGTTGACGGCGACGGTCGTGGAGTCGACCAGCTGGGTGAAGCGGCGGGCCGCGGCCTGCGAGGTGGTGACGATCGCCTCGGTGTGGCCGGAGGACCAGAGCCGGATGTGTTCGACGGCCTTGTCGAGGGAGTCGACGACGGCGGCGGCGATGTCGTAGGAGAGGTACTCGGTCTCCCAGTCCTCGGGCGTCGCGGGGACGACGGTGGCCTTGGAGCCCTCGGCGTGGGCGAGGACCCGGTCGTCGGCGTGCACGGTGACGCCGGCGTCGGCCAGGGCGGCCAGGGCCCGGGGCAGGAAGGTCTCGGCGATGTCCTGGTGGACGAGGAGGGTCTCGGCGGAGTTGCAGACGCTGGGCCGCTGGGCCTTGGAGTTGATCAGGATGTCGACGGCCATGTCGAGGTCGGCCTGGGCGTCCACGTAGACGTGGCAGTTCCCGGTGCCGGTCTCGATGACGGGGACGGTGGACTCCTCGACGACGGTACGGATGAGGGAGGCGCCGCCGCGCGGGATGAGGACGTCGACCAGGCCGCGGGCGCGCATGAGCTCCCGTACCGACTCGCGGGACTCGCCGGGGACGAGCTGGATGGCGTCGGCGGGCAGGCCGGCGCCGCCGACGGCGTCGCGCAGGACCTCCACCAGGGCGGTGTTGGAGGAGTAGGCGGAGGACGAGCCGCGCAGCAGGACGGCGTTGCCGGCCTTGAGGCAGAGGGCGGCCGCGTCCACGGTGACGTTGGGGCGGGCCTCGTAGATGATGCCGACGACGCCGAGCGGGACGCGGATCTGGCGCAGGTCGATCCCGTTGGGGAGGGTCGAGCCGCGGACGACCTCGCCGACCGGGTCGGGCAGGGCGGCCACGTCGCGGACGTCGGCGGCGATGGCGCGGACGCGCTCCGGGGTGAGGGTGAGCCGGTCGATGATCGACTCGCTGGTGCCGGCCTCGCGGGCGCGGGCGACGTCTTCGGCGTTGGCCTCGACGATCTCGGCGGTGCGGACCTCGAGGGCGTCCGCGATCGCCAGCAGGGCGTCGTCCTTGGCCGCGCGCGGAAGTGGCGCGATTTCGGCGGCGGCGGCGCGGGCGCGGTAGGCGGCCCGGGCGACCGGGGACAGGTTGTCGAGGGGCGTGAGCGAGGTCATGCCCGCAGGGTACTGGCACCACTGCGGACATCCCTCACGTATCCCGTCCGTATCCCGTAGTCCGAGACAGCGGTCTCAGTACGGGCGGGCCCCGGTCTCAGTACCGCGTGGACACCCGGGCTCAGTACGGGTGGACTCCCACCGGGGCGGCCGGTGGGGGGCCGTAGCCCTCGGCGATGCGCAGGTGGTAGGTCTCGCGGTCGATGACCTCCAGGCCGACGATCTCCCAGGGCGGCAGCTTGGCGCTCTGCCGGTGCTCGCCCCAGAGCCGCAGCGCGACCGCCGCGGCATCGTGCAGGTCACGGGCCTCTTCCCAGTAGCGGATCTCCGCGTGATCGTTGGCGTAGCGACTGGTCAGCAGGAAGGGATGGTCGTGGGCGAGCTGCTCGAGCCCGCGCCTGACCTCCTTCAGCGGGGCCTCGGCGCCCGAGACGCTGAGGGTGATGTGCCAGAGCTTCGAGGCGACCACCGGCCGCTCCTCGCCGCGTGCCTCAGCTGTGTCGGTGTCCTGTCCCTCGTCGAAGTCCGCTCCGGCCTCGACACTGGTCAGGGCGCGTTCGGCAGTGCCTCGGGGCGGTGCCCCCGGGCGCGCTCGTCTCACCGGCGGCCTCCTGTTTGATGCGTGTGGTGCTGTACCCCGCCCTTGTCTTGTCCCCGAGAGAAAGTTGACCAGCCCGAGGGGGCACGTGGGGCGGTTTTGGTAAAGGTCCCTACCGGATGGCCGGTCTTTCGGCCGTTTCTCCACACGCCCCGCCCCAGGGGCCGGATCAGGCGCGGACGACGACCAGGTCGTCGCGGTGGACGACCTCCCGCTCGTACTCCGGACCGAGCTCCCGGGCCAGCTCGGGCGTGGAGCGGCCGAGCATCCGGGGGATCTCCTTGGCGTCGAAGTTGACGAGCCCGCGGGCGACGGCCCGCCCTTCGGTGTCGCGCAGTTCGACCGGGTCGCCGGCCACGAACTCCCCCTCGACGGCGGCGATTCCGGCGGCCAGGAGGGACTTCTTGCCCTGGACGACGGCCCGTACCGCGCCCTCGTCCAGGGTGAGGTGGCCCTGCGGGGTGGAGGCGTGGGCGAGCCAGAGCAGCCGGTCGGCGGAGCGGCGGCCGGTGCGGTGGAAGTACGTACCGGTGTCGCGGCCGGCCAGGGCGTCGGCGGCGCGGCTGGCGGAGGTGAGGACGACGGGGATGCCGGCGGCGGCGGCGATCCGGGCGGCCTCGACCTTGGTGACCATGCCGCCGGTGCCGACGCCGGCCTTGCCTGCGGCGCCGATCTCGACGTGGGCGATGTCCTCGGGGCCCGCGACCTCGGCGATCCTCGAGGTGCCCGGCTTGGCGGGGTCGCCGTCGTAGAGCCCGTCGACGTCCGAGAGCAGGACGAGCAGGTCGGCGCGGACGAGGTGGGCGACGAGGGCGGCGAGCCGGTCGTTGTCGCCGAAGCGGATCTCGTCGGTGGCGACGGTGTCGTTCTCGTTGACAACCGGCAGGGCGCCCATGGCGAGGAGCTGGTCGAGGGTCCGGTAGGCGTTGCGGTAGTGGGCGCGCCGGCTGGTGTCGTCGGTGGTGAGCAGCACCTGTCCGACCCGTACGCCGTAGCGGGCGAAGGAGGCGGTGTAGCGGGCGACGAGGAGGCCCTGGCCGACGCTGGCGGCGGCCTGCTGCCGGGCGAGGTCCTTGGGCCGGCGGGTGAGGCCGAGCGGGGCGAGACCGGCGGCGATGGCACCGGAGGAGACCAGCACGATCTCCTTCTCGCCGCCGCTGCGGACCTTGGCGAGGACGTCGACGAGGGCGTCGACCCGGTCGGCGTCGAGGCCGCCGGACGCGGTGGTGAGGGAGGAGGAGCCGACCTTGACGACGATCCTGCGGGCTTCCGTCACGAACTGCCTTGCCACTGTCACCTGTACCGCCGTCACCTGCGTCGTCCCACTCGGATGTCTGCCAGGCAATCTACGCGAGCCGGGACGGACGGCGCCCGCCCATTCCGCTGGATGGAACGGGCGGGCGGCACCGGATGGCGGCCTGCGGTCGCGGCACCGGACGGCGGCCTGAGGTCAGTGGGTGCCTGAGCTCAGCGGGTGCCGACGCGGTCCGACGCGGCCTCGGCGTCATCGGCAGCGCCGGTCTCCGCCTTCCTGGCGCCGGGCACGAGGATCTTGCGCGACAGCAGATAGGTGAACGGGATGGCCACGACGGCCGCGACCAGCGGCGCGATCCGGTCGTCCATCCCGGCCCAGGTCACCAGCGCGTACAGGCCGACGCTCTGCACCAGGTAGTTGGTGACGTTGGTGAGCGGGAAGAGCGCGAACTTCTTCCAGGTGGGCTTGGTGCGGTAGGTGAAGTACGTGTTGAGGAAGAACGAGCCGATCATGCTGAGCACGAAGGCGATGGAGTAGGCGGCGAAGTACGGCATCCACGGGTGCAGCAGCAGATAGCACCCGTAGAACGTTCCCGTGTTGATCCCGCCGACCAGTCCGAAGCGGACGATCTGGCCGAGCTGACCGCGCATCACATCTCCCGTTCGGTGGCCACCACGCGGACTCGGCCGTCGGTGCGGCCAGCATGGTAGGCGCTGCCGGCGATCGGGCGGCGGGGCTTGGAGCGGTGGGTCTCCTTGACCAGGAAGTGCGGCCGGCGCTTGGTCTCATAGTAGATACGGCCGATGTACTCGCCGATCAGACCCAGCATCATCATCTGGACACCGCCGAGACCCACGATGATCGCGACGAGGGTCACGTAGCCGGGCGCGCTGACGCCCTGGGTGAGGGCGGCCACGGTGATCCAGATGGCGTACAGCGCGGCCAGGCCGGTGAGCCCGAGACCGAGCCAGATCGCGATGCGCAGCGGTCGGTTGTTGAAGGAGATCAGCCCGTCCATGCCGTAGTTGAGCAGGGAGCTGAACTTCCACTTCGTCTCGCCCGCCTCGCGCGCGGCGTTCTGGTAGTCGAAGGTGACGGTGTCGAAGCCGATCCAGGAGAACAGGCCCTTGGAGAAGCGGTTGTACTCGGGCAGCGACAGCAGCGCGTCGACGGCCCTGCGCGAGAGCATCCGGAAGTCGCCGACGCCGTCGGTCAGTTCGACGTCGACCCACTTGTTGACGCCGCGGTAGTAGAGCCGGCTCAGCGCGCTGCGGAGCTTCTTGTCGCCCTCGCGGGTGCGCCGGGCGATGATCTGGTCGTGGCCCCGCTCGTAGAGCTCCAGCATGCGCTCGATGAGCTCCGGCGGGTGCTGGAGGTCCGCGTCCATGATCACGACAGCGTCGCCGCTGGCCTCGCGCAGCCCGGCGAGCATCGCGGCCTCCTTGCCGAAGTTCCGGCTGAAGGAGACGTACCGGGTCTCCTTCTCGAACTCGCCGGCGAGGGCGCGGAGGCGGAGGAACGTGCCGTCCCTGCTGCCGTCGTCGACGTAGCAGATCTCGTACTCGACAGGCAGGGCTCCGAGGACCTCGCGGATGCGGGTGTCGAACTGGTCGATCACCGCTTCTTCGTTGAAGCAGGGGACAACGACGGAGAGCTTGATCATGAGCGTTGACTCCTGGACGACGAGCGAAGGGTACGAGTACGGAGCAGGTGGACCGCGGCGACGCCCAGCAGCAGCGCCGCGGCCGCGGCGCTGGCCGCGAGGCCGAGCGGCAGCCCCGGGGTGCGGTAGGAGCAGGACAGGTGTGAGGCACCGTCTCCCAGCTGCACGGCCATCAGCCCGCCGAGCGTGCGGGGCGTGCGCGCCGGGCCGCCATCGACCGAGCACTGCCAGCCGGAGGTGGCGGGCACCGCGACGACCGCTGTGCCGGTGGTTCCGGGGACGAAGGTGGCGCTGATGCCGTGGCCGGACGCCTCGACGCGCTCGGGGCCGGTGTCGCGCAGGTGCCGTACGGTCCGGTCGAGCGCGGCCCGGTCGAGGCAGCCGACGGGGTTCCGGGGGATGACGTGGCCCTGGGCCGTGCGGATCGTGACCACGATCCTGCCGTCGGCGGGGACGGTCCCGAGGAAGAGCAGCGGGTTGCTGGTCATCGGGTGCTTGCCGTTGGCCTTGACGGTCCTGCCGAGCGCCTCGACCTCCCCGCTCAGCCAGGGCGCGTGCCAGTAGGCCTCCGTGCCCGGGGCGCAGACGGCGGTGAACCGCGCGGCCGTGCCGCCGTCCTTCCCAGACCTGTCGTCGCCGTCACGTACGAACGCGGGCACCTCGTAGAGCCGCGCGCCGAGCACCCGCTCCTGGCGGGCGAAGACGCCGGCGTCGCGGGTGGTGCCGTCGAGGGGTGTGCCGGCGGAGCGCAGCGTGACGAGGGGCGGGGCGGGGGCGGTGCGCTGGACGAATCCGGCGGGGCCGGCGTCCTTGACGAGGTAGCTGCTCACGCCCATGATCGCGCGGCTGACCGGGTCGTTGAAGCTGCGCGTGTGCCGCCCTTGGATGAACCAGCCGGCACCGAGCCCCTGCAGCGTCTCGGCGGTCGTCTCGGGCAGATAGCTGCTGTAGTACCCACCGCCCTGCCCGCCGAGCAGCATGGGGTCGTTGCTCGCGAACGCGTGCGGGCCCGGGTCGGTACGGCTCGCGGGCCACGCGTCCGCCCCCTTCAGCCGCTCGTAGGCGGCGCGCGACTGGCTGTCGTACGTGCGCTTGGGCTTCCACCAGGCCATCGCGTCGCGGATCTGGGTGGTGGACAGGACGGTGTACATCGAGGAGAGGAAGACGGCGCCGGCCAGAGCGACGGTCAGCCCCCGGCGCACCCTGCGGTCCTGCCTGAAGCGGTGCAGCGCGAGGAGCAGAGCGAGGAAGACGAGTCCGCCCGCGGCGAGGATCCAGGGGCCCTGTCCGCTGTTCATGTACGTGGTGGTGCTCACGCCCGCGGCCAGGACCAGGACCACGGCGGCACCGCGGAGCAGCTCCGCGGGGCGGGGCCGACGGGCGAGCGCCAGCCAGGCGACGCACACGAGCACGGCGGTGAGGGCGATCGAGGCGCGGTACGGGCTGCCGTTGGGCATGGCGAGTCCGTGCCAGAGCAGGATCGTGGGCTTCCAGACCAGGGAGGCGGCCACCGCCGCGGTCAGGCCCAGCCAGGCGATCCGTTCCTTGAGCGGCACCCGGGCGATGAACGGGTAGGTGGCGACGAGGAGCAGGCAGAGCATGCCGACGGAGATGTGGGGCACGCGTCCGACAAGCCCGCCGGGGAACAGGTGCGCAAGGTAGCCGGCGATCGGCGGCGGCCCCTTGTAGAAGGCCTCGGGGGCGGGCTGGGACAGCTTGCTCGCCTTGAGGCTGACCGTGAGCACGGGCGCGGCCAGCAGCAATCCGGTGACGGTCATGGAGGTGGCGCGCGCCAGGACGCGGAGGCGTTCCCCGGCGGGCCGCTCGTCCAGCAGCACCCGTGCGAGCAGGACCAGGCCCATACCGAGGGTGGCCATGGCCGCGGTGTAGAAGTTGCCGACCCAGCAGACGGTCACGAGGAGGGCGCCGAGCACCCAGCGCCGGCGGCCCAGGCACCAGTCGTAGGCGATGCCCATCACCGGGACGGCCACCAGGCCCCACATCCACATGGGGTCGGAGAAACCGTCCGAGATCATCCAGGCACTCAGGCCGAAGCAGACGGCGAGCAGGGCGCGCAGCCAGGGACTGCCCTCGTGGATACGGCCGAGGAATACGGTCATGAGCGCCGTGGCGAGCCCGAGGCTGAACAAGGTGACCAGGAACACAGGGAACTCGACGGCGTCCCGGGGGAAGACCCCGACCAGCCACGAGAACGGGTTCATCAAATACGTGAAGAAGTCGGCGAGGAATGGTGTGCCATAGGCGCTGGACCAGTTGAACGCCAGGTCGCCCCCCGCGTCGCCGTGCATCAGGTCCCAGAGATGGGCGTGGAACGGCACGAACTGGTTGCCGAGGTCGTTCACCGCTCGGGACCGGCCGCCGAAGGGGTACGTGCCCTGAATGGCCATGGCCAGGCAGTACGCGCTCATGGACACGACGGCGGCGAACGAGGGCGCGGCCGGCCGCGTTCTTCGGAACTCGGGTGTGTTCCGTTTCACCTGCTGAACGGAACCAACCCCCCGCCGGTGAGCGTCCGTTTCCATGGAGGGATTCAGCACGAGGGCCTTCCTTGGGCACCGAGCTCCCGGGCGCCCCCCGCCCCCTGAATGTCCCGCAAGGTCAGCATTCGTCCCGTCCGTCACTTTCCGTCATCCATTTGTGCACAAACAGGTTATGACCTCATGTGTGTGCATCTGCTAGACGGGCACGGAGCCGAAAGGGTTGCCCTCTAAAATCGACGAGTCCGATCGAGGCGTGCCCCGATCAACAAGGCCCGGACCCCCGGCCCGGACACCTACCCGAACCATCGGACAGTCGGAAAGTGAACGCGAGGTACCGTTGTGGCAGCCTGCGCAAGACAAGTGGATCGAGGTGCCAGTGCCTGACGTCTCAGTGATCGTCATCGCCTACAACGACGCAGAGCGTCTCCCGACGGCCGTGCGATCGGTGTTGGACCAGACACTGCAGAGTGTTGAAGTCGTGATCGTCGACGACTGCAGCAAGGACCGCACCTTCGAAGTCGCCCAGGGACTGGCAGCCGCCCACCCGGAGCAGGTCCGGGCCTATCAGCTGCCCGAGAACAGCGGTGGCTGCGGAGCGCCGCGCAACTACGGCATCCAGCGCGCCACTGGCACCTACGTCATGTTCCTCGACAGTGACGACGTGCTGGAGGGCAACGCCTGCCGCAACATGCTGGAGGCCGCCGAGCGCACACAGGCCGACCTGGTCTCGGGCTTGTGCGTACGCGTCCACCTGGACAGCAGGAACCAGAAGACCACCCAGTGGTACCGCTGGATCTACTCGCAGACCCGGACGCTCGAGTGCATCACCGAGATGCCGGATCTCCTGGTCTTCGACACCCTGTCGACGAACAAGTGCTACCGCCGTGACTTCCTGCTGGAGCAGGGACTCGAGTTCCCGGTCGGGATCCACTACGAGGACCTGCTCTTCTCCGCGCAGGCCTACGTGGCCGCGAGTCGCATCACGCTCATCCCGAACCAGGTCTACTACTGGAACGTGCAGGAGAGCGCGGCGTCGAAGTCGATCAGCAACCGGCGCCACGAGATCGCCAACTTCGTCCACCGCATGGAAATCCACCGCAGGGTGGACCGTCTGCTGGAGGACAAGGGCTACCACGACCTGAAGTTCCGCAAGGACATCAAGTTCCTCAAGCACGACCTCGTCCTGCACCTGCGCGACCTGCCGCTCCTCGGCGACGAGTACCGGCGCGAGTTCGCGAAGCTGGCCAACGGCTACCTCGCCGAGATCGACCCGAAGGCGTACGACGAGGTCGAACCGCTGCAGGCCATCTGCGCCTACCTGCTGACCGAGGAGGACTGGGACAACCTGCTCCCCGCCACCGAGGCGCTCACCAACAAGGGCAGGCTGACGTCCCCGCTCGCCGAGCACGAGGGGGAGATCCACTGGTGCGCCGAGCACATGGACGACCCTGCAGGACGCCGGATCCTGAACGTCACCGAGGCGGGCTACCACACCCGGCCGCTCACGTCCCTCGCGCTGGGCAACCGGCTGACCTCGTACGACAGCACCGACGGAACTGTCCGGCTGGCCGGCACGGTCGTCAACCCACTCGGCCGGATCAAGCCGGAGGCCAAGCTCAGCGCCGTCCTCGAGGTCACGGCCCGCCGCCGTGTCGTCGGGGGCACCTTCCGGTTCCCGGTGACCGCCCTCCGCCACGCCGGCACGGGGATCGAGTGGGAGGCCGAGGCGGACATCGCGCGCAAGGTGCGGCCGCTCGGCATCATCGACGCGGTCTGGGACGTACGTCTCCTCCTCACCGTCGACGGCGAGGATCTCCGCACCCGGGTCTCCGTCGGAGGCATCAGCCTGGACGGGGCCCGTTCGGTGCGGGTCCGCCCACGGCTGACCACGCTGGTCTCGGACCGCTTCACACCCGAGATCACCAAGAAGGGCAACCTGTCCTACGTCCTCACCGCCGAGGGGCGTGCTGCCACCCGCACATCGGCGATGATCGAGGGCGCCATGCACGGACGCGCCGCCGGAGTGGCCAAGACGAGCCTGAACCGGATCCTGCGGGCCAAGCGCAACCTCAATTCCGGCGAGACGAAGCTGCGCGTGTACCACGAGGTGTACAGCAAGCTGCCGATCCGCAAGGGACTTGTGGTCTTCGAAAGCCACCTGGGCAAGCAGTACAGCGACAGTCCGAAGGCGATCTACGAGGAACTGCGCCGCCAGGGTGTCAAGTTCGAGGCGGTCTGGTCCTACTCGGGCGCGCGTCCGACCGGCTTCCCCAAGGACGCGACCCTCGTCAAACGCTGGAGCTGGCAGTACCTGCGCGCGCTGGCCCAGGCCGAGTTCTGGATCGACAACCAGGGGTTCCCGTTCCGGCTGACCAAGCGGCCAGGGACCACGTACATCCAGACCTGGCACGGTACGGCGCTCAAGCGGATGGGCTTCGACGAGCCGACCACCAAGGCCAAGGGCCAGGCCGCCCAGGACACCCTCCAGCGTTCCGTCGACCGGTTCGACCACTTCCTGATCCGCTCGGAGCACGACCGGCGCACGCTCGCCAAGGGCTTCCGGCTGCGCGACGAGAACCTCCTCCCGGTCGGCTACCCGCGGAACGACGTGCTCGTCGCGGCGCGCCTAGAGGAGGCGGAGCGGGGCAGCCGGGAACGGGGGCCGCTCGCGGAAGAGCTGGGGATCGCGCCCGAGACGAAGATCCTGCTGTACGCGCCGACCTTCCGCGCCAACGCGGGCGGAGGCGTACAGCCGTTCGAGCTCCCGTTCGATGTGGAGGAGTTCGCCGACCGGTTCGGCGACACCTACACCCTGCTCATCAGGTCGCACTACCTCAACAGTGTGACCCTGCCGCCGTCACTGCAGGGCCGGGTCATCGACGTCACCCACCACCATGACGTGACGCCTCTGCTCGCCCTCGCGGACGGCCTCATCACCGACTATTCATCGGTGATGTTCGACTACGGGCTGCTCGACCGCCCGATGATTTTCTTCACGTACGACTACGACGAGTACGCCAAGGAGAACCGGGGCACCTACTTCGACCTGAAGGAGAAGGCTCCCGGACCCGTGGTCGCGACAGCGGATGAACTCTTTGGAGTGATCTCCAATCTGCGGGACGAGGCCGACATCAAGTACGCCGCGGCACGGCAGCAGTTCAACGCCGACTTCAGCGAGTACGACCGGGGCGACGCGGCCGGCCGGATCGTCGCCAAGTTCTTCACCAGGAGCGGGAAGTGACCAACCAGACCGCCGTGTCAGGCGGCCGTGACATCTTCATCGTCTCCAACAGCGTGGACGAGATGGGCGGTGTGACCACCTGGACGCACCAGGTGGCCCGCCTGTTCTCCGACCGCGGCCACCAGGTGCACGTCGTCGGGATCACGCCGGCACCCGAGGGGCGCCGCCACGAGTTCCCCGGCACGCTGCCCTATGCGACCACCACGCTGTACGACGCCCATCCCCCGCAGGTCTCCGCAGGCCGCGGAATCAAGGGCAAGCTCAACGCCGTGCAGCGGTGGCGCAGCGCCGCCCGTGCCGCCGGGATGCGGACCCAGGCGGAGAAATTGACAGCGCTGTTCCGGGCCGCGCGGCCCGGAGCCGTGGTGATCGTCACCCAGGTCTGGGCGATGGAGTGGGTCGCTCTGGCCGACACCAAGGGACTCACCGTCATCGGCATGAGCCACGAGTCCTACGCGGCCAGCGCGGCGTCCTCGCGTCGCTGGCGGGTCAAGCGTCTCTACAAGGATGTCGACCGCCTTCTGGTGCTCACCGCGGAGGATGCCGACCTGTGGATTCGCGACGGCATGGACAATGTCGGCCACATCGCGAACCCCCTGCCCTTCATGCCCGAAGCGCCCGCAGCGCGCACCGAGAAGGTCGTCGCCAGCATCGGCCGCCTCTCGCACGAAAAGGGCATGGACATGCTGCTGGACAGCTGGTCCGAGATCGCCGACCGGTACCCCGACTGGAAGCTACGCGTCTACGGAACGGGTGACGAGGAGGAGAACCTCCACCGCCAGTGCACCGCTCTGGGCTTGGACGGATCGGTCGAGTGGATGGGGCGCACCAATGACGTGCTCGGCGCGCTGAGCGGAGCATCGGTGTTCGCGCAGGCCTCGCGTGCCGAGGGCTTCCCCATCACGCTCCTCGAGGCCATGGCCGCCGGCGTACCGTGCGCCGCTTTCGACTGCGCACCGGGCGTCCGGGAGATCATCCGGGACGGGGAGGACGGCCTGCTGTCGCGACTGGGGAACACGCTGGAGCTCGCCTCGCATCTGAGCCTGCTGATGTCCGACAAGGAACTCCGGGACCGGTTCGGTGACGCGGCCTGGAAGAACGTGCGGAGGTTCTCCGACACCGAGATCACCGACCGCTGGGAGGCGCTGTTCTCCTTCCTCCAGCGCTGACCCCGTACAGAAAGGGCCGGGGGGGGGGGGGGGGGGGGTTGTCCCCCCCCCCCCCCTTCTTGGGGAGCCGGCGCGGTACTAGTTGGGGGAGT
>NZ_JBVHXA010000005.1:376925-443221 GCF_055563935.1 Streptomyces sp. NPDC029169
TCTCGCCCCCTCCCAGCGGCCGTAACCGAAGAGAGCAGGCCGCCGCCCCGCCCCCCCCCCCCCCCCCCCCCGGCCCTTTCTGTACGGGAACGTCAGACGCCGTGCAGGTCGGAGACCCGCCGCGGGCTCCGCCAGCGCGCCGGAATCTTGCTGTTCAGCCAGCGGTTCGCCGGCTCTTCGACGAACCGGTAGAGGGCCCAGGACATCACGAGGATGACAAGACCCATGCCGAGCATGGAGAAGAGCGCCGCGTCATTGTCCCTCAGCCGCCCGTATTCGTAGGTGGCCCAGCGACTCACGGAATGGTGCAGCAGATAGAAGCTGTAGGACCATACGCCGAGCAGGATCAGCGGCTTACTGTTCAGCAGGCCGCGGTGACCGGCGATCTCACGCTGTACGAAGGCCACGATGACGAGACCGGCCAATACGGCGAGCGTGGGGCGAAGCGTGTACTCGAGCTGCTGGTCCCAGAACTTCGGCAGCCGCGCTTGGGCCTGGTAGTACGCGAAGGTGTACGCAAGAAGCCCGAGAACCGGAACGGCCGGATGCAGCCGCGGCCGCCAGCCACGCTGGATGGCGAGCGCCAGAGTCATGCCGAGCAGGAACTGCGGCAGATAGACCACCGGGTGGCGCATCACCCAGCTCGCAGTCTTGGTCGCGAAGCTGCTGAAGGCCCAGTAATTGACGGCGTACATGCCGATGAGGCCGGCGACCGTCAGGAGCGCGATGTGCTGGGTGCGAAGGCGGACCGCCAGACGGGCCATGAACGGGAAGAGCGCGTAGAAGAGAATCTCGACACTGAGGGTCCAGGTGACCGGGTTTCCCGGAAGGCTCGGGTGCGCGTCGGGAAACCAGTTCTGCACCAGGAAGAGCGAGGAGATGAAGCTGCCCCAGTCCCGCTCTTCCTTCGCCAGCACGTAGAAGACGTAGTAGGCGAGTACGGCGGAGACCAGAACCGCGGGCCAGATCCTGGCTATTCGGCGCCAGTAGAAGGCGCCTATGTGCTGCTGCGGCTTGTACACCCAGGTGAGCAGGAAGCCGGACAGAACGAAGAAGAACGTGACACCGTGGGCGCCCATCTGGGAGTAGGGGAAAATCGCCGGTGCCGTACCGTAACCCGTCTTATGCCCAAGACCAGTGAAATGGTGGGCGAAAACGACAAACGCAGCAAAGAAACGCAGACTTGTCAGCGCGTCAAGCTGACGAGGCAAGGAGCCGGCCACTCCGTCAGCCGGGCCTGAAGGTGCCCGGCGGCGCGGACGGAGCGTCAAAGTCGAAGTCACGGCGGCAGTCCTGAATGTGAAGGGAACCCGAGTAATCGAACATCGGAAGAGCGCGTCATCCTACACAGCCCCTTCACAGCAAGGAGAACTGCGGGGGCTGTGACGTTCGTCCCCGCGTTCGAGGCAAAACCCGTACAAACAGAGCCGCCTGCCCGAAATGACACGGGCAGGCGGCTCTACAGGGTTCTGTGCGTTCGCGTTACCCGGCGCTGCGGTTCGCGACCCAGCCCGCCCACGCCGAGCCGATCATGTCACGGACGTCGTGCCGGGCCTTCCAGCCCAGCTCGTCGGCGATACGGTCCGCGGAGGCGACGACCCGGGCCGGGTCGCCGGGACGGCGCGGGGTGACGACCGGGGCGACGGAGTGGCCGGTGATCTCGTTGATCAGGTCGATCATCTCCGTCACGGAGACGCCCTCGCCACGGCCGATGTTGACCGTCAGGTCGCGCGGCTCACCGGCGGCGGCCCACTCGGCGAGCTTGCGCGCGGCGACGAGGTGCGCGTCGGCGAGGTCCTCGACGTGGATGTAGTCGCGGACGCAGGTGCCGTCCGGGGTGGCGTAGTCGTCGCCGAAGATCCGCGGGGCCTCACCGGCGTCGAGGCGCTCGAAGACCATCGGGACCAGGTTGAAGACACCGGTGTCGGCCAGCTCGGGGGTCGCGGCACCCGCCACGTTGAAGTAGCGCAGGCAGGCCGTGGAGATGCCGTGGGCCTTGCCGGCGGCGCGGACGATCCACTCGCCGGCCAGCTTCGTCTCGCCGTACGGGCTCAGCGGCAGGCAGGGCGTCTCCTCGGTGACGAGGTCGACGTCGGGCATGCCGTAGACGGCGGCCGAGGAGGAGAAGAGGAAGTTGCGTACGCCGGCGGCGGCCACGGCCTCCAGGAGGACGGTGAGGCCCTGCACGTTCTCGCGGTAGTAGTGGAGCGGGAGCTCGACGGACTCGCCGACCTGCTTCTTCGCCGCGAGGTGGACGACACCCGTCACGCCGTGCTCGGCGATGGTGCGGTCCAGGACCTCGCGGTCCAGGGTCGAGCCGACCACCAGGGGCACACCCTCCGGGACCCGCTCCGCGTAGCCCGTGGACAGGTCGTCGAGGACGACGACCCGCTCCCCCGCCTGCGTCATGGCACGGACCACGTGCGAGCCGATGTAACCCGCACCACCGGTGATCAGATAAGTCATTACGCCCCAAATCCCTTCGCTAAGAACGGCGCGAGAGCCGCCGGAGCCTGGCCCTGACCGCCCCGAGCCCGTCGCGGGCACCGGGTGCGATCCGCACCGCGAGCGAGCCGTTCGCCGTGGTGTACTGCTGCACCAGCAGTACACCGTACCGGCTGCTCGGGAGGACCGATCGCCGCTGGCAGCCCTCCGGCAGCCGCAGGGCCGTCGCGAAGGACTCCCCGTCGGCGCACGTCACCGTGATCCGGAGGTCCCAGAACTGGATCCCGGCGTTGCCACGGCTGCGGCCGGCCCGGGCCAGGCCGGTGAGGCCGGCCGGGACGCGGGCGGTCCAGCCGCCGTCCACCTCGGTCAGCTCGGCCCGCTCGGTGCGGGCGGGTGCGTCGGCGCCCCGGGGGACGAACGCGACCTCGGCGGTACGCGGGCCCGCCGTACGCACCCGGCCGTACAGATCGCGGACCGTGAACCGCAGCTCGGCCCCGGCGGCGGTGCGCAGGGCCGCGTCGACCACCAGCGGCAGGTCGGCCAGCGGCAGGGTGTCCACGCCGTCCAGTTCCACGTCGGGCAGGTCGTCGGACCAGACGGCGGAATCCCCCTTCCGGGCGTACGGCGGGAGCAGACGGGCGGGCTCGGCGGCGAGCCGGGACAGCCGCAGCAGGTCCCGGGGCTCCTCGGCGGCCAGCAGGAACCGGGCGGTCCAGCGGGCGGGCGCGGTCGCCGCGGCGATCTCGCTCTCCTCGAACGTCGCGAGGTGGTCGCGCGTCGACCGCCACCACGCGCGCTGGTACTCGGCACCGCGCTGCCTCAGCTCGCGGGCGTACAGGCGCAGGTCGTGTTCGAGGAACTTGGTGCGGCAGGCGGCGGCGAGCTCGGCGCGGCCGGCCTCCCGCAGGGTCTCCACGGCCTGGCGGTGGGCGGCGATCCGGGCCTGCCAGTTGGTGACGTCCTCCCGGGCGAGGGAGATCGACAGCTGGGCGGCGGCGCGGCGCACGTGCCAGACGTACACCGTGTCGGGGATCACCGCGACGCGCGGCGCGGCGGCCAGCACGCGGGCGGTGAAGAGGAAGTCCTCGTAGACGAACCGGCCGTCGGGGAACCGGATGGCGTGCTCGTCGAGGAAGGAGCGCCGGTAGATCTTGTTGACGCAGAGCGTGTCGTGCACGAGGGGGACGAGGTCGGCCGGGGTCTCCAGGAGGGCGGGCTCCCGGTAGAGGGCGGGCTGCCAGCGCACATCGCGGCCCTCGGGCAGCTCTCGTCGTACGCACACTCCGACCGCCACCGGGGTGCTGTGCCGCTCGGCCGCCGTGACCAGGGCCTCGGCCGCGCCCTCGGGCAGGACGTCGTCGCTGTCCAGGAACATCACGTACGGCGCCGACACCGCCTGGATGCCGTCGTTGCGGGGAGTGCCGCAACCGCCGCTGTTCTCGGTGCGGTGGACGACGCGCACCCGGGGGTGGAGGGCCGCCAGCTCGTCCAGGACCTTCGCCGTGGCGTCGCTGGAGTGGTCGTCGACGGCGACGACCTCCGCGACGACGGGTCCCTGGTCGAGCGCCGAGCGGATCGCCTCGCCGACCAGGTCCGC
Source organism: Streptomyces sp. NPDC029169 (assembly GCF_055563935.1). Taxonomy (NCBI): domain Bacteria; kingdom Bacillati; phylum Actinomycetota; class Actinomycetes; order Kitasatosporales; family Streptomycetaceae; genus Streptomyces; species Streptomyces sp. NPDC029169. The sequence goes on from NZ_JBVHXA010000005.1 coordinate 380,971, forward strand.
GTCGTTGTAGGCGATGACGACGACGCCGAGCTTGCCTTCTGTCGTGACTGGGGGCGCGCTACTCACAGCAGGATCCTACGGGAGCGGCCGATCTCATCGACCGCCCGCTCCCCGGGCCCGGAGCGGCCCTCGTTCCGGGCCCGGAACACAGTCCGTTCCGGGCCCGGAATCGCCCCTAGAACGGGTCGAACTCGTCGTACTCGCGCTGCGCGTCGTCGCGCTCCGCCTCGCGGACTGGCCCCCCATGGCCGCCCTCGCACGGATCGGCCCCAGGGGGCCTCACCGGCTTCGGACGACTGCTCCGGACTCTGTCCGTCGACCCTGGCGCACCGCCCCCGGCCTAGAACGGGTCGAACTCGTCGTACTCGCGCTGCGCGTCGTCCCGCTCCGCCTCGCGGTCGCGGCGGCGCTGGGCGGCCGGGCGCGGGGCTTCGAGGCGGTGGTCCTCGCCGCGGCGGCCGAGCATCTCGGCGCCGGCCATCATCGAGGGCTCCCAGTCGAAGACGACCGCGTTGTCCTCGGAGCCGATCGCGACGCCGTCGCCCGCGCGGGCGCCCGCCTTCATCAGCGCGTCCTCGACGCCCAGGCGGTTGAGGCGGTCGGCCAGGTAGCCGACGGCCTCGTCGTTGTTGAAGTCGGTCTGGCGGACCCAGCGCTCCGGCTTCTCGCCGCGCACCCGGTAGACGTCCTCGGCCTCGTCGTACGTGACGGTGAAGCCGGCCTCGTCGACCGCCTTCGGGCGGATGACGATCCGGGTCGACTCCTCCTTCGGCTTGGCCGCGCGCGCCTTGGCGACGATCTCGGCCAGCGCGTACGACAGCTCCTTCAGACCCGTACGGGCCACGGCCGAGACCTCGAAGACCTGGTAGCCGCGCGCCTCCAGGTCCGGGCGGATCATGTCCGCCAGGTCCTGGCCGTCCGGGATGTCGATCTTGTTGAGGACGACGATACGGGGGCGGTCGTCGAGGCCGCCGTACTGCCGCAGCTCCTCCTCGATGACGTCGAGGTCGGTGACGGGGTCACGGTCGGACTCCAGCGTCGCCGTGTCCAGGACGTGCACGAGGACCGAGCAGCGCTCGACGTGGCGCAGGAACTCCAGGCCCAGGCCGCGGCCCTGGCTGGCGCCCGGGATCAGACCCGGCACGTCGGCGATCGTGTAGACCGTCGAACCGGCGGTGACGACACCCAGGTTCGGGACGAGCGTGGTGAAGGGGTAGTCCGCGATCTTCGGCTTGGCGGCCGACAGGACGGAGATGAGCGAGGACTTGCCGGCGCTCGGGTAGCCCACCAGCGCCACGTCGGCGACGGTCTTCAGCTCCAGGACGATGTCCCGCGCCTCGCCCGGCTCGCCGAGCAGCGCGAAGCCGGGGGCCTTGCGGCGGGCGGAGGACAGCGCGGCGTTGCCGAGGCCGCCGCGGCCACCCTGGCCCGCGACGAACGTGGTGCCCTGGCCGACCAGGTCGGCGAGCACGTTGCCCTGCTTGTCGAGGACGACGGTGCCGTCCGGCACGGTGAGGACGAGGTCCTGGCCGTCCTTGCCGGAGCGGTTGTCGCCGGCGCCGGGCTGGCCGTTGGTCGCCTTGCGGTGCGGCGAGTGGTGGTACTCGAGGAGCGTGGTGATCGCCTGGTCGACGACCAGGATCACATCGCCGCCACGGCCGCCGTTGCCGCCGTCCGGGCCGCCGAGCGGCTTGAACTTCTCCCGGTGTACGGAGGCGCAGCCGTGGCCTCCGTTACCCGCGGCGACATGCAGCTCGACGCGGTCCACGAAGGTGGTCATGGTTCTGTGCCTCCAGTTACAAGGGGTACTACGAGGTGGAATGTCTATCTAGTAACACGCGAAAGGCGGACCCGCTTCCCTGTCGGGAAGTGAGGTCCGCCTCCGCGAAAGAACCGATCAGGCGACCGGAACGATGTTCACGACCTTGCGGCCACGGTGGGTGCCGAACTGCACCGAACCGGCCTCGAGGGCGAACAGCGTGTCGTCGCCACCACGGCCGACACCCGAACCCGGGTGGAAGTGGGTGCCACGCTGGCGGACCAGGATCTCACCGGCGTTGACGACCTGACCGCCGAAGCGCTTCACGCCGAGCCGCTGAGCATTGGAATCGCGACCGTTCCGAGTGGACGATGCGCCCTTCTTGTGTGCCATCTCTCCTCAGTCCCTTACTTCGCAGCCGTGGGGATGCCGGTGACCTTGATCGCCGTGTACTGCTGGCGGTGGCCCTGGCGACGGCGGTAGCCGGTCTTGTTCTTGTAGCGAAGGATGTCGATCTTCGCGCCCTTGTGGTGGTCCACGACCTCGGCCGTGACCTTGATACCGGCCAGCACCCACGGGTCGCTGGTCACGGCGTCGCCGTCGACAACGAGCAGCGTAGAGAGCTCTACGGTGTCGCCAACCTTGGCAGTGGAAATCTTGTCAACCTCAACGATGTCGCCGACAGCAACCTTGTGCTGGCGACCACCGCTGCGCACGATGGCGTACACGCGGATCTCTCTCTCACTCGGGAACGGACCCCTGATGCCAGCCGCTCACACGGGCCGGGGCCCGCGGTGATCCGGAAGTGGACGAGCGGCCTCTCCCGGCAGACCGGGAGGAGGGTGCTCAGGGGTGTGGCGGGTCTTACGACACGCCGATGGTCAAGGTTACGGGCCGGTGCCACAGGGGGTCAAATTCGGGTGACTCCCCCAGGGCCGGCCCCGGGGGCCGGGCCGGGGCAGGTGGGGCCGTCCCGTACGGAACGGCCCCACCCGACCGGGTCAGTCCTGCGCCGGAGCGGCCGTCTTCTTGGCGGCGGCCTTCTTGGCGGTCGTCTTCTTCGCCACGGTCTTCTTGGCCGTCGCCGTCTTCTTGGTGGCGGCCTTCTTCGCGGTGGCCTTCTTGGCCGTCTTGCGGGCGGCCGTCTTCTTGGCCGGGGCGGGGGCCTCGGGCTCGGCCTCCACGGCGGGTGCCGCGGCGGCGGCCGGGGTCTCGACCACCACGACGGCGGCCTCCTCGGCGCCCGTGGGCGAACCGGCAGGGGCGGTCACCTTACGGACGACCCGGCGACGGGCCCTCGGCGGGGCGGCCACGGGGGCCTCCTCGACGACCGGCGTCTGGATGACCGGCTCGGGCTCGGCGACGGGCTCGGCCTCGACGACCGGCTTCGGCGCGAGGGCCGGGACGGCCTCCACGAGCGGCTCCGGCGTGGGTGCCGGGGCCGGCGAACCGGCCGGGGCCGTCGCCTTGCGGGTGGCACGGCGGCGCGTACGGGGAGCCGGGGCGGCCTCCTCGACGGCGACCGGGGCCTCGGGCTCGGGCTCGACGACGAGCGCAGGCTCCTCGACCACGACCGGGACCGGGGCGACCGGCGGACCGGCCGGCGCGGTGACCTTGCGGGTCGCGCGACGGCGGCCACGACCACGCGTGGCGGCGGCCTCGGCCTCGGCGGCGCTGCTGTACAGCTCCTCGTCGGCGCGGAAGGGCTCCTCCACGGCCACCGGGGCGGCGATCTCCGCGGCCACCTCGGCCTCGGTCTCGACCTCCTCGGCCTCCTCGATCTCCGCGGCCTCCACGACCTCGTGCTCGTGGACGTGCTCGGCAACGCCACGGCCACGCTTCTTCGCGCGCTTGCCGCCACCGCCGCCGCCCGGGGCGGTCGGCTGCTCCATGTGCACGATGACGCCACGCCCGTTGCAGTGGACGCAGGTCTCGGAGAAGGACTCCAGCAGACCCTGGCCGACCCGCTTACGGGTCATCTGGACCAGGCCCAGCGAGGTGACCTCGGCCACCTGGTGCTTGGTCCGGTCCCGGCCCAGGCACTCCAGGAGGCGGCGCAGCACCAGGTCGCGGTTGGACTCCAGGACCATGTCGATGAAGTCGATGACGACGATGCCGCCCAGGTCGCGCAGGCGCAGCTGGCGCACGATCTCCTCGGCCGCTTCGAGGTTGTTCCTCGTCACGGTCTCCTCGAGGTTGCCGCCCTGCCCGGTGAACTTGCCGGTGTTGACGTCGACGACGATCATCGCCTCGGTCTTGTCGATCACCAGCGAGCCACCGCTCGGCAGCCAGACCTTGCGGTCCAGCGCCTTCATCAGCTGCTCGTCGATCCGGTACGTCGCGAAGACGTCGACCTCGCTCGTCCACTTGGACAGGCGGTCGGTCAGGTCCGGGGCGACGTGGTTGACGTACCCGTGGATGGTCTCCCAGGCCTCGTCGCCGCTGACGATGACCTTCGTGAAGTCCTCGTTGAAGATGTCGCGGACGACGCGGACGGTCATGTCCGGCTCACCGTAGAGAAGGGTCGGAGCGTTGCCGTTCTTCGCCTTCTTCTGGATGTCCTCCCACTGCGCCTGCAGACGCTCGACGTCACGGCGCAGCTCGTCCTCGCTCGCGCCCTCGGCGGCGGTGCGCACGATGACGCCCGCGTCCTCGGGAACGATCTTCTTGAGGATGGTCTTCAGCCGGGCCCGCTCGGTGTCCGGGAGCTTGCGGCTGATGCCGGTCATCGAGCCCTCGGGGACGTACACGAGGTAACGGCCCGGCAGGGAGACCTGGCTGGTCAGACGGGCGCCCTTGTGGCCGATCGGGTCCTTCGTCACCTGGACGAGGACGGACTGGCCGGACTTGAGGGCCGTCTCGATGCGGCGCGGCCCGTTGGCCATGCCGAGCGCCTCGAAGTTGACCTCACCGGCGTACAGGACGGCGTTGCGGCCCTTGCCGATGTCGACGAAGGCGGCCTCCATCGACGGCAGCACGTTCTGGACCTTGCCCAGGTAGACGTTGCCGACGTACGAGGTGGCCTGCTCCTTGTTGACGTAGTGCTCGACGAGGACGTTGTCCTCCATGACGCCGATCTGCGTCCGGTCGCCGTTCTGACGGACGACCATGACACGCTCGACGGCCTCACGGCGGGCCAGGAACTCGGCCTCCGTGATGATCGGGACGCGGCGGCGGCCCTGCTCGCGGCCCTCGCGGCGGCGCTGCTTCTTCGCCTCCAGACGCGTCGAGCCCTTGATGGACTGGACCTCGTCGGACGGCTCGGCCTTCTCGCGGGCCGGGCGGGGCTCGCGGACCTTGACGACCGTACGGACGCCCTCCTCCTCGCCCGCCTCGGCCTCGGCGGCGTCACCGCTGCGGCGGCGACGACGGCGACGGCGGCGCGAGCTGCTGGTGCCGGCGGCGGACGGCGTGCCGCCCTCGTACTCGTCGGCCTCGCCCTCCTCCTCGGCCTCTTCTTCCTCGGCGCGGGCCTCCTCGGCCTCTTCGGTCTCCTCGGCCTCCTCCGCCTCGGCGAGCTCACCGCGGCGACGGCGACGGCCGCCACGGCGGCGACGGCGGGACGGACGGTCCTCGTACTCGTCGGCCTCCTCGGCCTCCGCCTCGGGCTCCTCGGCCTCGACCTCGGGCTCGTCGGCGACGGTGGCGGGCACCGGCTCGACGACGACGGGCTCGGCGGTGTGCTCGACGGCGGGCTCACCACGGCGGCGACGACGGCGCCGGCCGGCGGGCTCGGGACGCTCGACGACCTCCTCGACCGCCTCCAGCGCCTCTTCCTCTTCCTCCTCCACGGCCTCGGCGGCGGCCATGGCGGCCGCGGTCTCCGGGGTCTGGAACATGGGCTCGGTGAAGACCGGGGCCTGGAAGACGGCGACGGAGGGACGCGCGGCGCGGCGGCCGCGCGGGGCCTCCTCCGCCTCGGGGGCGGCGACCGGCTCGGCGGTGAACTGCGGCGAGGTGGCGCGGCGGCGGGTACGGCCACGGGTGGCGGCCTTCTCGGCGGCGACGACCTCGGGCTCGGCCTCTGCGGCGGTGATCTGCTCGACGGTCTCCTGCGGCAGACTCTCGCCGCCGGCGGCGACCTCGGGCGAGGTGACCTTACGGGTGGCACGGCGACGGGTGCGGGCCGGGGCGGGCTCCTCGACGGGAGCCTCCTCGACGACCGGCGCGGCCTCGACCTCGACGGCCTCGGCCACGGGCTCCACGACCGGCTCGGGCGTGGTGGCCTTACGCGTGGCACGGCGACGGGTGCGCGCCGGGGCGGGCTCCTCGACGGGAACCTCCTCGACGGCCTCGACGGCCTCGGCCACGGGCTCCACGACCGGCTCGGGGGTGGTGGCCTTACGGGTCGCACGGCGACGGGTGCGCGCCGGGGCGGGCTCCTCGACGGGAGCCTCCTCGACGGCCTCGGCCACGGGTGCGGCCTCGGTCTCGACCACGGCCGGCTCGGGGGCGGCGACCTTGCGGGTGGCACGGCGACGGGTGCGGGCCGGGGCGGGCTCCTCGGCGGGCTCCGGCGTAGCGGCCGGCGTCTCCACGACGACCTCGGCCGCGGTGTCGGTGACCTCCGCCGCGACCGGCGGACCGGCAGGGCGGGAGGCCGCTCGGCGCCTGCGGCGCGGCGGCAGCTTGTCACCAGGTGCGTTGTTGTTTTCCGTGTTTTCTTCGTGCTGCTCGAGCATGCGGGCGGTTCTCCCGTCACGCCCCCGGGCGCCGCGCCTTGGTCCGGTCCAGCGGCACGATCGCGCGAACTGCGCGGTGCCGCCGTCCGGGGCGCGGGCGCCGCACGGGAGCTGATGTCTGGCTCGCCGGTTCCGTACGCGTTGTGCGTACGGCCTGGCGAAAGTCTCCTGGTCTGTGCGCTGCCCGACCCAGGTGGCTCCCGAGTGCCAGGGCGGCGCTACGACGACCGCTCCCTACGCGGAACCGGTACCCGGCGCCGTCGCTGAGGCGGTCGCGGCGGCCGTGGGTGGAGCGGCCGTGACTGCCTCGCGGTCGGGCGCGAGCGGGTCGGTCACCGTGCCGGACTCCTCGTCGAAGAGCCCCTGCGCCAGCCTGGTCACCGCTGCGGGGACCGGCGGCGCCAGGTCGGCCACAGCTCGGAGACCGGACAGGACGTCGTCGGGTCGCACGGCAGGTGCTACGTGCCGAACAACCAGCCGCAGTATCGCACAGGCATTGTCCAGGGGCCTATCAGCCTGTGGACGGTCGGCGACGAGGTCGGCGACGGCGGAGCGGGCGTCGAAGGTGCGGATGCCGTTCTTCGTCTTACGTTGTACTTCCACGGTCTCGGCCGCGAGGAACGCCCCGACGGCCTTCTCCGCTTCCTCGAAGGTGACGCCGTCGAGCCGGAGCTCCCACACGGAGGCGGTGAGCCGGTCGGCGAGTCCCGAGGTGCGGGCCTCGACGGCGTCGGTGATGTCGAGGCCGGCCGGGAGCGACTCGTCGAGGAGGGCCCGCAGAGTCTCGGGGTCCCGTGCCTCGGTGAGGGCGATCTCCAGGTACTCGGCCTCGGAGCCCGTACCCGTGGGGGCGGCGTTGGCGTACGACACCTTGGGGTGCGGGGTGAATCCGGCCGAGTACGCCATGGGCACCTCGGCGCGGCGCAGCGCGCGCTCGAACGCGCGCTGGAAGTCACGGTGGCTGGTGAACCGGAGGCGGCCGCGCTTGGTGTAGCGCAGTCGGATGCGCTGCACCGCCGGTGCGGGCGGCGGGCCTTCGGGCTGTCGCTTGCCCAGTGGTTCTTCTCCTCGGTGCGGAGCGGGCGCGGGTGGCGCGCCGCCCTCGAAATACGGGTGGCCTCTGGGGGTCCCGGCCGGCTCACCCCTGCTTTCGCAGGGAGATCTCGGGTGCGGGCGCCGCGCCGGAGGCGGTTGTTGTACTACCCAGAGTACGCGTAGAGGCCACCACAGGTTCCACAGGCTCGGTCACCCGGGGTGCCCCGACGAGCGCGCGCCAGGCGTCCCTGCGGGCCTGCCGTACGGTCTCGCGTGCGGAGGCGAGCGCGCCCCTGGCGACCCGCCCGGCCTCGACGGCCGCCCGCCTGGCCGGCGCCCAGACCTGGTCACGGACCCAGTGCCCGACGGGGGTGCAGACGCTCCGGTAGACCCAGGCGGTGGGCCGCCCGACGAGATTCCAGGCCACCCACTTGAGTGCACGGCCGACGGCCCGGGAGATGTACCCGGCGACGCGCCAGCAGACCCGGAACGCGTCGGCGATCTCCCGCCCGAGGGGCACGAGGACGCGCCGCCAGAGCCATCCGAGGGGAACGACGATCCCGTACCGGACGCCCGGCACCAGCACGTACCGCCACAGCCCGACCCACGGCCACACGAACAACGCCTTGATGAGCCAGCCGAGGCCGTGACCGAGCGGGGTGAGCACGGCCCGGTACAGCCAGGCGGCCGGGATCGCGATCCCGTACCGCCACAGCCCGACGGCCAGGAAAGCGAGGCCCTTGCCGAGCGGGGCGAGGATCCACCGGTACGCCCAGGCGACCGGGACACCGATCCCGTACCGTCCGAGCGGCACGAGCACGTACCGCCAGAGCCCGACCCACGGCCATACGAACAGCGCCATGCCGAGCCAGTGACCAGCGCGGCCCAGCTGGGCGAGGGCCCACGCGAGACCGTGGCCCAACGGCGTCAGGACCTGCCGGTACACCCACACGACCGGCACCACGACCCCGTACCGCCCCAGCGGCACGAGCACGTACCGCCAGAGCGCAACCCAGGGCCATACGAACAGGGCCCTGCCCAGCCACAGGCCGGCGACGCTCGTTCCGCGCCACAGTCGCACGGCGAGCCACCCGAGGCCCTGGCCCAGCGGGGTGAGCACCGAGCGGTACAGCCAGGTCAGGGGGATCGCCACCGTGTACCGGAGGAGCCAGGCGATCGGGGCGACGATCAGCGTCCGCAGCGCCCAGGCCAGGCCCCGGCCCAGGGGGCGCAGCACCGTGCGGTCGAGGGTCCGGGCGGAGACCACCAGCGCGTCCCAGACCATGCGGACGGGGACGACGGCCACCAGCACCACGATCCGTACCGGAATCCTGACGAACGCCGTCAGGCAGCCCTCCGGCTCGGGGTGTCGGGGCTGCGGCTTCTCCATGCTCATGCAGGGAATGACGCCACGGCCCGCCGGAGGGTTTCCGCTCGCGCCCGATCGTGGCCGCGGAGAAACAATGACGCCCATGCCCGAACCCCGAACCGACGCCACCGCCACGGGGTGGCAGGACCTGTGGCGCCGCACGGGCCTCGCCGGGGCCGCCGCCTACGCCCTGCGCCCCGCCAACTACCTGTACTGGTCCCTGGCCGCGCGTCGGTCGGGGTGCTGATCGGGCTGCGGGTGGCGCAGGGTCTCGCGGCGGCGGTGATGCTTCCTCAGGTGCTCTCCGGCATCCAGGACTTCTTCCCGCCCGACCGGCGGCCGCGCGCCCCGGCATTGGCGCTGGCCACCGGCGTACTGGCCTTGCGCCTGCCCGGCCCCGCGAGCCCCGCCCCGGACACGCGAGAGGCGTCCGGACCGTGACGGTCCGAACGCCTCTCGTCAGCTGGCTACTTCTTGCGGCTACTTCTTGACCGTCAGCGGCAGCAGCTTCTTGCCAGTCGGGCCGATCTGGATGTGCGTGTCCATCTGCGGGCACACGCCGCAGTCGAAGCACGGCGTCCAGCGGCAGTCCTCGACCTCGGTCTCGTCGAGCGCGTCCTGCCAGTCCTCCCAGAGCCAGTCCTTGTCCAGACCGGAGTCCAGGTGGTCCCAGGGCAGGACCTCCTCGTACGTGCGCTCGCGGGTGGTGTACCAGTCGACGTCGACGCCCATGGACGGCAGCGTCTTCTCGGCGCACTGCATCCAGCGGTCGTACGAGAAGTACTCGCGCCAGCCGTCGAAGCGGCCGCCGTCCTCGTACACCGCGCGGATGACCGCGCCGATGCGGCGGTCGCCGCGCGAGAGCAGGCCCTCGACGATGCCGGGCTTGCCGTCGTGGTAGCGGAAGCCGATCGAGCGGCCGTACTTCTTGTCGCCGCGGATCTTGTCCCGGAGCTTCTCCAGGCGCGCGTCCGTCTCCTCCGCCGACAGCTGCGGGGCCCACTGGAAGGGGGTGTGCGGCTTCGGGACGAAGCCGCCGATGGAGACCGTGCAGCGAATGTCGTTCTGACCGGAGACCTTTCGGCCCTCGGCGATGACCTTGACCGCCATGTCGCCGATCTGGAGGACGTCCTCGTCCGTCTCGGTCGGCAGGCCGCACATGAAGTACAGCTTCACCTGGCGCCAGCCGTTGCCGTACGCCGTCGAGACGGTCCGGATCAGGTCCTCCTCCGAGACCATCTTGTTGATGACCTTGCGCATGCGCTCGGAGCCGCCCTCGGGGGCGAAGGTGAGACCCGAGCGACGGCCGTTGCGGGTCAACTCGTTGGCGAGGTCGACGTTGAAGGCGTCGACGCGGGTGGAGGGCAGGGAGAGGCCGATCTTGTCCTCTTCGTACCGGTCCGCCAGGCCCTTCGCGATGTCACCGATCTCGGAGTGGTCCGCGGAGGAGAGGGAGAGGAGGCCGACCTCCTCGAAGCCGGTCGCCTTGAGGCCCTTCTCGACCATCTCGCCGATGCCGGTGATGCTTCGCTCCCGCACGGGGCGCGTGATCATGCCGGCCTGGCAGAAACGGCAGCCGCGGGTGCAGCCGCGGAAGATCTCCACCGACATCCGCTCGTGGACCGTCTCGGCGAGCGGGACGAGCGGCTGCTTCGGGTACGGCCACTCGTCGAGGTCCATGACGGTGTGCTTGGACACGCGCCACGGCACGCCGGAGCGGTTGGGGACGACGCGGGCGATCCGGCCGTCGGCCAGGTACTCGACGTCGTAGAAGCCGGGGATGTAGACCGAGCCCGTCTTCGCCAGCCGGAGGAGGACCTCCTCGCGGCCGCCGGGGCGGCCCTCGGCCTTCCAGGCGCGGATGATCTCGGTCATGTCGAGGACGGCCTGCTCGCCGTCTCCGATGATCGCCGCGTCGATGAAGTCGGCGATCGGCTCGGGGTTGAAGGCGGCGTGGCCGCCGGCGAGCACGATCGGGTGGTCGACGGTGCGGTCCTTCGACTCCAGCGGGATGCCCGCCAGGTCGAGGGCCGTGAGCATGTTGGTGTAGCCGAGCTCGGTGGAGAAGCTCAGGCCGAAGACGTCGAACGCGCCGACGGGGCGGTGGCTGTCGACGGTGAACTGCGGGACGCCGTGCTCACGCATCAGCTCTTCGAGGTCCGGCCACACGCTGTACGTGCGCTCGGCCAGGACGCCCTCGCGCTCGTTCAGTACCTCGTAGAGGATCATGACGCCCTGGTTGGGCAGACCGACCTCGTACGCGTCCGGGTACATGAGTGCCCAGCGGACGTCGGCGGACTCCCACGGCTTGACCGTGGAGTTCAGCTCTCCACCGACGTACTGAATCGGCTTCTGCACGTGCGGGAGCAGGGCTTCGAGCTGCGGGAAGACAGACTCGGCAGCAGACATCTCGAACCTTCGTGAGCTGGCAGGGGGCGACTCTCAAGCGTACCCGGTGCTCAGTGGGTCAGTTTCGCCCTCAGTTCCGGGGCGGAGGCCTTCGCCCAGACCTCGGGGAACTCGCGCTCGCGGGCCGCGCCGGCCGCCTCCTCCTGGCCGTGGAGGAGTCCCCAGGTGAAGGCGGACTCGCCGGCGGCGTGCGCCTGGATCGCGAGGTCGCGGAGGGCCTCGCGGGCGACGACGCTGTCCTGGTGGTCGCCGAGGACGGTCTGGACGGCCTTCATCCGCTTGGCGAAGCGCTGGGCGGGCTTGCCGAGGGTGGGTGTGGCGGCCTCGGCGGCGTAGCGGGCGCGCTTGGCGGCCTTGCGGGCCTCGTGCATCGACAGGTCGCGGTCGTGGCCGGGGTCCTGAGCGAGGGCGTGGTCGACGCGGGTGGCGAGGCGGTCGTAGTCCTTGAGGACGGCGCGGGAGAGGACGCTCTCCGGGTCCTTCGCGGCGGCCTTCCGCAGGGGCGGGTCGGCGAGCAGGGCGTCGAGGCTCTTCAGCAGCGCCAGGTGGCGGTCGGAGTCGAGGGCGGCGATGGCCCTGGTGCGGGCGTCGTCGCCGTGGGAGGCGGCCTCCCGCCGGAGCCGGGCGCGGACGGGGCCGAGGAGCAGGGTGTCGGGGAGCTCGTCGATCCGGGAGCTCAGCCGTGCGATGAGGACCTCCTGGTCGCGGGCGGCGCCGAGCTCGCCGGCGAGCCACTTGAGCTCCTCGCCGATCGGGTCGGTGACGGTGCGGTCGAGGACCTTGCGGTAGGTCTTGAAGGCGCTGCGGAGGCGTCGGCAGGCGACGCGCATCTGGTGGACGGAGTCGGGGAGGTCGCGGCGGACGGCGGGGTCGAGGGCGACGATCGCGTCGCGCTGTTCCCGTACGTAGGCGAGGACACGGCCGCCGGCGGTGTCCTCGGCGACCGCGCCCTGCTCGCCGGCGGCGGGCTCAGCTGCGTCCTCGGCGCGTTCCGCCACGCCTGTGGTGGCCGCGGGCGCCGTCTCCTCCAAGGCCCTCGACAGTTTCGACGGTGCCGACGACGGGTGGATGCCTGCCTTCTTCAGGTGCTTCTCGACCGTGTCGAGGATGGCCGGGTCCGCGTCGTCCGCCAGTTCGACCTCGATCTCCGTCCAGGAGGTGTCCGGGCCCTTCGGGAGGCGTTCGGCGTGGACCGTGTCGACGGAGACCTCCGCCAGTAGCGCGCCCGTCTCGTCCACGAGGTGGTGGACGGCGCGGGAGGAGCGGAGCCGGACGACGGGGACGACGTCTTCGTCGCGGGTGCGGGAGCGGACCAGGCCCGCCAGGGACTTCGGGAGCGTGTCGGAGAGCGGGGCCCTGATCTCGTCGCGGATCCCGGACGCGACCGGGAACTTGAGGTGCCAGCCCTCGTCCTCGCCGCCCGTGCGGCGGCGCAGGGTCAGGGAGTCGGCGGCGAGCCGCAGATCCGGGGTGTCGTAGTAGACCGCGTCGAGTTCGGTGACGCCCCTGTCCAGGGCCGACGCGACCCCGGCCGCCCGCGTCAGGTCGGGCAGCTCCGTCCGGGCCGTGGCCTCGTACTTCCGCTCGATCTCGCGCTTCGTCTCCGCCATGAATCGAATCTAGACGCGAAGTGAACGGAAGGGGAGTGCGCCTCAGGCCGTCATCGGCCGCTGCACCCTGATGGACTGGAGCAGTCCGATCGCCACCCACACCGCGAACATCGACGAGCCGCCGTACGAGACGAACGGCAGCGGAAGGCCCGCCACCGGCATGATGCCGAGTGCCATGCCGATGTTCTCGAAGCACTGGAAGGCGAACCAGGCGATGATGCCGGCCGCGACGATCGTGCCGTAGAGCTCCGTGGTCTCCCGGGCGATCCGGCACGCCCGCCACAGGATCACGCCGAGCAGCACGATGATCAGTCCGCCGCCGAGGAAGCCGAGTTCCTCGCCCGCCACGCTGAAGATGAAGTCGGTCTGCTGCTCGGGCACGAACTGGCCGCTGGTCTGGTGGCCGTTGAACAGTCCCGCGCCGTACAGGCCGCCGGAGCCGATCGCGATGCGCGCCTGGTTGGTGTTGTAGCCGACTCCCGCCGGGTCGAGCTCGGGGTTGGCGAAGGCGGCGAAGCGGTTGATCTGGTACTCGTCGAGCAGACCGAGCGCGGCGACCATGACGGCCCCCGCCACTCCGGTGCCGATGAGGCCGAGGACCCAGCGGTTGGAGGCTCCGGAGGCGAGGAGCACGCCGAGCACGATGACCGCCATGACCATCACCGAGCCGAGGTCCGGCATCAGCATGACGATCGCCATGGGGAGTATGGCGAGGAGCAGGGACTTGGCGACGGTCCGGTGGTCGGGGTGCACCTGGTCACCGGCGTCGACCTTGGCGGCCAGCATCACCGCCATGCCCAGGATGATCGTGATCTTCACGAACTCGCTGGGCTGGAGCGAGAGGCCGCCGATCACGAGCCAGGCGTGCGCGCCGTTGATGGTCGCGCCGAGCGGGGTGAGGACGGCGAGGATCAGCAGGATCGAGATGCCGTAGAGGATCGGCACCGCGCCGCGCAGGGTGCGGTGGCCGAGCCAGACGGTGCCGATCATCAGCACGAGGCCGATGCCGGTGTTGAGCGAGTGCCGGAACAGGAAGGCGTACGGGTCGCCGTCGTTGAGCTCGGTGCGGCCGCGGGTCGCGGACCAGACGAGCAGCGCGCCGAGGAAGGACAGGGCGAGCGCGGAGAGCAGCATCGGCCAGTCGAGCCGGCGCACCACCGAGTCGCGGGCGAGGAGCTTCGCCAGCGGGCCGCGCTCGGGGGCGTACCGGGAGACGGAGAAGCCGTGGGGTGCGGTCATCGGTTCAGTCCCTCTGCCAGACGGGTGGCGGGCCCGCGAGTGGCTGCTCTCCGTCTTTCTTCTTGAGCGGGTCGACGAGCTGCGCGGCGGGGTCGTACGCCTTGACCTCCGGCGCGTCGATGGAGCCGTCGGGCTGGACCTTCGGCAGTTCCTTCTGCGGCTTCGGCAGCAGGGCGCGCTTGAGGTCCTGGTTGCCCTCGTCGTCGAGGCCGTAGATGGCGTCGTAGATGTTGCGCACGGCGGGGCCGGAGGCGCCGGAGCCCGTACCACCCTGGGAGATCGTCATGACGATCGTGTAGTCGTCGGTGTAGGTCGCGAACCAGGAGGTGGTCTGCTTGCCGTAGACCTGCGCGGTTCCGGTCTTGGCATGCATCGTGATCTTGTCCTGGGGCCAGCCGCCGAACCGCCAGGCGGCGGTGCCGCCGGGCTCGACGACGGAGCGCAGGCCCTTGTCGATGTCGCTGATCGTCTGGGCGTCGATCGGCAGCCTGCCGTGGGGCTTGGGCGCGATCTCCTGGATCTTCTTGCCATCGGCGCTGATCACGGCCTTGCCGAGGGTGGGGCTGTAGAGGGTGCCGCCGTTGCTGATGGCGGCGTAGGCGGTGGCCAGCTGGATGGGGGTGATGAGCACGTCGCCCTGGCCGATGGCGAAGTTGATGCTGTCGAAGGCCTTCAGCTGGTTGCCTTCGAGGCAGCTCTCATAGGCGATCTGCTCGACGTACGTGCCGCCCTTCTTGCCCTGCTTGCACCAGGCGTCCTTGTTGGCCTCCCAGAAGCTCTTCTTCCACTGGCGGTCCGGGATGCGGCCCGTGACCTCGTTCGGCACGTCGATGCCGGTCTCGGCGCCGAATCCGAAGTCATGGGCGGTCCGGTAGAACCAGTCGTTGGGGTTCTTGGGCTTGAGGCCGCCGTCGCGGTTCCACTCCTGGTGACCGAGACGGTAGAAGACGGTGTTGCAGGAGAACTTGAGGGCGTCGCCGAGGGTGATGGGGCCGTGCCCCTTGGACTCGAAGTTCGCGAAGCTCCGGTTGCCCATGCTGTAGGAGCTGCTGCAGAGGTACTTGTCGTTGAAGTCGTAGCCGGCGCGCACGGCCGCGCTCGCCGACACCACCTTGAAGACGGAGCCGGCGGGCGCCTGGCCCTGGATCGCCCGGTTGAGCAGCGGGTAGTTGGAGCTCTTGTCGGTGAGCCGCGCGTAGTCCTTGGCGGAGATGCCGCCGATCCAGGTGTTGGGGTCGTAGTCGGGCTGGGAGGCCATCGCGACGACGCGGCCGGTCTTGGACTCCAGGACGACGACGGCGCCCGCGTCGGCCTCGTACTTCCGGCCGGTGATCTTGTCGGTCTCCTGCCGGACGGTCTTCATCGCCTGGTGGAGCTCGTACTCGGCGACCGCCTGGACCCGGGCGTCGATGCTGGTGACGAGGGTGGAGCCGGGCACGCCCGGCTCGGCCTCGGTCTGGCCCATGACCCGGCCGACCTTGTCGACCTCGTACGACGTGACGCCCGCCTTGCCGCGCAACTCCTTGTCGTAGGTGCGTTCGAGGCCGGAGCGGCCGACCTGGTCGGAGCGCAGATACGGCGAGTCGCTGTCCTTGGCCTTCTGGATCTCCTCGTCGGTGACCGGCGAGAGGTAGCCGAGCACCTGCGCGGTGCGGGCCTTGCCGGGCGCGGTGTAGCGGCGTACGGCGGTGAGTTCGGCGGTGATGCCGGGGAAGTCCTCGGAGCTCTCCCGGATCCGCAGGGCCTGCTGCGTGGTGGCCTCGTCGGTGATCGGGATCGGCTGGTAGGGGGAACCGTTCCAGCAGGGCTTCGGGGTCTGGGAGTCGCAGAGCCGGACCTTGTCCATGACCTCCTTGGGCTTCATGCCCAGGACGCCGGCGAGACGGGTGAGGACGGCCTTGCCGTCGTCCTTCATCTTCATCAGGTCGGTGCGGGACGCGGAGACCACGAGGCGGGTCTCGTTGTCGGCGAGGGGGACCCCGCGGGCGTCGAGGATGGACCCGCGGACGGCGGGCTGGACGACCCGCTGGACGTGGTTGCTCTTCGCCTCGTCGGTGTACTCCTTGCCGTTGCGGATCTGGAGGTACCAGAGGCGTCCGCCGAGCGTGAGCAGAAGGGAGAAGACGAGGATCTGGATGACGACGAGCCGGATCTGGACCCTGGGAGTCCGCCCGGTCTCCGGGATGTTGCTCATACTGCCGGTACCCCCTCGGTCACAGTCGCTTGACTCCCTTGATGCGTCCGGCGCGTGCCGCTCTGGTACGGGCGGCCTTGACGCGCAGGCCGCCGCGCTGGGTGCCGATCTGGAGGCCGGTGCCGGAGCTGAGCCAGCCGGAGGCGACGTCGGTTCCCCCGGAGGTGTCGGCGAGCGGGTCGTTCTCCGCACGCCGGGCCAGCGCCATGATCAGCGGCACGGTGAAGGGCGCGAGGAGCAGGTCGTAGACGGCCGCGGTGAACAGCAGGAAGCCGAGGCCGACATGGCGGGCGGCGGTGTCGCCGACGAGGGCGCCGACACCCGCGTACAGCAGGGTGGAGCCGATCGCGGCGGCGACGACCACGGCCATCGGCCCGCTGGCGGACTTGAGTTTGCCGTTGTCGGGGCGGGCGAGTCCGGCGAGGTAGCCGATGACGCAGAGGACCAGGGCGTAGCGGCCGGCGGCGTGGTCGGCGGGCGGGGCGAGGTCGGAGAGGAGGCCGGCCCCGAAGCCGATGAGGGAGCCGCTGACCGGCCCGTACACGAGTGCGAGGCCGAGGACGGTCAGCAGGACGAGGTCGGGTACGGCGCCGGGGAGCTGGAGGCGCGCGAGGACCGAGACCTGGACGACCAGGGCGACGACGACGAGTGTGCTGGAGAGCAGGATCCGGTTGAACTTCACGGCGTCTCCCCCTGATCCTGCTGGTCCTGCTGCGTGTCCTGCTGGGCCTGCTGGTCCTGCTGCTGAGTCTGCTGGTCCTGCGGGTTCTGCTGGGCCTGCTGCTCGTCCTCGGGCTTCCGTCCCTGCTCCGACTGCTGTCCGGCCTGCTCCCCCTCCGGTGGCGGCGGGGTCACCGTGACGGTGACGGTCGGCGCGGGTTTGGGCTTGGGCGGCAGGACCGTGTCGCGGGGGTTCGTGCGCGGGGCCTGGACGACGACGCCGACGATGTCGAGCTTGGAGAAGCCGACGAACGGGCGGACGTAGATGTTGCGGGTGAGGCCGCCGCCGAGCGGGTCGACGCGGACGACCTCGCCGACCGGCACGCCGGGCACGAAGGGCTTGTCGGCCTGCGAGCCGAAGGTGACGAGCCGGTCGCCGGGCTTCACCCTGGACTTGCCGTTGAGGAGCTGGACGAGGAGGGGCCCGTTGCCCTGGCCGGTGGCGAAGCCGAGTTCGTCCGTCTTCTCCATGCGGGTGCCGACGGTGAAGTCGGGGTCGTTGGCGAGGAGCACGGTGGCGGTGGAGGGCCCGACGGTGGTCACGCGGCCGACGAGACCGGAGCCGTTCAGTACGGTCATGTCCCGCTCGATGCCGTCGTCGGCTCCGGCGTCGATGGTGACCGTCCAGGAAAAGCCCTGGGCCGCTCCTATGGCGATGACCTGGGCGCCCTTGATGCCGTACTGACCGGCGCCGGCCGTCTTGAGCAGGGTGTCGAGCTCGCGGAGGCGGCTGCGGTTGCGGTCGTCGCTGCCGAGCTTGGCCTTGAGGGCGGCGTTCTCGCGCTCCAGGGTGGCGATGCGGTCGTGCCGCTCACCGGAGTCGCGTACCGCCCCTATGGCGTTGCCGATCGGATCGACCGCCGCCGCGACGCCGTTCTCGACGGGGCCGAAGACCGCGGCGGCTGCCTGCCGGGCGCCGTCGACCGGTGACTCCTCGCCGCCGCGGATGTCCACCGTGATCAGTGCGAACGCGATGGCGATCAGCAGCACCAGGAGCAGCCGGCTCTCTCGTGTGTCCCTCACGTGCGGCGGCCGTGCCTTTCCTCTTGGTTCGATTGGTCCGTGCGGTTTGTGTCGTGCGGTTTGTGTCGTCCGTTTGTGTTGCTATATCAACGATCGGCTGTACGGGGGGTCTTGCCACCCGTACAGCCGATCGCGAGCCAAATGCTGCGCACTTGTTATCGGCGGGGCTGGGCGTCCAGGACCTGCTGGAGAGCCTCGAACTCCTCCACGCACTTGCCCGATCCCAGCGCCACGGAGTCCAGCGGGTCCTCGGCGATGTGGATCGGCATCCCGGTCTCGCGGCGCAGCCGCTCGTCCAGGCCGCGCAGGAGAGCACCGCCACCCGTGAGAACGATGCCGCGGTCCATCACGTCACCGGAGAGCTCGGGCGGGCACTTGTCGAGCGTCGTCTTGACGGCGTCGACGATCGCGTTGACCGGCTCCTCGATGGCCTTGCGGACCTCGGCGGCCGAGATGACCACGGTCTTGGGCAGACCGGAGACGAGGTCACGGCCGCGGATCTCGGTGTGCTCGTCCTTGTCGAGGTCGTAGGCCGAGCCGATGGTGATCTTGATCTGCTCGGCGGTGCGCTCACCGAGGAGGAGCGAGTACTCCTTCTTGATGTGCTGGATGATCGCGTTGTCGAGCTCGTCGCCGGCCACCCGGATCGACTGTGCCGTGACGATTCCGCCGAGCGAGATCACGGCGACCTCGGTGGTGCCGCCACCGATGTCGACGACCATGTTGCCCGTGGCCTCGTGGACCGGCAGGCCCGAGCCGATGGCCGCGGCCATGGGCTCCTCGATGATGTGCACCTGGCGGGCGCCGGCCTGGGTCGAGGCCTCGATGACGGCGCGGCGCTCCACTCCGGTGATGCCGGAGGGCACGCAGACGACGACCCGGGGACGGGCCAGGTAGCGGCGCTTGTGGATCTTGAGGATGAAGTAACGGAGCATCCGCTCCGTGATCTCGAAGTCGGCGATCACACCGTCCTTCAGAGGCCGGACGGCGACGATGTTGCCGGGAGTCCGGCCGATCATCTTCTTCGCCTCGGCGCCGACCGCCAGGATGCCGCCGGTGTTGGTGTTGATCGCGACGACGGACGGCTCGTTCAGAACGATGCCTCGACCCCTGACGTACACCAGCGTGTTGGCGGTCCCGAGGTCGACAGCCATGTCACGGCCGATGAACGACATTGAGTTCCCCTTGTTTCCCATGAGGATGCGTCGAGCCTTCCCAATCGGAGCGTTGACGGCTTCTCAGGTAGGCGAGGTGGTGGGTGTTCGGGTGCTGCGGCGTGGAGTTTTCCATCGTAGTGCCGCCCACCCGGATACCGCGCGGTGGTCCACCTCTGTACAGGTGACGACAGGACGGTGCGATGCGTTCCCGATCGCGCCGTTCATATGCCCGGGGGCGACCGAATTCCTTCGGTCGCCCCAGGTTGTTGCGGTGGATGGCTGACACCCGGTCAGAATGGGACAGACCGGTCAGCCCTGGATCACGCCAGGCCGGGGAAGAAAATCTTCAGTTCCCGAATGGCGGACTCCTCGGAGTCCGAGGCGTGAATCAGGTTCTCCCGGACGATGGTGCCGTAGTCACCACGGATGGAGCCGGGGGCGGCGGCGATCGGGTCGGTCGGGCCGGCGAGGGTCCGCAGACCCTCGATGACACGCTCGCCCTCGACGACCAGGACGACGACCGGGCCGGACTGCATGAAGCCCATCAGCGGCTCGTAGAAGGGCTTGCCCTTGTGCTCGCCGTAGTGCTGCTCCAGCGTGTCCTGGCTCAGCTCGCGCAGTTCGAGCGCGGAGATGGTCCAGCCCGCCTTGCGCTCGATACGGCCGATGATCTCGCCGATCAGGCCACGGCGGACGGCGTCGGGCTTGAGCAGGACGAGCGTGCGCTGGCTCACGGTAGAGACTCCTTACGAATACGGTGTGCGGGACCTCAGAGGCTACAGGGCCCGCACGTCCGCCGATTACGCAGCGTCAAGCCCTGCCGAGGGGGTTACCCCGCCTCCGCCTCCGCCGCGTCCTGCGCCTCGGCCTGGGCGGCCCAGCGGGCCTTGGCCTCGTCGATCTTCGCGCCGTAGTGGATCGAGGCCCACCACAGGGCGGTGAAGGCCGCGCCCAGGAAGAACATCACCGGGACGACGAAGCCGCTCACGATCAGCGCGATCTGGAGCGCCCAGCCGAGCTGGACGCCGCCCGGGCGGGTGAGCATCCCGCACAGCAGCACGGAGAGCAGCATCGCGGCGCCGCAGACCCACCAGACCGTGGCCGTCGACAGGCTGTCGTCCTTCATGGCGACGAGCCCGGCGAAGCCGATCACGAAGAACTCGCCGATCAGCGTCGAGGCACAGAGCGTACGCATCGGATTCAGCGCCTTCCCAGCAGCAGCCGGGCGTCCCCGACCGTGAAGATCGAACCGGTCACGAGCACACCCGCGCCCGCGTACTCGCCCTCTTCCTCCGCGAGCGTGATGGCGGCCTCGATCGCGTCGTCCAGACGCGGCTCGACCACCACCCGGTCCTCGCCGAAGACCTCCACGGCGATCGCCGCGAGCGCGTCCACGTCCGTGGCGCGGGGGTTGGAGTTCGCCGTGACCACGACCTCCGCGAAGATCGGCTCGAAGGCTTCGAGCAGGCCCTTGGCGTCCTTGTCGGAGCTGGTGGAGACCACGCCGATGAGCCGGGAGAAGCCGAACGACTCGCTGATCCCGTCGGCCGTGGCCCGCGCGCCGTGCGGGTTGTGCGCCGCGTCCAGGACGACCGTCGGGGACTTGCGGACGACCTCCAGGCGGCCCGGAGAGGCCACGGAGCCGAAGGCCCGCCGGATGGTGTCGATGTCCAGCGTGCGGGCGTGCTCCGCGCCGATGCCGAAGAACGCCTCGACCGCCGCGAGGGCGACCGCCGCGTTGTGCGCCTGGTGCGCGCCGTACAGCGGCAGGAAGACGTCCTCGTACTCGCCACCGAGCCCGCGCAGGGTGAGCAACTGCCCGCCGACCGCGATCTCGCGGGAGACGACGCCGAACTCCATGCCCTCGCGGGCCACCGTCGCGTCGACCTCGACGGCCTTCTTCAGCATGACCTGGGCCGCGTCCACCGGCTGCTGGGCCAGGATCACCGTCGCGCCCTGCTTGATGATCCCGGCCTTCTCCCCCGCGATCTCGCCGGGCGTCTCACCGAGCCGGTCGGTGTGGTCCAGGTCGATCGGGGTGACGACGGCGACCTGCGCGTCGATCACGTTCGTGGCGTCCCAGGTGCCGCCCATGCCGACCTCGACGACCGCCACGTCCACCGGCGCGTCGGCGAAGGCCGCGTACGCCATGCCCGTGATGACCTCGAAGAAGGAGAGCCGGTACTCCTCACGGGCGTCGACCAGCTCCACGTACGGCTTGATGTCCTCGTACGTCTCGATGAACCGCTCGGCGGAGATCGGGGCGCCGTCCAGGCTGATCCGCTCGGTGATCGTCTGCACGTGCGGCGAGGTGTACCGGCCGGTGCGCAGCTCGAACGCGGCGAACAGCGCCTCGATCATCCGGGCCGTGGACGTCTTGCCGTTCGTACCGGTGATGTGGATGGAGGGGTACGCCCGCTGGGGCTCGCCGAGGACGTCCATCAGCGCCGCGATACGCGTCACCGAAGGCTCCAGCTTGGTCTCGCCCCAGCGGGTCGACAGCTCGGTCTCGACCTCGCGCAGCGCTTTGTCCACCTCCGGGTCGGAGGGCCGGGCGGGCACGGGGTCAGCCTGGGGCGACCCGGCCTGCGCGCGCAGGGTGCGGCTGCCGGCCTCGATCACCGCCAGGTCGGGGTCTCGGTCGGTCTCTGCATCGACGATCTCGTCGAACGGGTCGGACTCGTCGAACTGGTCGCGGGGCTCACTCACGGACCCAGTCTACGGAGGGGCACCGACAGCACCGTGGACCCACCCCTTTCGGGACGTTCGCCCCACCGTCCGCCGAACCGGAGGTGTACGCGTGAGGGGTCCGGAACCGACCGGTTCCGGACCCCTCACCCACGCTTACCGGCGCTTACCAGCGCTTACGCCTGCGGCAGGCGGTCCAGCTGCGCCTGGATGCGGGCGATGTCCTCGTCCGCCTTGGCGAGCCGCGTACGGATCTTCTCGACCACGTTGTCCGGCGCCTTCGCCAGGAACGCCTCGTTGCCGAGCTTCCCGTTCGCCTGCGCCTTCTCCTTCTCGGCGGCCGCGAGGTCCTTCGCGAGCCGCTTGCGCTCCGCCGCCACGTCGATCGTGCCGGACAGGTCGAGCGCGACCGTGGCACCGGCGACCGGCAGGGAGGCGGTGGCGGAGAAGCCCTCGCCCTCCGGCTGGAGCCGCAGCAGCTGACGGATGGCCGCCTCGTGCGGGGCGAGGGCGGTACCGGTCAGCTCCAGACGGGCCGGGACCTTCTGGCCGGGCTGCAGGCCCTGGTCCGAGCGGAACCGGCGGACCTCGGTGACGACCCGCTGGACCAGCTCGATCTCCTTCTCGGCGGCCTCGTCGCGGAAGCCGGAGTCGGTGGGCCAGTCGGCGATGACGACGGACTCCTTGCCGGTGAGCGTGGTCCAGAGCGTCTCGGTGACGAACGGGACAACCGGGTGGAGCAGCCGCAGCATCACGTCCAGGACCTCGCCGAGGACGCGGCCGGAGACCTTGGCGCCCTCGCCGCCGGCGAAGAACGTGGTCTTCGACAGCTCGACGTACCAGTCGAAGACCTCGTCCCACGCGAAGTGGTAGAGCGCGTCGGCGAGCTTCGCGAACTGGAAGTCGTCGTAGTACGCGTCGACCTCGGCGACCGTCTTGTTGAGCCGGGAGAGGATCCACCGGTCCGTCGCCGACATCTCGGACGGGTCCGGCAGCGGGCCCTCGACCGTCGCGCCGTTCATCAGCGCGAAGCGCGTCGCGTTCCAGATCTTGTTGGCGAAGTTACGGGACGCCTTGACCCAGTCCTCGCCGATCGGGACGTCGACACCCGGGTTGGCGCCGTTGGCCAGGGTGAAGCGGACGGCGTCGGAGCCGTACTCGTCCATCCAGTCCAGCGGGTTGACCGCGTTGCCGAAGGACTTCGACATCTTCTTGCCGAACTGGTCGCGGACCATGCCGTGCAGGGCGATGGTGTGGAACGGCGGGGTGCCGTCCATCGCGTACAGGCCGAACATCATCATCCGGGCGACCCAGAAGAAGAGGATGTCGTAGCCGGTGACCAGGACCGAGTTCGGATAGAACTTCTTCAGGCTCTCGGTCTGCTCGGGCCAGCCGAGCGTGGAGAACGGCCACAGGCCGGAGGAGAACCAGGTGTCCAGGACGTCGGTGTCCTGGTGCCAGCCCTCGCCGGTCGGCGCCTCGTCGTTCGGTCCGACGCAGACGATCTCGCCGTTCGGGCCGTACCAGACCGGGATGCGGTGGCCCCACCACAGCTGGCGCGAGATGCACCAGTCGTGCAGGTTGTCGACCCAGTCGAAGTACCGCTTCTCCATCTCCTGCGGGTGGATCTTGACCTTGCCGTCGCGGACCGCATCACCGGCGGCCTTGGCGAGCGGGCCGACCTTGACCCACCACTGCATCGACAGGCGCGGCTCGATGGTGGTCTTGCAGCGCGAGCAGTGGCCGACGGAGTGGACGTACGGGCGCTTCTCGGCGACGATCCGGCCATCGGCGCGCAGCGCGGCGACGATGGCGGAGCGGGCCTCGAGGCGGTCCAGGCCCTGGAAGGGGCCGTGGGCGGTGATGACCGCGCGCTCGTCCATGACGGCGAGGTTCGGCAGCCCGTGCCGCTGGCCGATCTCGAAGTCGTTGGGGTCGTGGGCGGGGGTCACCTTGACGGCGCCGGTGCCGAACGCGGGGTCGACGTGCTCGTCGGCGACGACCGGGATCCGGCGGCCGGTCAGCGGCAGCTCGATCTCGGTGCCGACCAGGTGCCTGTACCGCTCGTCGTCCGGGTGGACGGCGACGGCGGTGTCACCGAGCATCGTCTCGGCGCGGGTGGTGGCGACGACGATGGACGCGTCGCCCTCGCCGTACCGGATGGAGACGAGCTCGCCGTCGTCGTCCTGGTACTCGACCTCGATGTCGGAGATGGCCGTCAGACAGCGCGGGCACCAGTTGATGATGCGCTCGGCGCGGTAGATCAGCTCGTCGTCGTAGAGCTTCTTGAAGATGGTCTGGACGGCCTGGGAGAGACCCTCGTCCATGGTGAAGCGCTCACGGGACCAGTCGACGCCGTCACCCAGGCGCTTCATCTGGCCGGAGATCTGACCACCGGACTCGGCCTTCCACTGCCAGACCCGCTCGACGAACGCCTCGCGGCCCAGGTCGTGGCGGGACTTGCCCTCCTTGGCGAGCTCACGCTCGACGACGTTCTGGGTGGCGATACCGGCGTGGTCCATGCCGGGCTGCCACAGCGTCTCGTAGCCCTGCATCCGCTTGCGGCGGGTGAGGGCGTCGATCAGCGTGTGCTCGAAGGCGTGGCCCAGGTGGAGCGACCCGGTGACGTTCGGCGGCGGGATGACGATGGTGTACGGCGGCTTGTCGCTGCCGGCGTCGGCCTCGAAGTAACCACGCTCTACCCAGCGCTCGTACAGCTTCCCCTCTACTTCGGCCGGCGCGTACTGGGTCGGCAGTTCGGGGTTGGCTGCTGGCTGCTGCTGAGTGTTCTCGGTCACGGGGTCAGTTTAGGGGTGCGGCGGGGCTGCCCCGAAACTCGATTTTGACTGCTCCCCTCCCTGAGTGGAGGGGATTCCCTCTTTAAAGGGCTGAGCGGGGATTTCTGGCTCACGCCGCCCGGCGGGACGGCGTCCCGTCGGGTCTTCCGCGATCGGCACCAGCCGGGTCCAGACCAGCCCGGACGAGCATCACGCGTGCGGAGTTCTTGTCTCTCGGAGAGGACGATCCACATGCAGTGCAGGTGTACGTGCGCTCACCCAGCGGCAGTACGTGCTTGGCTCTCGCTCCGCACTGCGCGCAGTCCATCGTGGTGTGCGCGGGGTGTACCAGGTGCACGGTCCGCCCGTGCTTGCGGCCCATGTCGAGCAGGGCCTTCTTGGTGGCGCCGATGGCGGCGTCAGCAGCCTTGCGGGCCATGGAGGTCTTGGCAAGAAACTTCGGCCGGAAGTCCTCCACCGCCACGGTGTCGTGGTCGCGGACCACGCGCTTCGCCCATTTACGGGCGGTGTCCTGCCGCTGCCGGGCAACCTTCCTGTGCACCTTCGCGGCCTGCCGCTGAGCAGCCCTGTATCCCCTGGACCGGGCTCTACTCCTAGGCCGTCGACGGCGGGACATCATCCGCTGATACCGGGCCAGCCGAACGGCAGCCTTCTTGCCGTGCTCGGCGTGGGGGAGGTCGTGGGTATCGCTCGTGGTGGTCGCGGTCTCCTTCACACCCCAATCCACGCCGATCACCCGACCCGTGTCGGCCAGGGGGTCGGCCTGAGCGGGCACGACGAAGGAGGCGTACCAGTGGCCGAGCCCGTCGCGGTACACGCGCACGGACGACGGGTCGGCAGGCAGGTCCCGGGACCACACCACCGTCAGGACGACGCCGCCCACCAGATGCAGGCGACCGCCCTTCACCCGGAATTTGGGACGGGTGTAGTTCAGGCTTGGAGCAACCTCACGCTTCTTCTTGTACTTCGGCATTCCGGCGCGGCGGTGCATCGGCAGCCGGTCCTTGATGTCCTTCTGCGCCTTGGCACGAGACTTTGCGAAGTCCCAGATGATCTGTTGCTGAGGAACTGAGGACCCCTCACGCAACCAGGCGGTGCGGGCGCGGGCCTGGGTCAGCATCTTATGGAGCTGCGCAGGACCGCAGGTGCGCTTGATCTCCCCCACGGCCAGGCTCTGGTTGTGGGCGTGTGTCTCCTTGGACTTGGCTACACACTCGTTCCAGACCCACCGGCACCGCGCCCACTCCGCTTCGAGCGCATCGAGCGCGGTGGACGAGACGCGAAGTCGGTACGTGTACCTGGCGTGTCCCATGCGGCTCGCGGTCTCATCCATCACACCTGCCCCCTCTCGAACGGTTCAACGAGTGACTCCGGCGGTGGTCACGCGTTCGCGGTCCGAGCATGCGTGCCTCCCGGCAGCGTCACAGCCGTGAACCAATCGACACCCCGACGCTCCAAGCGGACCGAGGTTCCGACAGGATGTTCGCTACGCATAAACATCCTGTGAGGGGAACCTGTCCATGAGCTACAACCAGCCGGGTCCGTACGGCGGTCAGCCTCACCAGCCCGGACCGTACGGCCAGCCGGGCCAGCCTGGTCCCTACGGCCAGCAGCCTCAAGCGCCCCAGCCCGGCTACGGCTACCCGCAGCAGGCACCCCAGGGTGTGCCGCAGCAGCCGTACGGCTACCCGCAGCAGCCCCAGCAGCCAGGTCCGTACGGCCAGCCCCCTCAGCAGCCGCCTTACGGCCAGGCCCCCGGCGGCTACATGCCGCCCCCGCCGCCTGCGCCGAAGAAGAAGACCGGTCTGGTCGTCGGCGGCGCGGTCGTGGCGCTGGCGCTGATCGCCGGTGGCGCCTGGTACTTCACCGCCGGTGGCGGGAACAGTGATGTGGCAGCCGACACGAAGGGGTACAAGATCACCCCGGCGGCCACGGTCGGCGAGTACAAGAAGGAAGGCACCGAAAAGGGCAGCGACCTGTCCGACGAACAGAAGATCGCCGCCGAGGCCATGACGATCAAGAACCCGAAGTCGGTCCAGGCCGAATACAAGTCCGGCGACTCGAGCGACCCGCTCAAGGGCAAGAGCATGAGCCTGAACGGGATGTGGGGCGAGGTCGCCGACCCGGAGAAGGCGATCGACGCCGCGTTCGCGAACTACGGGAAGAACCAGGGCGGCAAGGACGAGGACGTCAAGGTGACGGCGGTCGGCAGCCCCGAGACCAAGACGCCGGCCGGCTTCGAGGGTGCGCTGATGAAGTGCCAGGACCTCAAGATCGAGAGCACCTCGACGGAAACGAGCCCCGGCCCCAAGTCGTTCACGGTACCCACCTGCATCTGGGCGGACTACAGCACCGTGGGCGTCGTCAACGCCATCGACCTCGGGACGATGCTGACCGGCGGCGCCGGCTTCACCCAGGACCAGGTCGCCGACCTGACGGCCCAGCACTACAAGGCGTCCCGCACCAAGGCCTGATCCCCCCGGGAGACGCGATGATGGTTGGCCGGTTCATCGAGCCGGCCAACCATCACGAATGAGCGCCGCAGAGCCTCTCGGCTAGGCCAGGTTGCAGGCCTCTCGCGCGTGCTCCGTCCTTACACCCAGTTGCACGAGCTCCCCGTAGCACAGGCCCCATTCCCAGTAGTCGCCGAAGCCGCAGGCACGAGTGACCCCCGGGCCGACGATGTACCCCTTGTTGTGCAGATATGTCTGGCATTGGGTGATCGAGGCCTGCGCAGGGGCTGCGGTCGCGACCGGCAGGATGCCCGCAGCAGCGACTACACACGCGGCGGTCAAGGCCCGCCGGATCCTAGCGGCGGCACGAGTACGCCCGGGCCGGTCACCGAACCGACCCGGGCGCCCACTTCGCGCGATAGCGGCTACGCGCTCTTCTCGTGTCGCCCGTCGTTCTTCACGATGCGCGGCACCAGCGTCGGGTTCACGTTGTTGTGGACGACGTCCGAGGTGATGACCACGCGGGCCACGTCCTTGCGGGACGGGACCTCGTACATCACCGACATCAGGACCTCTTCCATGATGGCCCGCAGGCCGCGCGCGCCCGTGCCGCGCAGGATCGCCTGGTCGGCGATGGCCTCCAGGGCCGGGCGGTCGAAGTCCAGCTCCACGCCGTCGAGTTCGAAGAGGCGCTGGTACTGCTTCACCAGCGCGTTGCGGGGCTCGACCAGGATCTTGAGCAGGGCCTCGCGGTCGAGGTTGTGGACCGAGGTGATGACCGGGAGTCGGCCGATGAACTCCGGGATCATCCCGAACTTCACCAGGTCCTCCGGCATGACCTCCTGGAACTGGTCGCTCGCCTCGATCTCGCGCTTCGAGCGGATCGTCGCCCCGAAGCCGATGCCCTTCGCGCCCGCACGCGACTCGATGATCTTCTCCAGGCCGGCGAAGGCGCCGCCCACGATGAAGAGCACGTTCGTCGTGTCGATCTGGATGAACTCCTGGTGCGGGTGCTTCCGGCCGCCCTGCGGCGGGACCGAGGCCGTCGTGCCCTCCAGGATCTTCAACAGGGCCTGCTGGACGCCCTCGCCCGAGACGTCACGCGTGATCGACGGGTTCTCGCTCTTGCGGGCGACCTTGTCGATCTCGTCGATGTAGATGATCCCTGTCTCGGCCTTCTTGACGTCGTAGTCGGCCGCCTGGATCAGCTTGAGCAGGATGTTCTCGACGTCCTCGCCGACATAGCCGGCCTCCGTCAGCGCCGTCGCGTCGGCGATGGCGAACGGGACGTTGAGCATCCGGGCCAGGGTCTGCGCCAGGAGCGTCTTGCCGGAGCCGGTGGGGCCGAGCAGCAGGATGTTGGACTTGGCGAGTTCGATCGCGTCGTCCCGGCCCTGCCCGCCGCCGTTCTCGCCGGCCTGGACGCGCTTGTAGTGGTTGTACACCGCGACCGAGAGGGCCTTCTTCGCGGGCTCCTGCCCGACGACGTACCCCTCGAGGAACTCGTAGATCTCGCGAGGCTTGGGAAGCTCCTCCCACCGCACCTCGCTCGTCTCGGCGAGCTCTTCCTCGATGATCTCGTTGCAGAGGTCGATGCACTCATCGCAGATGTACACACCGGGTCCCGCGATGAGCTTCTTCACCTGCTTCTGGCTCTTTCCGCAGAACGAGCACTTGAGCAGGTCGCCGCCATCACCGATGCGTGCCACGAGGTGCTTCCCCTTCGCCTGGGAGCGCTTGGTTCAGCGACTCCTGGTGCCTCATATTCGACGGTACCTTGCCGGGCCCCCCGTTCGGGCCCCCCTTGGCACGGTTCACATGGTCGTGATTCGGCCACGCGGACCGTGCCAGGGGAAGGTCGAGCGTCAGGCTGCCGCGGCGGCCGTGCTCTTGCGGGTCGAGACGATCTGGTCGACCAGGCCGTACGCGAGGGCGTCCTCGGCGGTCAGGATCTTGTCGCGCTCGATGTCGTCGCGGATCTTCTCGATCGGCGTCGAGGAGTGCTTGGCCAGCATCTCCTCCAGCTGCGTGCGCATGCGCAGGATCTCGTTGGCCGCGATCTCCAGGTCGGAGAGCTGCTCACGGCCGGTGCCGCCGGACGGCTGGTGGATCAGCACGCGGGCGTTCGGCAGGGCCATCCGCTTGCCGGGCGTACCGGCGGCGAGCAGCACGGCCGCGGCAGAGGCCGCCTGGCCCATGCAGACCGTCTGGATGTCCGGCTTCACGAACTGCATCGTGTCGTAGATGGCCGTGAGGGCGGTGAAGGAGCCGCCCGGGCTGTTGATGTAGATCGAGATGTCGCGGTCCGGGTCCATCGACTCCAGGCACAGCAGCTGCGCCATGACGTCGTTGGCGGAGGCGTCGTCGATCTGCACGCCGAGGAAGATCACGCGCTCCTCGAAGAGCTTCGCGTACGGGTCGTACTCGCGGATGCCCTGCGAGGTGCGCTCGACGAAGCGCGGGACCACGTACCGGTTGTCCATCGGCGCGCCGGTGTAGAGGCCGCTCGGGGAGAGGTTGTTCTGCATCTGGATGTTCACCGTCCTGGTGGCGTTCGGCGGGGGCTGGGGCTCTTCAGCGGTCTGCCGGGCTCAGGCGCCCGTGCCGCCGCCGCCGGGAACGCCCGCGGCGTGCGTGATGATGTCGTCGATGAGGCCGTAGGCCTTGGCCTCCTCCGCCGTGAACCAGCGGTCGCGGTCACCGTCACGGATGATCGTCTCGACGGTCTGGCCCGAGTGGAGCGCGGTGATCTCGGCCATGCGCTTCTTCGTACGGAGAAGGTACTCGGCCTGGATCTTGATGTCCGAGGCCGTACCGCCGATGCCGGCGGAGCCCTGGTGCATCAGGACGTCGGTGTTCGGCAGCGCGAAGCGCTTGCCGGCGGCGCCGCCGGTGAGCAGGAACTGGCCCATCGAGGCCGCCATGCCCATGCCGATGGTGACGACGTCGTTCGGGATGTACTGCATGGTGTCGTAGATGGCCATGCCGGCCGTCACCGAGCCACCGGGGCTGTTGATGTAGAGGTAGATGTCCTTCTCCGGGTCTGCGGCCAGGAGAAGCATCTGCGCGGTGATCTTGTTGGCGATCTCGTCGTCGACCTGCTGGCCGAGGAAGATGATCCGCTCGCCGAGCAGCCGGTTGTAGACATGGTCGCCGAGGCCACCACCGATGGACGGCTCACCCGCGGCGTAAGGCTTCAGATTCGTCACGTATCCACCTGCTCGTCTCCGACGGCTCCGGCCGTCTCAGCGTCTCGTTCTGAGGGCATTGCCCCCGTATTCATGGACCCTAACGCGCAGGTAGGACAACGCCATCCCGGTTCCCGAACTGTTCGCTGGGAGCGCAAGGTTACGAGGGCTCCACGGGCCCCCGAGGACGGGCACGGGCCCGGCGCACAGCAGTGCGTCCGGGCCCGTGGACCTGCGGTTCGGAGCGAGGCGGCTCAGGCCTCGTTCTTCTCCTCGGCGACCTCGGCCTCGCCGGTGACGGCCTCGACCGCCTCGGCGGCGGCCTCGACCACCTCGTCCTCGTCCTCGAGGTCCACGACCTCACCGTTGGTGTCGACGACCTTGGCGGCCTCGACGACGACCGCGAGGGCCTTGCCGCGGGCGACCTCGCCGACGAGCATCGGCACCTGGCCGCCCTCGACGACGGCCTGGGCGAACTGGTCGGGGGACATGCCGGAGGAGGCGGCGCGGCGCATGAGGTGCTCGGTGAGCTCCTCCTGGCTGACGTTGAGCTTCTCCTTGTTGACGAGCTCATCGAGGATGAACTGCGTCTTGATGCCCTTCTCGGCCTGCTCCTTGGTCTCCGCCAGGAACTCCTCCTCGGTCTTGCCCTGGATCTCCAGGTACTTCTCGAGGGTGAGGCCCATCTGGCCGAGCTGGTGGTGCTCCAGGTTGTGCTTGCGGGTGTTGATCTCGTCCTCGAGCAGCTTCTCGGGCATCGGGACGTCCGCCAGCTTCAGCAGCTCGTCGAGGACGCGCTCCTGGGCCTGGGTGGCCTGGTCGAACTGCTTCATGTTCTCGAGGCGCTTGCGGCTGTCGGCCTTGAGCTCGTCGAGGGTGTCGAACTCCGACGCGAGCTGAGCAAAGTCGTCGTCGAGCTCGGGGAGCTCACGGGCGGCGACGGCGGTGACCTTGACGGTGACCTCGGCGTCCTTGCCCTCGGCGGAGCCGCCCTTCAGCTGCGAGGTGAAGGTGGCCTCGCCGCCGGCCTCCAGGCCGGTCACGGCCTCGTCGATGCCGTCGAGGAGCTCGCCGGAACCGATGGTGTACGAGACGCCCGTGGCGACACCGTCGGGGAGGACCTCGCCGTCGACCTTGGCCTCGAGGTCGATGGTGACGACGTCACCCTCGGCGGCGGGGCGCTCGACCGGGTTGGTGGAGGCGAAGCGCTCGCGCAGCTGCTGCACGGACTTCTCGACGTCCTCGTCGGTGACCTCGACCGCGTCGACGGTGACCTCGATGCCGGAGTAGTCCGGGATCTCGATCGTCGGGCGGATGTCGACCTCGGCGGTGAAGGCCAGCAGCTCGCCGTCCTTCAGCTCGGTGATGTCGACCTCGGGCTGACCCAGCGGGTTGACCTCGGCCGCGTTGACCGCCTCGGTGTAGAACTTCGGGAGGGCGTCGTTGACGGCCTCCTCCAGCACCGCACCACGGCCGAACCGCTGGTCGATCACACGAGCCGGGATCTTGCCCTTGCGGAAGCCCTTGACCGTGACCTGCTGGTTGATCTTCTTGTACGCCGCGTCGAGGCTGTCCTTGAGCTCCTCGAAGGGCACCTCGACAGTGAGCCGAACCCGGGTCGGGTTCAGGGTCTCCACGGCGCTCTTCACGGTTCGGTCTCCTTGGTGGCTGATTCTTGGATTCTGCCGATGCCGCTTGGTGGCGGTTCCGGCCGATCGGCCCGGTCAGAGAGACACACGGGCACGCAGCTTGCATAGTAACCGCAAGCGGGATGACGCCCACAACGCGATCTTGTGATGCGTGATCTTGGTGGTCGGGGTGGCGGGATTTGAACCCACGGCCTTCCGCTCCCAAAGCGGACGCGCTACCAAGCTGCGCCACACCCCGTCGGTGCGACACGTAGGGTACATGCACGGAGACAGTGCGACGCCCCCTCTATACGGGGCGTGCGGGGACCGCCCGGGACCCGCTACGATGCTGTCCGTGCCGCGGCCCTCGTGACCTGCGGCGCGTCCTGTGCGGGCGTAGCTCAATGGTAGAGCCCTAGTCTTCCAAACTAGCTACGCGGGTTCGATTCCCGTCGCCCGCTCTTCCGGCCCCGAGGCGTTTTCCGTGGTGCGGCCGGAGAATGGGCACTGTCCCCACTGTTTCTGCCGCATCGGAGGCAGCCGTGAAGGATCTCAAGTTCGAGCAGAGCCACCCGCTGTCACGGATCGAGGCGGCGGATCTGCTGACGGAGCTCGCGGAGGCGATGAGGAAGGGCGAGGAGGCGGAGCTGTCGCTCATCACCGGGGTGCTGAGCCTGCGGATCCCCGACGAACTCTGGGGCGAGGTGGAGTGGGAGGTCGGCGACGGGAAGATCGAGCTGGAGATCGAGTTCACCTGGCCGATGGGGACGTCCCGGGAGGCCACCGCGTCGGCACCGGCGGCCGCGGAGAAGCCTGCGCGGAGCCGGAAGGCCGCGCCCGCCAAGCGCACACGGACGAAGCGGACCGCCGCCGCCGCGAAGAAGGCCTGAGCAGCAGCGGGTCCCGCGCCGTTCAGAACTTGATGGAGCCCACGGTCTGCGTTATCGAGTCCAGGAAGCGCTGGATGTCGTCGGCCATGCCCGTGGAGGCAAGGAAGAAGCCGAAGAGCACCGCGACGACGGCCGGGCCGGCCTTCAGGTTTCCGCCGCGGATCAGCACCACCAGGATGATCGCCAACAGCAGCACCACAGATAGCGAAATGGCCACAACTGATCACACCCTCGGTCGGTCCCACCTTGCCGCCCGGGAGCGCACGTCACAGAACACCCCCGCTGCATCCATCGTGCCACCAACTTCTTGCCCACCGGCGCCGGGTGACGAATCGTCGGGGTAGGAATCGAGCCAACCCGCACGGTTTTCGTCTTGATCGTTACGGGCGGACGCCGTCCGTCGTCAGTCGGGTGGGGAGCCCGAGCAGTCCGCGTACGGTGGCGTACTTGGCGGTCAGCCGGGTCCGCGTCGCCTCGTCGAGAACGGCAAGGCGGGCGGGGTCCGCGTTGTGCGCGAGGTCGGCCTCCTTGACGAGGAGGGCGCCGGGGACCGCGAGGATGCGTGCCGTGTACGACTCCGGCGACTCCCCCGGTCGTTTGGTGAGCGCCAGGACCATGTCCTTGACCGCGCGCGGGAGTTCGGCCGATTCCAGCCACTCTGCGGAGAGCGCGTCGTCCTCGACGGAGTCGTGCAGCCAGGCCGCCGCGATCTGCTCCTCGCTCCCGCCCCGCGCCCGTACCCCCTCGGCCACCGCCCGCAGATGCTCGGCGTAGGGGCGGCCCGCCTTGTCGGTCTGGCCCTCGTGGGCCGCGACGGCGAGGGATTCGACCTGGGCGAGGGTGAGGTACGCCATGACGTCAGCCCTTTCGGCTGATGAGGAGGAGCGCGCGGTCGTCGTTGACGTCCTTGGCGCAGGCCTCGATCAGGTGCCAGGCCGCGCCCTCGAAGCCCGCGGCGACATAGCGGTCGGCCTCGCCCGTCAGGCGGTCGATGCCCTCGGCGATGTCCCGGTCGGCGGACTCGACCAGTCCGTCGGTGAAGAGCATCAGCACGTCCCCGGGCCGCAGGGAGCCCTTGACCGGGTGGAACTCGGCGCCGTCGTAGACGCCGAGGAGCGGGCCCTCGGCGGCCTTCTCCTCCCAGCGCCCGCTGCCCGCGTGGAGCTGGAGCGCGGGCAGGTGCCCGGCGGAGAGGAGCTCGTAGTCCCCCGACTCCAGGTCGAGGACCAGGTGGATCGAGGTGGCGAAGCCCTCGTCCCAGTCCTGGCGCAGCAGATAGCCGTTGGCGGCCGGCAGGAAGCCGTGCGGCGGCAGCGAGCCGAGCAGTCCGCCGAACGCGCCGGAGAGCAGCAGGGCGCGGGAGCCCGCGTCCATGCCCTTGCCGGAGACGTCGGTGAGCAGCACCTCCAGAGTCCGGCCGCCGTGGGTGCGGGCCGCGACCACGAAGTCGCCGGAGAAGGACTGGCCGCCGGCCGGGCGGAGCGCCATCTCGCGGTGCCAGCCCTTGGGGAGCCGGGGCAGGGCGCTCTGCACCCTGATCCGTTCGCGCAGGTCGAAGAGCATCGTGCCGCCGCGCCGCCAGGGCACGCCGACGCGGGCCCTGAACTGGGCGATGAGCAGCCCGAAGAGCCCGCAGGCCGCGACGACCAGGACCGTGCCGGGGGTGACCCGGGCGGGGCCCTGGGTGTACGGGCCGAGCACGACGGACTCGACGATCAGGGCGCCGGCTGCCGCCGCGTACAGACCGAGCAGGCTCGCCGGACGCAGCAGCAGTCCCCCGGCGACGATCGGCAGGACGAGCGCGGCGGGCGCGCACCACACCGGATCGGCCAGCGTTCCCCAGGTGATCGCCGGGATGGTGAGCAGCAGCGCGACGAAGGCGACCCAGTCGGAGCCCTCGCCGCGGAAGTAGTCGACGCCGGATCTGCGCAGCGCGATACGGGCCCGGTGGGCGCTCCTGCGCATCCGGGCCGGGTACGTGGCGACACCCGCGCGATTTCTCATTGGCCTGGACCCTATCCACCCGGTCGGACCTCGCGCAGGGGGACCCCTGAGACATTGCGCGTGAAAACGGGTCGCCCCGGGCCGGTGCCCGCTGGTATCGATGGCATATGACGACTGAACTGCGGGTGTTCGATCCGGCCGAGTGGGACGAGTGGTACGGGACCCTGGAGCTCGCGTTCGGCGGGGTGCCGGAGGCGCCGGAGGAGAGCGCTCTCTGGCGGGAGCTGACCGAGCCGGATCGTTTCCTCGGGGCCTGGGACGGCGAGCAGTGTGTCGGTACGGCCGGGGCGTTCTCGTTCCGGCTGTCCGTCCCGGGCGGGGCGATCGTGCCGGCTGCGGGCGTCACGATGGTGAGCGTGGCCGCGACGCACCGGCGCCGCGGGATCCTCACCTCGATGATGCGGCGCCAGCTCGACGACGTACGGGCGTGGGGCGAGCCGCTGGCCGTGTTGACGGCCTCGGAGCCGGAGATCTACGGCCGGTTCGGCTACGGCGTCGCCACGTACACGACGCGGGCGACGATCGACACGAACCGGGTGCGGCTGACCGTGCCCGAGGGCACGGACGACGTGGTGCTGCGGCGGACCGATCCGGCGAAGGCGGCGGGGGCGTGCGAGGCGGTGTACGCGCGGCGGGTCTCGGCACGGCCAGGGATGCTCGCCCGGCAGCCCGGGTGGGAGCAGCTGCCGCTGCTCGACCCGGAGGGCGAGCGGAGTGGCGCCTCACCGCGGCAGTGCGTGCTCGCGGAGCGGAACGGGGAGGTCGTCGGGTACGCGCTGTACGCGATCAAGCCGGAGTGGTCGTATGCCGGACCCGAGGGCAGCGTCCTGGTGAAGGACCTGGAGGCGCTGGATCCGGTGGCGGGGGCGGCGCTGTGGCGGTTCCTCTGCTCGATCGACCTGACGTCGTCGGTCCGGTTCCAGAGCCGGCCGGTGGACGACGCGTGGCAGCACCTGGTGACGGATCTGCGGCGGTGCGAGCCTACGCAGCGGGACGCGATGCATGTGCGGCTCGTGGACGTGGGCGCGGCGTTGTCGGCGCGGGCGTATCAGGCGCCGGTGGATGTGGTGCTTGAGGTCGCGGACCCGTTCTGTCCTTGGAATGAGGGGCGGTGGCGGTTGAGGGGTGGGGCGGAGGGGGCGGTGTGCGTCCGTACGGACGAGGCCGCGGATCTTTCGTTGTCCGTACGGGAGTTGGGGGCGGCGTACCTGGGTGGGACCTCGCTGGTCTCGTTGGCCGCGGCCGGGCGGGTGCGGGAGCTTCGTGACGGGGCTCTCGTGGAGGCGTCCGTGGCGTTCGGGTCGCCCGTGGCGCCGTGGTTGCCGCACGGGTTCTAGCGCACCGGCCTCGTGGGCGCCGGGCGGTCGGAGCGGACGCGCCCGCCAGGGCGCCGTTCCGTTGTGCCCACCCGTTCCGCCCCAGCGGAACGAATGCCCACAACGAGGGTCAGCGGTGCTGGCAGCGTGGGCACCAGAAGAGGTTGCGGGTGGCTAGGGGGGCGGTGCGGATCTCGGTGTCGCAGATGTGGCAGGCCTGGTGGGCCCGGCGGTAGACGTAGACCTCGCCGCCGTGGTCGTCGACGCGCGGCGGGCGGCCCATTGCCTCGGGGGTGTGTTCGGGGCGGACGGTGTCGATGCGGTTGTTGCGGACGCCCTCGCGCATCAGGGCGGTCAGGTCCGTCCAGATCGCGGCCCACTCCTCGCGCGTGACGTCCTTGCCCGCGCGGTACGGGTCGATGCCGTGACGGAACAGGACCTCCGCCCGGTACACGTTCCCCACGCCCGCGATGACCTTCTGGTCCATCAGTAGGGCTGCGATCGTCGTCCTCGATCGGGAAATGCGGCGCCAGGCCTTTTCCGGGTCGTCGCCCTTCCGCAGCGGGTCCGGGCCCAGGCGGTCGTGTATCGCCTGCTTCTCGGGGTCCGCGATCAGGGCACATGTGGTCGGGCCGCGCAGGTCGACGTACGACTCGGGGTTCGCGAGGCGCAGCCGGACGGTGTCCGTGGGCGGCGGCGCGGGCGCGTCGCCGAAGGTCACCTTGCCGAAGAGGCCCAGGTGGATGTGGACCCACTCCTCCCCCGGGAAGCCGAGGAAGAGGTGCTTGCCGTGGGCCTCGGTGGACTCCAGGACCGTGCCGTCGAGCAGCGCCGCCGAGTCGGCGAACTTGCCCTGTGGGCTGGTCACCCGCACGGACCGGCCGCCGAACCGTTCCCGGTGGTCGGCGGCCAGTCGGTGGATCGTGTGCCCCTCGGGCATCAGGCGGTGGGCTCCTGCGGGTGG
Source organism: Streptomyces sp. NPDC029169 (assembly GCF_055563935.1). Lineage (NCBI taxonomy): Bacteria > Bacillati > Actinomycetota > Actinomycetes > Kitasatosporales > Streptomycetaceae > Streptomyces > Streptomyces sp. NPDC029169. The sequence goes on from NZ_JBVHXA010000005.1 coordinate 418,097, forward strand.
TGGGCCGGGATCGGAGGCATGACGCCCTCGGTCTCGTACGCCGTCAGCATGTCGATCCGGCGGGTGTGACGCTCGTCACCGGAGTACGGGGTCTTGAGGAAGACCTCGACGAAGGTGGTGGCCTCGTCCTGGGTGTGCATCCGGCCGCCGATGGCGACGACGTTGGCGTTGTTGTGCTCGCGGCCCAGGGCGGCGGTCTGCACGCTCCACGCGAGGGCGGCGCGCACCCCCTTCACCTTGTTCGCGGCGATCTGCTCGCCGTTGCCGGAGCCGCCGATGACGATGCCCAGGCTGTCCGGGTCCGCGGCCGTCTTCTCGGCGGCGCGCAGGCAGAACGGCGGGTAGTCGTCCAGGGCGTCGTAGATGTGGGGACCGCAGTCGACGGGCTCGTGGCCGTGGGCCTTCAGCCACTCGACGAGGTGGTTCTTGAGTTCGAAGCCGGCATGGTCGGAACCGAGGTACACGCGCATGGATCCGAGTGTGGCACGGCGGGGCCCGGGTAGCGGTCAGCGGGGTCGGGGCCTTGGTACGGATTGGTGCGGACCTTTGGCCCTCACGTGGCCCTTACGCAACGATCCGGAATCGGGTCTTCCGATCACCCCGTCCCTCGGTGTTCAATTCTCGGGCTCGCGACCCGAGCGCCCCCCATACTTAAGGAAGCGTTCATGATTACGCAGCCGACCCTTACGAAGGAAGGCGGGACGGCCGGAAACCCCGGTGATTCCCAGACCTCCGACGGGCTCAAGGCCGGTCTCAAGAACCGTCACCTCTCGATGATCGCCATCGGTGGTGTCATCGGCGCCGGCCTCTTCGTCGGCTCCGGCTCCGGCATCGCCGCGGCCGGCCCCGCCATCCTCCTCTCGTACGCACTCGTCGGCGCGATGGTCGTCTTCGTGATGCGGATGCTCGGCGAGATGGCCGCCGCCCGGCCGACCTCCGGTTCGTTCTCCGCCTACGCCGACCAGGCGCTCGGCCGCTGGGCCGGCTTCACCATCGGCTGGCTGTACTGGTTCTTCTGGGTCGTCGTCCTCGCCGTCGAGGCGACCGCCGGCGCGGTCATCCTGGAGAGCTGGATCCCGGCCGTGCCGCAGTGGGCCTGGGCGCTCATCGTGATGGTGGTGCTGACCGCGACCAACCTCGCCTCCGTCTCCTCGTACGGAGAGTTCGAGTTCTGGTTCGCCGGCATCAAGGTCGTCGCCATCGCAGCCTTCGTCGTCGTCGGCTTCCTCGCCGTCTTCGGCTTCCTCCCGGGCTCGGACAACCCGGGCGCGGGCTTCGCGCACCTCTCCGACGCCGGGGGCTTCTTCCCGATGGGCGCGGGCGCGATCCTCACCGGTGTGCTGATGGTCGTCTTCTCCTTCATGGGCAGCGAGATCGTCACCCTGGCCGCCGGTGAGTCCGAGGACCCGCAGAAGGCCGTCACCAAGGCCACCAACAGCGTGATCTGGCGTATCGGCGTCTTCTACCTGGGCTCGATCTTCGTCGTCCTGACCCTGCTGCCGTGGAACGACAAGTCGATCGTCGAGAAGGGCTCGTACGTCGCCGCCCTCGACTCCATCGGCATCCCGCACGCCGGCCAGGTCATGAACGTGATCGTCCTGACGGCCGTCCTGTCCTGCCTCAACTCGGGTCTCTACACCGCCTCCCGCATGGCCTTCTCGCTCGGCCGGCGTGGGGACGCCCCGAAGGCGTTCGCCAAGACCAACGCACGGGGCGTGCCGACGGCCGCCATCCTCGCCTCCGTCGTCTTCGGCTTCGTCGCGGTCTTCTTCAACTACTGGCGGCCGGACGACGTCTTCGCCTTCCTGCTGAACTCCTCCGGTGCGGTCGCGCTCTTCGTCTGGCTGGTCATCTGTCTGACCCAGCTGCGGATGCGCGGGATCATCCTGCGCGAGACGCCCGAGAAGCTCGTCGTGAAGATGTGGCTCTTCCCGTACCTGACCTGGGCGACCGCCGCCATGATCGTCTTCGTCCTCGGCTACATGGTCTACGACGGCGGCAGCAACCGTGAGCAGGTCGTGCTCTCGCTGCTCGTGGCCGGGCTCGTCCTCGCGATCGGCCTCGTCAAGGACCGGTTCGCGAAGCGCTCGGAGCTCACGGAGCTCACGGACAAGTAGTTTTACTGCCTGACGGACCGTCAGGAAGCGAAGGCTCTCCGTACACCGATGACCTCGGGAACGGAGAGCCTTCTCGCGTCAGCCCTTGCGGCCGATGAGCTTCCACGCCGTCGGCAGCGCGCCCATCGCCAGCGCGGCCTTGAGCGCGTCGCCGATCAGGAACGGGGTCAGGCCGGCGGCGACGGCCTGCGGGAGCGACATGCCGGTGGCGAACGCCAGGTACGGCACGCCGACCGCGTAGATGATCAGGGAGCCGAGCGCCATCGCGCCCGCCGTGCGGAGCACGGAGCGGTCGGCACCGCGGCGCGCGAGGGCGCCGACGACGGTGGCGGCGAGCAGCATGCCGAGGATGTAGCCGAAGGACGGCATCGCCCAGCCTGAGGACGCCTCCGCGAACCACGGCACGCCCGCCATGCCGACCAGGGCGTACAGCGCGAGGGAGAGGAAACCGCGGCGGGCGCCGAGCGCGGTGCCGACCAGCAGGGCCGCGAAGGTCTGGCCCGAGACGGGGACCGGGGAGCCGGGGACCGGGACGGCGATCTGCGCGGCGATGCCGGTGAGGGCGGCGCCGCCGACGACGAGCGCGATGTCGCGGGCGCGACTGGAGGGCAGCAGGTCGGCGAGGACCGTCCCGGAGCGGAGGGAACGGACAGGGGCGACGGCGGTGCTCATCGGTACTCCGCGGGGTGAGGGTGTGTGCAGGATGCATCGACCGTAGTCGAGGAGCGAACGACCGATCACCATCAGCCGCCCACAAAGGGGAGGTTGAGCCGTTCGTCGAGACCGGACAAAGAACCGCGCCCACACCTCGCGCCACGTGATGCTCGTCACGAGGAGGACCTGGCGAGAGGTCCTTTTTGCGCCAGAGGACGGTCAACAGCGAGACTGTGGGGTCTCCATAAACCCTTCCGCAACGCTTCCGAAGGCACGAGCCCCCCACATGCACGACGCACCTCCTGTCGCCCCGGCTCCCCTGGCCCCCGGACCGGAGCCCCTCTCCCACGGACTGAAGCAGCGTCACCTGACGATGCTGGGGCTCGGCGGGGTCATCGGGGCCGGGCTCTTCGTCGGTTCGGGAGCGGGCATCGCGGTCGCCGGGCCCGGCATCGTCCTCTCGTATCTGATCGCGGGCGCGCTCGCGATGCTGATCATGCGGATGCTGGGCGAGATGTCGGCGGCGATGCCGGCCTCGGGCGCGTTCTCGGTTCACGCCGAGCGGGCGCTCGGCCGGTGGGCGGGCTTCTCGGTGGGCTGGTTGTACTGGTTCCTGCTGGTCGTCGTGCTCGCGGTGGAGGCGACGGGCGCGGCGCGGATCGCGCACGGCTGGGTGCCGGGCGTCCCGCAGTGGGGCTGGGTGCTGATCTTCATGATCGTGTTCACCGTCGCCAACCTCGCGGCGGTGAAGAACTTCGGCGAGTTCGAGTTCTGGTTCGCCGCGCTCAAGGTCGGCGCGATCGTCCTCTTCCTGGTCCTGGGCGCGCTGGCGATCGCCGGATGGCTCCCGGACACCGACCCGGTGGGGACGGCGAACCTGACCGGCCAGGGCGGCTTCCTGCCGAACGGCTGGGAGGGCGTCGTCTCCGGAGTCCTCGCCGTCATCTTCGCCTTCGGCGGTCTGGAGGTCGTGACGATCGCGGCCGCCGAGTCCGCCGACCCGGCGCGCAACGTGGCGCGGGCGGTGCGCAGCGCCGTGTGGCGCATCCTCCTCTTCTACGTGGGTTCGATGCTGGTCATCGTGACCCTGCTGCCCTGGACCTCGATGCGGCCGGGCCAGTCGCCGTACGTCGCCGTGCTGGACTCCATCGGGGTGCCGGCGGCCGGCCAGGTCATGAACGTCGTGGTCTTCGTGGCGCTGCTGTCGGCGCTCAACGCGAACCTGTACGGCTCCTCGCGGATGGTCTTCTCGCTCGCCGAGCGCGGCGAGGCGCCGAAGGGGCTGCTGACGGTCTCGGGGGGAGGGGTGCCGCGCCGGGCGGTGCTCGCGTCGGTGGCCTTCGGCTTCGTCTCCGTCCTGCTCAATCTGAAGTGGCCGGATTCCGTCTTCCTCTACATGCTCAACGCGGTCGGCGCGGTGCTCCTCTTCGTCTGGGGTCTGATCGCGGTCTCCCAGCTGCGGCTGCGCCGCCGGATCGAGCGCGAGGCGCCGGAGACCCTGACCCTGCGGATGTGGGGCTTCCCCTGGCTGACCTGGACGGCGCTGGCCGCGATGGCGGCGGTCCTGGGGCTGATGCTGACCGACGACGGGGCGCGGCCGCAGGTGCTGTGGTCGGGCGCGGCCACCGGAGCGGTCCTGCTGGTGGCGTGGCTGCGGGAGGTGCGCACAGTTCGGTCATGAATCTTCACTTTGCGTCAAGATCGTGACCGTATAGCGGACATGCGTGCCCTGTAAGCGGTGACCCACCCAGACTGTGGGCCGTTCCCCCGTCGCAGCCAATGAACAGGGCGGCCCATGTCACGGACCACCGCGCCCGCACCCGTCGACCGCAAGGACGACACGGCGCCCCCCTCGCAGGGACTCACCCACGGCCTCAAGCAGCGCCACCTCTCGATGATCGCCCTCGGCGGTGTCATCGGCGCAGGACTCTTCGTCGGCTCCGGTGCCGGTATCGCCGCCGCCGGCCCGTCGATCGTCGTCGCCTACGCCCTCTCCGGCCTGCTCGTCATGCTCGTGATGCGCATGCTCGGCGAGATGTCGGCCGCCCATCCGTCCTCCGGCTCGTTCTCCTCCCATGCGGAGCGGGCCTTCGGCTCCTGGGCCGGATTCACCGCGGGGTGGGCGTTCTGGGTGCTGCTCAGCGTCGCCGTGGGCCTTGAGGGCATCGGTGCGGCGAAGATCGTCACCGGCTGGCTTCCCGGTACTCCGGAGTGGGCCTGGGTGGCCCTCTTCATGCTGATCTTCTGCGGCGCCAACCTGGCGGCCGTGAAGAACTTCGGCGAGTTCGAGTTCTGGTTCGCCGCGCTCAAGGTCGGCGCGATCACCCTGTTCCTCGGCCTCGGCGTACTCGCCATCCTGGGCGTCCTGCCCGGCACCGACTCCCCCGGTACCGCCAACCTCTTCGGCGAGGGCGGGTTCCTGCCCAACGGCAGCGAGGGCCTGGTGATCGGTCTGCTCGCCTCGGTGTTCTCGTACGGCGGCATGGAGACCGTCACCATCGCCGCCGCCGAGTCCGAGAACCCTGTCAAGGGCGTCGCGAAGGCCGTGCGGACCGCGATGTGGCGGATCTCGCTGTTCTACATCGGCTCGATGGCCGTGATCGTCACGCTGGTCCCGTGGAACGACAAGGCCGTCGCCGAGAAGGGCCCGTACGTCGCCGCGCTCGACCACCTGGGCATTCCGGCCGCCGGCCAGATCATGAACATCGTGGTGCTGATCGCCCTGCTGTCCGCGATGAACGCGAACATCTACGGCTCCTCGCGCATCGCCTTCTCGCTGGTCCAGCGCGGCCTCGGTCCGAAGGTGCTCGGCACGGTCTCCAGCGGCGTGCCGCGCCCGGCCGTGCTCGCTTCCTGCTTCTTCGGCTTCGTATGCGTGGGCCTCAACTACTGGTCTCCCGAGACCATCTTCCCGTGGCTGCTGAACATGATCGGCGGCGTGATCCTGGTCGTCTGGATCTTCATCGCGGCCTCGCAGCTGGTACTGCGCCGCCGGCTGGAGCGCGAGGCGCCCGAGAAGCTGGTCGTGCGGATGTGGGCCTTCCCGTTCCTCACCTGGGTGGCACTGGCCGGCATGGCGGTGATCCTCTTCCTGATGGCCCGCGAGGAGGGCACGCGCGTGCAGCTCTACGCGACGGGCGCCATGACCGTGGTGCTGGCCGTCATCGGCCTCGTCCGGCAGAAGGCGACGGTCGCGCGCCAGGACGCCTGACGCCACCGCGTACTGTCGCAGAACGAGAACCCCCGGACCGGTCGGTCCGGGGGTTCTTCGCGTGCCGTCGATCTTGTTGCTGCTAACCTGCACTTGCATATGATGTGCAATAAGCAGTGGGAGGGCCCGGCATGGCGATCTACACACTTCCTGAACTTCCGTACGACTACGCGGCGCTGGAACCGGTGATCAGCCCGGAGATCATCGAGCTGCATCACGACAAGCACCACGCCGCCTACGTCAAGGGCGCCAACGACGCCCTCGAGCAGCTGGAGGAAGCGCGCTTCAAGGAGCAGTGGGGCGCGATCAACGGCCTGGAGAAGAACCTCGCGTTCCATCTCTCCGGCCACATCCTGCACAGCATCTACTGGAACAACATGGACAGCCCCAAGGACGGCGGCGGTGGCGAGCCGCTCGCGGCCGACGGCCTCGGCGACCTCGCGGACGCGATCGCCGAGTCCTTCGGCTCCTTCGCGAAGTTCAGGTCCCAGCTGACCAAGGCGGCCGCGACCACCCAGGGTTCCGGCTGGGGCGTCCTCGCGTACGAGCCGGTCAGTGGCCGGCTGATCGTCGAGCAGATCTACGACCACCAGGGCAACGTGGGCCAGGGCTCGGTCCCGGTCCTCGTCTTCGACGCCTGGGAGCACGCCTTCTACCTCCAGTACAAGAACCAGAAGGTGGACTTCATCGAGGCCATGTGGCAGGTCGTCAACTGGCAGGACGTGCAGAAGCGCTACACGGACGCCAAGGGGCGCACCCCGCTGATCGCCATCTGAAGAACGTCCTGCCCGTGATCGTCTTCTCAACCTTCACGTCGCAGGCGGAAAGAGGAGGAACCCCCGTGAGGAAGGGCTCACGGGGGTTCTTCCGTATGCCGGGCCCTCCCCGGCCGGGACTCCGTGCTCCCCCCACCCGGGTTCGAGCCTTGCTCGAGGCCGAGCGCGGAGTGTGGTCCGCGCCAGTGTTTCTGATACGGCGAGAGGCAGGGACTGGGATGTTCGGTACGGACGGAGGCCGGGTCATGAGGCCCCGCCGGGCCCGCGTGGACGGCGAGGTCGCGCGATGAGCCGGCGCGTGGTGATCACCGGTATCGGCGTACGCGCCCCGGGAGGTGTCGGCACCGCACAGTTCTGGGACCTGCTGTCGTCCGGGCGCACCGCCACCCGGGCCATCTCCTTCTTCGACGCCTCGCGGTTCCGGTCCCGGATCGCCGGCGAGGTCGACTTCGACGCCGAGGCCGAGGGCCTCACCCCGCGGGAGGTCCAGCGGATGGACCGGGCCACGCAGTTCGCCGTGGCCTGCACCCGCGAGGCGGTCGCCGACAGCGGCCTGGACCTCGGGACGCTCGACCCGCACCGCATCGGGGTCAGCCTGGGCAGCGCGGTCGCGTCCGCCACCAGCCTGGAGAACGAGTACCTGATGATGTCGGACGCCGGCCGCAAGTGGCAGGTCGGCACCGACTATCTGTCGCCGCACATGTTCGACTACCTCAGCCCCGGCGTGATGCCGGCCGAGGTGGCCTGGACCGTCGGCGCGGAGGGCCCGGTGACGATGGTCTCCGACGGCTGCACGTCGGGACTCGACTCGCTCGGCTACGCGGTGCAGCTCATCCGCGAGGGCACCGTGGACACGGTCGTCGCCGGGGCCACCGACACCCCGATCTCCCCCATCGTCGTGGCCTGCTTCGACGCCATCAAGGCCACCACCCCGCGCAACGACGACCCCGCGCACGCCTCCCGTCCCTTCGACGGCTCGCGCAACGGCTTCGTCCTCGCGGAGGGAGCAGCCATGTTCGTCCTGGAGGAGTACACCGCGGCGAAGCGGCGCGGCGCGCACGTCTACGCGGAGATCAGCGGCTACGCGACGCGCTGCAACGCCTACCACATGACCGGTCTGAAGAAGGACGGCCGCGAGCTGGCGGAGGCGATCAGGGCCGCTCTGGACGAGTCCCGTCTCGACCCCACGGGCGTGCACTACATCAACGCGCACGGCTCCGGCACGAAGCAGAACGACCGGCACGAGACCGCCGCCTTCAAGCGGAGCCTCGGGGAGCACGCGTACGACGTTCCCGTCAGCTCCATCAAGTCGATGGTCGGGCACTCGCTCGGGGCCATCGGGTCGATCGAGATCGCGGCCTGCGCCCTGGCCCTGAGGCACAACGTGGTACCCCCCACGGCCAATCTGCACACGGCCGACCCCGAATGCGATCTGGACTACGTCCCGATCACCGCCCGCGAGCACCGGATGGACGCCATCCTCTCCGTCGGCAGCGGCTTCGGAGGCTTCCAGAGCGCGATGGTGCTGCGCCGGCCCGAGGCGGTGGCGGCATGAGCACCCGTACCGTCATCACCGGCATCGGCGTCGCCGCCCCCAACGGCCTTGGCATCGACCGCTACTGGAAGGCCGTCCTCGGCGGCGAGACGGGCATCGGTCCCGTCACCCGCTTCGACGCCTCGGGCTATCCGTCCCGGCTGGCCGGCCAGATCGACGACTTCACCGCGTCCGAGCACCTGCCCGGACGGCTGCTCCCGCAGACCGACGTCTCGACCCGGCTGGGACTGACCGCGGCGGACTGGGCGATCGCCGACGCCGGGATCGGCTCCGGGGAGGTCCCGGACTACAGCATGGGTGTGGTGACCTCCAACGCCCAGGGCGGCTTCGAGTTCACGCACCGCGAGTTCCACAAGCTCTGGAGCAAGGGACCCGAATTCGTCAGCGTCTACGAGTCCTTCGCCTGGTTCTACGCCGTCAACACCGGCCAGATCTCCATCCGCAACACGATGCGCGGCCCGAGCGCGGCGCTCGTCGGCGAGCAGGCGGGTGGGCTCGACGCCATCGGCCACGCCCGCCGCACCGTACAGCGCGGCACCCGTCTGGTCGTGAGCGGTGGCGTCGACTCCGCGCTCGACCCCTGGGGGTACGCCTCGCAGCTGGCGAGCCGGCGCGTGACCAGCTCCTCCGACCCCGAGCGCGCGTATCTGCCCTTCGACGCCCACGCCTCCGGCTATGTGCCGGGCGAGGGCGGGGCGATCCTCGTGATCGAGGACGAGAACTCGGCCCGAGAGCGCGGGGCACCGCGCATCCACGGAGAGATCGCGGGATACGCCTCGACGTTCGACCCGCGCTCCGACTCCGAGCGCCCGCCCGGTCTGCGGCGGGCGGCCGAACTGGCCATCGCCGACGCCGGTCTCGCACCCGGCGACATCGACGTGGTGTTCGCCGACGGGGCCGGCGTGGCCGACCTCGACCGGGCGGAGGCCGAGGCCGTCACCGGTGTGTTCGGACCGCGGGCCGTGCCGGTGACCGCGCCCAAGGCGCTGATCGGCCGCCTGTACGCGGGCGGCGGCCCGGTGGACGTCGTGACGGCCGTCCTGTCGATCCGGGACGGGGTCGTCCCCGCCACCGGACGGACCTCCCGGGTCCCGGAGGCGTACGGCATCGACCTCGTCACCGGCGAACCGCGCGGGCTCGCGGTGCGCCACGCGCTGGTCCTCGCCCGCGGACGCTGGGGCTTCAACTCGGCCGTCGTCGTGAGCGCTCCGCAGAGCTGAGCCGCACGGAAAAGCACTTCACTCACCACCGCACCGACCAAGGAGACGACCACCCATGGCAGTACTGGAACTCGACGATCTGAAGCGGATCCTCGTGGCCTGCGCCGGCGAGGGCGAGGAGATCGACCTCAGCGGCGACATCCTCGACACCACCTTCGAGGACCTCGGCTACGACTCCCTGGCCCTCATGGAGAGCGCCGCCCGGATCACCCAGGAGTACGGCGTCGAGGTGGCGGACGACGCCCTCGCCGAGGTCGAGACGCCGCGCGCGCTGCTCGACCTGGTCAACGGGGCGGTCCCGGCCGTCGGCTGACCACTCCCCCCTGCCCACCCCCCACACACACGGTGCCCGCACCCGCGATCGCGGCTGCGGGCACCGTCACGATCCCGTCGCACCCACCGGAAGCAGGAGACCCGCGTCCATGAGCACACCCCAGCTCCACCGCACCGAGCACAGCCGTCAGGTGTCCGCGTCACCGCAAGCCCTCTACCGGCTGCTGTCGGACGTGACCCTGTGGCCCGCCGTCTTCGGCCCCAGCGTCCATGTCCAGCACCTCGAACGCGGTGAGCGTGAGGAGCGCTTCTCGCTGTGGGCGACGGTCAACGGCGCGGTCGCGAACTGGACCTCGCGCCGCACCCTGGACCCCGAGGGGCTGCGCATCACGTTCCGCCAGGAGCACAGCCGTCCGCCGATCGCCTCGATGGCCGGGGAGTGGATCCTGCGCGCGCTCCCCGGCGGCGGAACCGAGGTGGTGCTGCTCCATGAGTTCACCGTCGCCGACGCCGATCCGGACGCCGTGGGCTGGGTCACCGCGGCCCTGGACCGCAACAGCCCCGAGGAACTGGCCGCGCTGGCCCGGATCGCGGAGCTGGGCCATCCGGTCGAGGACGTCGTGTTCTCGTTCGTCGACACGCTCGCCCTCAAGGTCCCGGTGGCCGACGCGTACGCGTTCGTGAACCGGGCGGACCTGTGGGCGGAGCGGCTTCCGCACGTCTCCCGGGTGCGGATGACCGAGGACGTCCCCGGCGTCCAGGAGCTGGAGATGGACACGGTCACCGCGGACGGTTCCGCGCACACCACGCGCTCGGTGCGGGTGTGCCGGGCCCCGGAGTGGATCGCGTACAAGCAGTTGGTGACGCCGAAGCTCCTCACCGGCCACAGCGGGCTGTGGACCTTCGCCGAGGGCCCGGAGGGTCCGGTGGCGACGGCTCGCCACACCGTCGCGATCGACCCCGCGGCGGTGAGCGACGTCCTGGGCCCCGACGCCACGCTCGCCGACGCCCGCGCGTACGTCCGCGAGGCACTGGGCCGCAACAGCATGACGACCATGGCGCATGCGGCTTCCGCCCTGGGCTAGGACGCGCAGACGACGAGATGCCCGGCCGCGGATCGCGGCCGGGCATCTCGTCGTCCGAGGAGAGCGCGCGGGATCAGGAGGCCGGCACGCTGGCGACGATCAGGCGGCGCATGTCGATGCTCGCGCCCTGGCCGAAGAGCCGGCTGCCCTCCGCGCTCGTGTCGTCGCGGAACGTCTGCGGGGCGGGCGCGCCGGTGCTGGGCCGGAAGTAGCGGTTCTGCGCAGGCGACAGGCGGACCAGCGCGCTGTCGTCCCGGGCGCCCGGCCGCGCGCCGTCGAGGATGGAGAACAGGCCCATGCCGCAGCTGAGCTGACGTGGCCTCACCTCGGTCTCCGTGCCGCCGTGGTCGAGGATCAGGTTCTCGCGGGTGTTCAGGCGGTGTCCGATGCGGTCGACCGTGAAGACCTCCTTGCCGTCGAGCAGCCAGCGCACGACACCGGCGGACCGGTCGTAGGCGATCTTGAAGCGGTGGAAGTCGCCCGGGGCGCGGTCGGCGACCGGGATCGCGTAGGTGAAGGCGGCGTAGTCGCCGAGCCGCGCGCGGTTGTCGGTGACCCTCTCGTAGAAGACGTAGACCCGCTTGTTGCTGACGAAGAAGTCGAAGATCATCGACGTCTCGGGGTCGAGGACGGGCATGCCGGCGGAGGCCAGTCGCAGATCGTCGTCGGGGTCCTGCACCGCGGTGCCGAAGGGGTGGCCCGACGTGCCGTACGTACGGCCCGACATCGTCGTCTCGCAGGAGAGCACCCGGCCGGGTTCGGCATCGAAGCCCTGGTACCCGGCGGAGGACTGGTGGTTGGTGAACGCCAGCCACTTCACATGGTCGAGGCCGCCCGGCAGGCCACCCTCGGGCGACTCCTGCGGCACGGTGTGCGTGAAGGCGGGCTCCCCGGTACGCGGGTTGGTACCGCCCGCCACCAGTCGCAGGCCCTGGGCGGAGGTGCGGGTGACGCCGTCGTTCGTGATGAACGAGCCGGCCTGGGGGAAGGCCCAACGGGGCTTCTTCCCCTCGGGGTTGAAGCCGCTACGGAAGTCGTCCCAGACGATCCGGTACGGCTTCCCGGCGGCCGGCGCGGGGTCGGTCACGCGGTCGGTCGCGGTGCCGTTCGCGGCGGCCGAGCCCGCGGCGGGCAGGGCCGCCGCGCACACGGCCGTGAGGAGCGGGAGAACGGCCAGACGAGGCCAGAGTTTCATAGGAAATACCCTTGTCGCTGAGCGGCTAGAAGGTGACGACGACCTTGCCCCGGGTGTGCTTGCCTGCCACGAAGTCGACGTACGCCTGGCCGGCGCGGTCGGCCGGGTAGGTGGCGCTGACCTCGACCGCGAGCTCGCCCGCCGCGACCTGGCCGACGATGCCCTCGAGGAGGCCGATGCCGCCCTCGACGCCGACGTGGACGGGGGTGATGGAACGCTCCAGCGTCTCGGGGACGCCGATGGAGGAGACGAGCCGGCCGCCGTCCTTGACCGCCGCCGCCGTCGCCTCGACGGCCGGGCCGCCGTTGACCAGGTCGATCGCCACGTCCACGCCCTCGGGCCGCAGCCGGCGCGCCTCCTCGACGGTGTCGGTCACGGTGTAGTCGATGGCGTGCCGGGCGCCCAGACCGAGGACGTAGTCGCGGTCCGTGCCCTGCGCGGTGGCCAGCACCTCGGCGCCCGCGCGGGCGGCCAGCTGGACGAGGAACGACCCGATGCCGCCGGTGGCGCCGACGACCAGGACGGTCTGGCCGGGCTTCAGTTCGGCCGCCGCGAGGAGCGCGGAGGCGGTCATCGAGGTCACGGGGAGCGCGGCGGCCCTGACGGCGTCCAGGCCCTCCGGGCGGCGCACCAGACCGGGCCCCTCGGCCACGATGGTGTACTCGGCGACGGTGCCCGTGGTGTCGTGGGTGAAGGCGACGACCTCGTCGCCCACCGCGAAGCCGGTGACGCCCTCGCCGACGGCGGTCACGACACCGGCGGCGTCCATGCCCGGCACGAACGGGTGCTCGACGGGGAGGACGGCCTTGAGGCGGCCGGTGATGAGGATGACGTCGAGCGGGTTGAGCGCCGCGGCGTGGACCTTCACCTGCACCTGGCCGGGGCCGGGGGCGGGGACGGGCAGCTCGACGAGTTCGAGCGCCTCGACGGGGCCGTACGACGGGGAGACGAGGGCCTTCATGAGTGTGTTTCCTCCACTGCGTGATGCTGGGGTCGTGGGCTTCCTGCCGGGTCGACGCGCTGCCACGTGAGGACGCGGGGCTGCGTCCGGCCGGCGAGGACCGCCGTTCCCCGGAGCGTGAGCAGATCGCCCGTCAGCTCCCAGTCCCGTACGAGTTCCGTCCCGGCCTGGAAGGCGTGGGCGCTGACGCTCACGGCGTGCCGCACCTGTCCGGCGTCGAGGCGCCACGTGCCCGCGTACCCCATGAAGTGCGTGGCGTCCGCCGGGGCGGTCCGGTGGTCTCCGCGCATCATGGAGACCGACATGTGGCCCCCGGCCTGGTAGATCAACAGTCCTGTGGGGTCCGGGCCGAGCGGCCCTTCGGTGGGTTCTCCCGACGCGTCGAGGTCCACGTACGAGACGAGCCGCCAGACTCCGACCAGTTCCTCTGCTGACACTCCGCACCTTTGTCTCTCGTGTGCCGGTGTGACGGCCGCAACCGCGACCACGGACTGCAGATGTCATCCCAGGTGTACGGAGCGCCGGTGGAGGACCACTCAATTCCCGGTCGAGCCACAACTCCAGCGGAGTTTGAGCCGATTTCCACTGCTCCGGCCGAAAGTCTCCGCGGACAACATCCGGCCATCGGTTCGAGGAGTGCCCAAGCATGCTGGACCACGCGCAGCCTCACAACGGACTCGCTTCGGCAGCCGTCGACATCGCGGCGATCGCCGCCGATCGCGCCGCCTCGGCCGAGGCGGCGCGCAAACTCGACCCCGACGTGGTCGAGGCCGTCGTCTCGGCCGGCTTCGCCCGCCACTTCGTCCCCACGGAGCACGGCGGGAAGGCGGGCACGTTCGTCGAGCTGTCCGCCGCCGTCGCCACGCTCGGCGAGGCCTGCCCCGCGACCGCCTGGTCCGCCTCGCTCTTCGCCAATCTGGCCCGGATGGCGGCCTTCCTGCCGGCCGCCGGCTTCGCCGAGATCTGGGCCGACGGCCCCGACGCCGTCGTCACCGGCTCGCTGATCCCCGTCGGCAAGGCCGAGGCCGCCGACGGCGGTTGGCGGATCTCCGGCACCTGGCCCTACGTCAGCGCCGTCGACTTCGCGGACTGGGTGCTGCTCTGCGCCATGGTGCCCACCGAGCGGGCCCCTCAGCCGACGATGTTCGCCGTCCCACGGTCGGCCTGCGAGGTGATCCACGACTGGTCGAGCATCGGCATGCAGGCCACCGGCAGCAACACCGTGATCGTCCGGGACGTCTTCGTCCCCGCCGTACGGTCCTTCGACCGCGGCGACCTGTTCACCGGCCGGGCCGTGGACTCCACCGCCGCCTGCCACTCGGTCCCGCTCCAGGCCGCCAACGGCCTCTCGTTCGTCACCCCCGCCCTGGGCGCCGCGCGCGGGGCCCTCGCCTCCTGGACCGCGTACGTCTCCGAGAAGGTGCGGGTGGGCCGGCAGCCGGGACGGCCGATCGTCAGCCCCTCCCCGTACGAACTGGTCCTGGCCGAGTCCTCCACCGAGATCGACGCCGCCGGGATGCTCCTGGAGCGCGCCTCGGTCGTCGCGGACCGGGGCGCCGCCGTCACCAAGGAGGAGACGGCGCGCAATCTGCGGGACTGCGCGGTCGTGGTCCGCCGGCTGACCGACGCCGTGGACCGGCTCTTCCGCGCCGCCGGCACCACAGGACAGTCCACGGCCAGCCCCATCCAGCGCTTCTGGCGTGACGTCAACGCCGCCTCGACCCACGTGGCGCTCCAGCTGGAGCCCGCCGCGAGCACCTACGCCGACCACCACCTCAGGGGCTGACCCCCCGGGGAGACCGAGGAGAGAACCCATGGCTTCCACCCGACGCGAAGTACTCGCCCTGATGGCCGCGGCGGGCGGTTCACTGGCCGTCACCGGAGCGCTGTACGCCCGTGGCCTCGGCACGGTCGAACGGTCGCCGGGGGCTCTCGGGCCCGTACCGGCGGCCGACACGGCCACCCAGCTGGCCCCGATCACCACCCCGTTCGCCACCGCCATGCCCATACCGCCGGTGCTGAGACCCACCAGCACCACGTCCACGACCGACTACTACACCCTTCCGGTCCAGCCGGCGTCGGTGGAGATCCTGCCGGGCGTGCAGACGCCGGTCCTCACCTACGGCGGGACCTTCCCCGGTCCCACCATCCGGGCCAGGTCGGGCCGCCGAACCGTCGTCAAGCAGACCAACTCGCTCACGGCCGGCACCTCGATGCATCTGCACGGCGCCGTGGTCGACCCGGCGAACGACGGCGGCCCGATGGACCTGGTGCAGCCCGGCGCCACCCGGAACTACACGTATCTCAACCCGCAGGTCGCCTCGACGCTCTGGTACCACGACCACGCGCACCACAAGGAGGCGGAGCACGTCTACCGGGGCATGTCGGGGTTCTACCTGATCACCGACGACAACGAGGCCGCGCTGCCCCTGCCCAAGGGCCAGTACGACGTCCCGATCGTCGTCCGCGACATCGGTCTCAACCCGGACGGCTCGCTGTTCTTCGACCACCAATTCGACACGCGCCCGCAGATCCTCGTGAACGGCAAGCCCCAGCCCTATTTCCAGGTCGCCGCGCGGAAATACCGGCTCCGTATCCTCAACGGCTCCAATCTCCGCCCCTTCGAGTTCCGGCTCTCCACCGGTCACGAATTCACGCAGATCGCCTCCGACCGGGGCCTTCTCGCGGAGCCGTACGTGACGACGAGCCTGCCCCTCTCCCCCGGCGAGCGCGGAGACATCGTCGTCGACTTCTCCCGCTATCCGGTGGGCACCTCGGTCGTCCTCCAGAACTCGCTGTTCCCCCAGGACTCGACGAAGGAGATCATGCGCTTCGACGTCGTGCGCACCGCGTCCGACACGAGTTCCGTACCGGCCCGGCTCGCCACGCTGCCCGCACCGCTGAAGCCCACCGTCACCCGGAAGTTCGAACTCGACATGAACGAGACGACCGGCGAGGGCTTCATCAACGGAAGGATGTACGCAGAGAGCCGCGCCGACACCACCGTGCGCTGGGGCGACACCGAGGTGTGGGAGATCAAGAACCTGGACTTCATCCCGCACAACTTCCACATCCATCTGGTGGACTTCCGCATTCTCGACATCAACGGAGTCGCACCGAAGCCCGGGGAAGCGGGCCTCAAGGACACGGTGCGCATCATGCCCGCGGAGACCGCGCGCATTCTGGTCACCTTCAACTTCCCCTATTCCGGCCGCTATTACTACCACTGCCATCTCATCGACCACTCCTCGATGGGAATGATGGCCAATCTGGACATCGTCCGCGGCTGAAGGCAACACGTTGATCCGCACAGAACAGCCGATACGGAGGCGCCGCGATGCCGTTCCACACCGCAGTCCGTCCCATCACCGTCGATGACGCGGCCATCGAGGCCCATCTGGAACACGCGGACGCGGCCGCGCTGCTGATGACGGTGGCCCATCTCACCGGAGACCTCTCCCTCCTCGATGCCTGGTCCGACCCCCAGGGCTGGCTCTCGCTCCCGCAGGAGCGGACCGAGGAGCGGCTGAGGGCGGTGCGCGCCCTCGCCCTGGAGGCACTCGCGCTCCACCGCGAGAGCGGCTCCGTCCCTCCGCCGCCCCCGGACGCCGAGACGCTGCGCCGCATCACGACCTGGGCGATGGGCGTGGACACGAGCGGGCTGCTGCCGCTCCTCGCCGAGGAGATCCTGCCGCCGGACGCCGACCCGAGGGCGCCGGGGTGGACCGCGGACGACCTCACGCCGGGCCCCGGGGTGCGCGTCGCGATCATCGGGGCCGGCCTGAGCGGACTGCTCGCCGCCCACCGGCTCGCCCAGGCCGGCGTGCCCTTCGTCGTCTACGAGAAGAACGACGACGTCGGCGGGACCTGGCACGAGAACCGCTACCCGGGCTGCCGGGTGGACGTGCCCAGCCACCTCTACAGCTACTCGTTCGCCACCCGGACCGACTGGCCGGACCACTTCTGCACCCAGCCCGAACTCCAGGAGTACTTCCGCGACTTCGCCAAGGAACACGGACTCTACGAACACATCCGGTTCGGTACGGAGGTGGCGGCGGCCGACTGGGACGAGGAGAGCGCGCGCTGGACGCTCACCCTGCGCACGCCCGGGGGCGGGACGGACACCACGGCGGCCGAGGTGCTCATCAGCGCCGTGGGCCAGCTCAACCGTCCGAGCCTGCCCGACCTGCCCGGCCGCGACAGCTTCGCCGGCCCGGCCTTCCACTCGGCGCGATGGGACCACTCGGTGGATCTGCGCGGCAAGCGGGTCGCCGTCATCGGCACGGGAGCGAGCGCCTTCCAGTTCATACCGGAGCTCGCCGGAACGGCCGGCGAGCTCGTCGTCTTCCAGCGCACACCCCCGTGGCTGCGGCCCACCCCGCACTACCACGCGCCCATGACCGAGAGCGGTCGCTGGCTGCTCGAGCACGTGCCGTACTACGCGGCCTGGTACCGCTTCTGGCTCTTCGCCCCCGGACTCCACGGCGTCCTGGAGAACTGGATCGTGGACCCGGACTATCCCCCCACCGAGCGCGCGGTGTCCGCCGGGAACGAGCGGATACGGGCCGTCCTCACCCGGCACATCGAGCAGCAACTGGCCGACGCCCCCGAGCTGTTGCCCAAGGTCCTGCCCCGCTACCCGGTGGGAGCCAAGCGCGTGCTCCGCGACGACGGCTCCTGGCTCCGCACGCTCAAGCGGGACGACGTCCGGCTGGTCGATGACCGGATCGAGCGGATCACCCCGACCGGGGTGGTCACCGCCGACGGGACCGAGCACCCGGCCGACGTCATCGTCTACGGGACCGGCTTCGAGGCCTCCCGCTTCCTCGCGCCGATGCGGGTCACCGGTCGCGGCGGGGCGGACCTGCACGAGGCGTGGGGCGGCAGCGCCCGCGCCTATCTCGGGCTGACCGTCCCCGGCTTCCCGAACCTCTTCTGCCTGTACGGCCCCAACACCAATCTCTCCGGCCAGGGCGGCAGCATCTTCTACTTCTCCGAGTGCGGGATGTCGTACGTCCTCGACGCGCTGCGGCTTCTCCTGGCCGGCGGACACCGCTCGCTCGACGTGCGCGAGGACGTCTTCCGGGAGTTCAACGAGCGCCTCGACGAGGCCAACCGCGCACGCGCTTGGGGCTGGTCGTCGGTGAGCAACTGGGTGATGGACCGGGCCGCCGGACGCACCGCCCAGAACTGGCCGTTCACCGCCCAGGAGTACTGGGAGCAGACCCGCCGGGTCCGCCCCGAGGAGTACGAGCTGTCCTGAGCCGCCGACCCGGGTCCGCCCCCCACCCGGACCCGCACGACGAGGGCCCCCTCCACCGGAGGGGGCCCTCGTCGCAGCGCCGTCGGTCAGTGCGCGCTCACCTCGAAGGAGCGGGCCGCCAGGCGCACACCCTGGCCCCACGGCCCGGACGCTCCGGGCCGGCCGTCCGGCACCAGTGCGGGTCCGCCGTCGGGACCGCCGGCGCCCGGCAGGGTGAACACGCACAGGCCGCAGAGGAGCTGCCGGGGAGCCAGCTCGCTCTCCGGGCCGCCCTCGTCGGTCAGCAGCCGGCCCCGGTCCCCCGGACCGCGGCCGCCGAGCCGGTCGACGGTGAGGACCTCCCGGCCGTCCACGCTCCAGCGAGCGGTGCCCGCCGCGCGGTCGTAGCTGATCGCGAGCCGGTGGAACTGCCCCGGTACACGGTCGGCCACGGGTACCGCGCGGCAGAACCCGGTCTTCTCCGCGGGGTCGGAGAAGCGCTCGTACAGTGCGAAGACACGGCTGTCGGTGAGGCTGAGGTTGAAGACCAGCCGGGTCTCCACATCGGCGGCGATCAGCGCGCCCGCGCCGAGCCGGAGATCGCCGCGGGGATCGGCCACGGCGTCCCCGTAGGGGTGGCCCGCCATGCCGAAGGCCTCCGTCGCGATCTCCGCCTCGACGGTGAGCGCCCCGTCCGGCCCGACGTCGTGGCCGGGCAGGCCGGAGGAGGCGAACCGGCGGGGAATCGCCCGCCACAGCATGTGGTCGTCACCGGCGCCGGGCATCGTGCCGTACGCGAAGCACGGCTCGCCCGTCGTGGGATGGACCGCGACCGGATCGACCACGAGGCCCCCGCCGGGGACGGCGCGCGGCACGCCGTCCCCCTGCGGCAGCGCCCCGGCCGGCCTCAGCAGCCAGGGCGCGTCCTCGCCGGAGGCGAGCAGGCCCGCGGCGAAGTCGTCCCGGAACAGGGTGCGCCGGGGCGCGTCCCGCTCCGCGCGGACGGTCGGGTTCTCCGCCGTCATCGGCTCAGCCCTTCACGAGCTTCTCGATGATGCCCACGACGTCGTCGGGGGACGGCAGAGCGGCGATCTCCGCCGCGATGTCCTGCGACCGCCGCTTGTACGAGGGCTCGGTGAGCAGCTCCCGGCAGGCGTCGGTGATGGCCTCGGGGGTGTCCTCGCCGTCGACGAGCATCTTCGCCGCCCCGTACTCCACCAGCGTCTGCGTCATGCCGACCTGCTTGGGCATGGCGGGGACGACCAGCTGCGGGATGCCGGCGGTCATCGCGGAGAGCATGGTGTTGCCGCCGGCCCGGTGCACCAGCAGATCGCTGGACCGCACCAGGGTGTCGACGGGGAGCCAGCCGGCGCGGGTGCCCTCGGGCAGCGGCCGGAGGTCGGCCGCGACCTCGTCGGGCACGGCGATCACCATCTCGTAGCCGAGGGGGGTGACCTTCTGCACGAGCGCCCGCAGGGCGTCGAGCTCGTAGTCGTGCGTGACGCGGCTGCCCGCGGAGACGATGACGCGCGGCGCCTCGGGCTTGGTGTACATCCAGGGCTCGAGCCGCTGATGCGTGTTGTACGGCACGTAGCGCATGGACTGGGAGGGTGCGGTGCGGTCGGCGGGGCGCACGCTCGGCGGGCAGATGTCGATGAACAGCTCCTCGCCGGGAATGGTGTCCAGGCCGAGGCGCTCCAGCTCGGGGGCCAGTTCGGCGGCGGCCCCGAGGTCGATGTTCTCCGGCTCGCCCATGTTCAGCGCCTGGCGGACGAAGGGGATGCCGTAGTGGGTGGCGACGAGCGGGGCTGCGTAGGAGAGCGAGCCGCCGATGATGAGCTGCGGCTTCCAGTTCTCGATGAACTCCATGAGGGAGTTCAGGCTGGCCGCGGCCAGCCGGCCCATGCCGCGCCCGTTGAACAGGTTCCACTCGTCCGGGTCTTCGGGCTCGACGAGCGGGACCCCCGCCCGGTCCTTGTACATGAACTGGGGCATCGTGCCCGTGGTGAGCGGGATGCCGGGCAGTCCGGCGCTCGCGACCGTGGGCAGGGTGTTCTCGGTGACGCCCACCACGACCTCGTGGCCTGCGTTGCGTGCGGCTGTGGCGAGCGGGATCAGCGGGAAGACCGCGCCTCGGCTGCCACCGGAGATGACGAGGATTCTCATGCCGGGGACGCTAGGAGGCGGGAGTGGAAACTCCCTTGAGGAGGACTCGACAGGCGGCCGCCGGGCGCCCCCAGGGTCAGGGCGCGAGCGTCGGGTTCAGGCAGGCGACCAGCGTTCTGGCCTGCACGTTCAGATAGTTGCTGTGCTGGAGCAGGGCGCGGGCCTGGTGGAGCGAGACCCAGCAGTACTCCGGCGGCAGGTCGTCGGGGAAGTCCTCGCCGGCGGTCACCACCAGGTTGCGGGTGAGCGCGTGGTGGAAACGGCCGCCCTCCTCGGAGTGGACGGTGTCGTGGAGCACGTCCTCGGCCGGCGCCGCGAGCAGCCGGTCGAGGAGCGGGTTCTCCGTGCGGGCCCCGGGCTCGTGGTCCGGGGTGCACTGGACGCTGGGCGCGTACTCGGCGACGTTCAGGGTGCCCGCCTCCACGCGCGCGTGCAGCAGGAGGTGCGGGACGCCCTCGACGTACCGCACGAACAGGCCGGAGAGACCGGGTCGGGGCGCGAGGAGGGGCTGCGACCAGCTGGCGACCTCGCGCCGCTCGGCCTGCACGTCGACGCCGATGACCTCGAAGAACCTGCCGTCGGGACGGGCGATGCCCTGGTCGGTGAGGCGCCAGCCGGCGTCGAGGGCGTCGTTCAGCGGCACCCGTCGCTGGACCAGGTGGTGGCGTGCGCGGGTGTCGGTGAGCCGGCGCAGCACCTCACGGATCGGGTGCAGGGCAGGCGGAGTCCCCCGGTCCTCGTACGGCATCGAGGCCAGCACCGTACGGGAGTCCATGTTGATGACGTTGTCGTGCGTCAGCAGTTCGCCGATGAGGCCGAGCGGGAGCCAGCGGAAGCCGTCGTGCGCCGGCACGTCCTCGTCGATCTCCACGATCATGTTGCGGTTGCGCTTGTGCAGGAACCACCAGCCCTGCTCGGACTGGAGCGTGTCGGAGAGCACGGTGTCGCGGCGGTCGCCGATGAAGTACTCCACGTACGGCACGCTGCGGCCCCGGTGGACGCCCGTGTAGTTGCTCCGGGTGGCCTGCACGGTCGGTGACATCTGGAGGGTGTTGATGTTGCCGGGCTCCATCTTCGCCTGCATCAGGCAGTGGAGCACGCCGTCGATCCGCCGGACGAGGATGCCGAGGAGGCCGATCTCCGGCTGGACGATGACGGGCTGGGTCCACTCCCGTTCCCGCCCGGTCTCCATCCGTACCCGCAGTCCGGTGATCGTGAAGAACCGTCCCGAGGCGTGGACGAGATCCCCGGTGCGCTCGTCGAGGCGCCAGCCGGTGAGGGCGCCGAGGCCGACCCGCTGCACGTGGTAGTGATGGAGACGGTTCTGTTCACCGAACCATTCGTAGAATGCGCCGAGTTCCGCTTCCTGCGGCCGCTGCCGGGCCGGGTTCCGCACCAATGCCATGCCCCGCACGATGCGACGGGGCACTCAAGGCGTACTCGAGGAACGCCCGTGCGCCGCCGGTCGTGCCCCGAGCCGGTGTCCACCAGGATTTGAGCCGTGGTCTCCACTCTGCTCGGCATGAAGGCACTGGTACTGTCCGGAGGGACGGGGTCGCGATTGCGCCCCTTCACTTATTCGACGGCCAAACAGCTGCTCCCCGTGGCCAACAAGCCGGTTCTGACTCACTGTCTGGAGAACATCCGCGACATCGGTGTGACCGATGTGGGGATCATCGTCGGTGACCATGTCGACCAGATCTCCGCGGTCGTGGGCGACGGTTCGGCGCTGGGCCTGCGGATCACCTACATCCGCCAGGACGCGCCGCTCGGCCTGGCCCACTGCATCGCCATCGCGGCCGACTTCCTGGGGGACGAGGACTTCGTCATGTACCTCGGGGACAACGTCCTCGTCGACGGCATCGGCGAGGCGGCCGAGCGCTTCCGCACGGACCGCGGCGACGCCCGCATCCTGGTCTCCCGGGTCGAGGACCCGCGAGCGTACGGGGTGGCCGAGGTGGGTCCGGGGGGACGGGTGCTCCGGCTGGTGGAGAAGCCGAAGGAGCCCGCGAGCGACCTGGCGGTCATCGGTGTCTACTTCTTCACCGCGGCCGTCCATCGCGCGGTCGCGGCCATCCGGCCCAGCGCGCGGGGGGAGCTGGAGGTCACCGACGCCATCCAGCACCTCGTCCGGTACGGCGCCGGCGGCGTCTTCGCCGACGAGTACGCGGGCTACTGGAAGGACACCGGGAAGCCGGAGGACCTGCTGGAGTGCAACAGCGTCCTGCTGAGCCGGCAGTCCAGGGACGTCCGTGGCGCACTCGACGCCGACTCCACGGTCGAGGGCGCCGTGGTGATCGAGGAGGGCGCGAGGGTCGTGCGCTCGCGGATCACGGGACCGGTCGTCATCGGCGCCGGCAGCGTCATCACCGACAGCACCGTCGGCCCGGACGTCTCCGTGGGCCGTGACTGCGTACTCGAGAAGACCTCCGTCTCCGGATCCATCATGCTGGAAGGCGGTTCCGTGCGGGGCGTCCCCGCCCTGCACGGCTCCATCATCGGACGCTGGTCCGACATCGGCGCCTCCCCCGGTCCCGGGCCGCGCCGGCTGATCATCGGTGACAACGCCCTTGCCGAGGTGCCCGCGTGAAACTGCTCGTGACCGGCGGAGCCGGCTTCATCGGATCGACGTACGTCCGCCATCTGCTGGCCGGTGAGTATCCCGGCTTCGAGGATGCCGAGGTCACCGTCCTGGACAAGCTGACCTACGCCGGCAGCCTCGACAACCTGCCCGCCGACCACCCCCGGCTCTTCTTCGTCCGCGGCGACGTGTGCGACCAGGACCTGCTCAGGCTGCTG
The DNA here is from genome assembly GCF_055563935.1 of Streptomyces sp. NPDC029169. Taxonomy (NCBI): domain Bacteria; kingdom Bacillati; phylum Actinomycetota; class Actinomycetes; order Kitasatosporales; family Streptomycetaceae; genus Streptomyces; species Streptomyces sp. NPDC029169. The sequence goes on from NZ_JBVHXA010000005.1 coordinate 441,351, forward strand.
CTGCCCGGGCACGACGCCGTGGTGCACTTCGCCGCCGAGAGCCATGTCGACCGCTCCCTGCAGGACGGCTCCGCCTTCGTACGCACCAATGTCGGCGGCACCCAGCATCTCCTTGAGGCGTGCCTCGCGACCGGTGTGCGGACCGTCGTCCATGTCTCGACCGACGAGGTGTACGGGTCGATCGACACCGGCTCCTGGGACGAGCGGGAGCCGCTGCTGCCCAACTCCCCGTACGCCGCCTCGAAGGCGGGCAGCGACCTCGTCGCCCGCGCCTACTGGCGGGCGCACGGCCTCGACGTACGCATCACGCGCTGCTCGAACAACTACGGTCCGCGCCAGCACCCCGAGAAGTTCCTGCCGCGGTTCATCACCAACCTGCTCAGCGGCCTGCCCGTCCCGCTGTACGGCGACGGGCGCAACTCGCGCGAGTGGCTGCACGTCGACGACCACTGCCGGGCGATCCACGCCGTGCTGACCCGCGGGTCGGCCGGCGAGATCTACAACATCGGCGGCGGCAGCGATCTCACCAACCGTGAGGTCACCGGCCGGCTCCTGGAGCTGTGCGGGGCGGACTGGAGCATGGTCCGGCACGTCGAGGACCGCAAGGGCCACGATCTGCGCTACTCGGTGGACGACACCAAGATCCGTGAGCAGCTCGGCTACCGGCCGCACTGGACCTTCGAGGAGGGGCTGCCCGCGATCGTCGACTGGTACCGGGACAACCCCCGGTTCTGGCGGCCGCAGGGCGAACTCGACCTGACGCAGGAGGGCGCGGCGTGACCGTGCCCCTGCGCTGGGGTGTGCTCGGGTGCGCGGACATCGCCGTGCGCCGGGTGCTGCCGACGGCCGCGCGGCTTCCGGAGTTCACGCTGACCGCCGTGGCCAGCCGCGACGCCGGCAGGGCCGCCGAGACGGCCGGCCGCTTCGGCGGGCGGCCGGTCTTCGGCTACGAGCGGCTGCTGGAACGCGAGGACGTGGACGCGGTCTACGTGCCCCTGCCGACCGGGCTGCACGCCGAGTGGATCGCGCGGGCGCTGCGGGCCGGCAAGCACGTCTTCGCCGAGAAGCCGCTGACCCATGGCGCCGGGACGACCGGAGAGCTCGTGGCCCTCGCCGAACGGCTCGGGCTTGTGCTGCGGGAGAACTTCATGTTCCTCCACCACGCGCAGCAGCGCAGGGTTCGGGAGCTGATCGGGGACGGCGCGATCGGCGAACCGCGCCTGTTCTCCGCGGCGTTCGCCGTTCCGCCGCGCGATCCGGCGGACATCCGGTACGACGCTCGGCTGGGCGGCGGAGCGCTCCTTGACGTCGGGGCGTACCCGGTGCGGGCTGCGCTGCACTTCCTCGGGCCCGGGCTGCGCGTGGCCGGGGCCCGGCTGCGCCACGACCCGGCGTACGGGGTGGACGTGGCGGGCGGTGCGCTGCTGGCCGCCCCAGGCGGGGTGACCGCGCAGCTCGCGTTCGGCTTCGAGCACTACTACACCTCGCGCTACGAAGTGCTCGGCAGCGCGGGCCGGATCACCGTCGAGCCCGCCTTCACCCCGCTGCCGGACCACGCGCCGGTGATCCGGTGGGAGCGGCACGGCGGTACCGAGCTCATCCGCCTGGAGCCGGACGACCAGTGCGCCAACGCCCTGCGGGAGTTCGCCGACGCGGTCCGCCGGAAGGACGCGACCCCGGATCCGGGGCTGCTCGAACAGGCCCGGCTGCTCGACGGGGTGCGCGAGGCGGCGGCCCGCTCCTGAGACCACCTCACGATGCCGGACGCCGGGGGGGGGGGGGGGGGGGGGGGGGGGGGGGGGGGGGGGGGGGGTGGGGGGGGGTGGGGGGGGGGGGGGTGGTGTACGCGCGAGCAACAGCATGGGACTCGC